>NZ_BAUW01000030.1 GCF_000517385.1 Mesobacillus boroniphilus JCM 21738 | reverse complement strand
TTTTATAGTTTCCTAAACAACAAAAAAACTGCACCCCAGTTGTAGATTATCTACAATTGGGGTGCAGTTCCTTTTGTATGGCTTAGTTTACACTAGTACTTCTTTATAACCCTTAGGATGACCGCAAGAATATCGAGTGACAATTTTGAACGGAACGATAATTCGTTTAATTGGCTCTTTAGGATTCTCTATAATTTGAATCAAGCTTTTCGCTGCCTGGTATCCCAGATCGAAAATGTTAATATCTACAGAAGTTAAAGGCGGTCTAGCATCTCGGCAATCAGTACATTGTTAAAGCTGACGATAGAAACATCTTGTGGCACTGCAATTCCCATTTCATCCAGCTTATTCAACACACCTAGTGCCATCAAGTCATCGGCAACTACCATTGCGGTAGGTGGCTGATCTAACGAAAGTAAAACCTCAACAGCATCCTGGCCGCTTTCACGTAGGAATTCATCATTGACAATGTACTTATCTTCCAGATGGATTCCAGAGTTTCTCAAAGCTTTTTCATAGCCAAGCAGACGTTCAACAGTCACGACTAAATCCAGATTTCCTCCAATAAAAGCAATACGGTCATGACCAAGCTGGATTAGATGCTCGGTCACTTCTTTGCCTGCTTTAAAATTATCGTTATCGACATAATTAGTGTTTTCATCATCTTTAAAAGGCTTACCAATCACAACAAACGGAAATTTTCTTTCCTTCAAATAAGCAATGACCCTGTCTTCCACCTTTGAATATAAAAGAACCACACCATCTACTCTGCCGCCCTGAACCATCGCGACCACACCATCGAAGATTTCATCCTCTGTTTTTCCAGTTGTCATGTGAAGAGCGTATTGCTTTGAATGCGCTCCTTCGCTCAAACCTGTTAAGACAGTTGGAAAGAACGGATTCTGAAAGACGACATCAGTAGAGCTTGGCATGACCAGGCCGATTGCCCGGGTAGATTGGCTAGCTAGGCTTCTGGCGATGAAGTTTGGGTGATACCCAAGCTGGTCCATAACCTCCCTGACTCTCTCTTTCGTTTTTTCGCTGATCCTCGGACTATTGGCGATTACACGCGAGACAGTTGAAGGCGCGACGTTAGCTACCTTCGCAACATCTTTTATTGTGACAGCCATTAAGTTTCCCCTCCCTTTTGCCAGAAAAAACACTTATCTTTATTATAAATGATTTGTCCCGTATTTTTTCTTATTTTTTCAAGCCTCCATTAAACAACAATGGAGGCAAGTTTTGGTCTTGCTCTCACTATTCCTTGCTTCGTTTCCTTCTTTTGAAAAGGAGGAAAATGAAGCCGAAGAACGCTGCATATACAGCACCCATTACAGTTAAATAAGGAATATTCAATCCTGTCTTATCGGCAAGCACATAAATTTCTGCTTTTTCACGTTCCAATGCAAGCTTATACTCTCCATCCTTGCTTCTGACAAGGTCATCCGCAAGCAAGCCCCTCAACTCTTTATCATCTTCCAGCTGATCCGCTGTCAGTGTGACATTCTGGGTATTCGAGGTATTATTGATTGCAATGACAGAAGTTTCGTTTTCATAGGTCCTCTTGAAAACGGCCATACCCTTCTTTTCATATAGAACTTCCAAATCGCCTCTCCTTAATGAAGGAAGGTCATTGCGCAGTTCACCAATTTTCGTGATGTAATCAATTAATTCTTTATCCGCCCTGAAACTCATCTGTCTGCGGTTATCCGGGTCTTCCCCGCCGTCCAGGGCTATCTCACTTCCGTAATATACAATCGGGATTCCTGGAGCAGTATACATATATGTCAGCGCCATCTTCCATCTCGTTCCTGGATGATGCCTGTTCTGGACTGCTTTCCTTGTGAACCTGACCATATCATGGTTGTCGATAAAATTACCCATCAACTCAGGGTTCTCATAAATCGCTTTATTTCTTTTCGCTGTTGCCATTAGCCAGTCCAAAGTTTGATCTGGTTTTTCGAATGCCGTGCGCAGCTGCTCATTCAATGGAAAATCAACAAAACCATCGATGCCTGCTTTATCATATTCTGCAATATAATTTGGATCATCAGACCAAACCTCGCCAATCAGATAAAAGTCATCCTTGATACTTTTCACTTCTTTTGAAAAATCAGACCAAAAATCAACCGGTACGTGGCGGACAGTATCCAGCCTGTACCCGTCAATATCCGTTTCTTCAATCCACCATTTAGCTGCATCCAGTAAATATTTCCTTGTTTCTGGATTTTCCTGAGCTAAATCGGGAAGTCCATAAAGCCAGTTATTCTCCAGTTGTTCCTGGTCATTCCAGTCAAAGATATCCTGTTTTTCATGGAACCAGTCTTTCTTGGCTGGATCATTTACCCATTCATGTTCTGGAGCGACATGGTTGACAACAAAATCAAGAATGATCTTGATATCCCGATCATGTGCCTCTTTTACCAGCTCTTTGAACTTGTCAACGCTTCCGAAATGCTCTTCTGTATTATAGAAGTCCTTGATCCAATACCCATGGTAGCCTTTATCGACATTATCGAAAACAGGCGTCAGCCAGATGGCGGTAAATCCCATATCCTTGATGTAATCCAGCTGATCGATGACACCCTGGAAGTCGCCTCCATGATAGGCTTTAGGATCATTTGCATCCACCTCGAAATCATTGCTATTGTCACCGTTGTTAAAACGGTCAACCATTAAAAAATAAATTGTTTCATCCTGCCATTTGCGTCCTTCATTTTTAACCGCGCCTGCCGGGAGGGCGTTAAAAAGAAGAAACCAAATCAAAATGAAGATGAGAATCTTTTTCATCTCCGGTCCTCCTCATAATTTAAGCAAAGGCCAAATATGGCCTTTGCTTAAAATGTCTTTGCCCTAATAGATTATCCTTTTGTTCCTCCTGCCGTCAAACCAGAAACAAAGTATTTTTGGAATGACAGGAACAGGATTGCAATCGGAACAGCGATCAGTACGGCACCGGCAGCAAATGTTGTGAATTCTGCACCGAACTGTTTGGCTACCATATCATATAGACCAACAGCAAGTGTGTACTTTTCTTCCGTTCTTAATAGAATTCTCGCAAGGATGAAATCTCCAAATGGAGCGATGAACGCGAACAATGCTACAACCGCGATGATAGGTGTCGCAAGCGGCATGACGATTTGGAAGAAAATCCTCAAGTGGCCGGCACCGTCCATTTTAGCTGATTCATCAAGTTCTTTCGGGATTGTATCAAGATAGCCCTTCATCAACCAAGTATTCATCGGGATTGCGCCCCCAACATATACAAGAATCAAGCCTAAATGAGTATCAAGTAAGCCAGTCAATAATGCAAGGATGAAAATAGCGATCAGCGCTGCAAAGTTTGGAATCATCTGCAGGATCAGGAATGTCATCAAACTGTTTTTACGTCCGATAAAACGATATCGTGAAAATGAATACGCCGTCAGGCTGACAAGGATGACTGTAAATACCATTGTCAGTACACTTACCTTCAATGAATTCCAGTACCAGTACAAGTACGCGCTCTGGTTAGTATCGAAAAGCTCCTTATAGTGAGCAAGCGTTGCATTTTCCGGAATGATGCTTGAACCGGACAAGCTTTGCCCCGGGTTGAAGGATGAACCGACAATCCAAAGGAGCGGTAGATAATGATCGCAAACATTGCCAAAATCACAAGATACGTTAGTGTCAGTCTGATATATTTCTGTCGTTTGATACTCATATTACATCATATCCTCTTCTTGGAATGATTTCGTTCTCTTGAACTGCCATAAAGCTACTCCAATAACAATCAATGAAAGAAGCATTGTGATAGCTGCAGCTTTTGAATATTGTGCAGATGTCATTGTGAGACTGTAAATCCACGAAATCAAGATATCTGTTCCTCCGGCATTCGCACCCGAAACTGCAGGTCCGCCGCCATTGAAGAGATAAATAATATTAAAGTTATTGAAGTTGAATGTGTACTGCGTAATAAGGATTGGCGCTGTAGCGAATAGGACAAGCGGCAATGTAATGTTCTTGAATTTTTGGAAGTTCGTCGCGCCGTCCACAGTTGCAGCTTCGTACAATTCTTCCGGAATGGATTGAAGTACACCGGTTACCATCGCGAAAATGAACGGGAATCCAAGCCATGTTTGAATCATGATCAAGGCGACTTTGGTATACATCGCTTCAGTCATCCATGGTATTGGATCGATTCCAAAGAAACCAAGAATGTCGCGGTTGATGGCACCGAATGATTCATTGAACATACCAGCAAATACAAGGATTGATACGAAAGCAGGTACTGCCCAAGGAAGAATGAACACAGTACGGATGATTGCCTTTCCTTTTACATCCTTCTGGTTTACGAGAATTGCCAGGAACATTCCCAATGCAACCTGGAAAGTTGTAGCAACGAATGTCCAGATGATTGTCCATGAAAGTACAGAGAAGAATGTCTGACGCCAAGATTCTAATTGAAACAAATCAAAGAAGTTTTTAAGTCCAACCCAGTCAACCAGCTTTGCAGGCGGTGAGTGGTAAAGATCATAGTTTGTAAATGCGAGCAAGACTACGAAAATGATTGGGAAAACAACAACGAAAATTAGAAGCAGGAATCCCGGTGACATGATTAAGTATGGGAATCCATTATCAATTAAATTGTTGTATTGTTCCTTAACAGTGCTAAGACGCTCTCCCATGTCTCTCTTCAGGCCAGTCTTATATGCATCATTTAAGTTGAATAGATAGAAACCGATTCCAAAAAGCAGGACAATCAGTGCCAGGATCCCTTCAACCATTAAGAAGATGGAATGGTCACGTGGCGTCTGCTCTCCAAGAGTAAACAAACCCCATAAACCCATGTTAAGCAGATCTGCGAATACACCGAAGAATGCACCGGTTAAAATAAGAAATGCGATCCCTTTTAAATATTGTTTGTTGTATAGCTGTCCTAGCCCTGGAATAATCGAAAGGGCTGTTGCTATTCTACGGTGGTTGGTTTGATAGGATTTCTTCTCCATCCTATATTCCCCTTTCTCTTTCTATGTTTTTTAAGGCACTAATCGTTTAACCCGCTTCTTATGCTTACTTTAAACCATTCTCAGTCAATCCCGCCGCTTTGCTAATAGGCTTTTTAGAAGAATGGATAAGTAATGAAAAGAAACTACGATCTTTGCGAAGAGACCTTGTTAAAAGCATCAGATGCTTTATGAGAACGAATACATTGTTTTCCTTACTGGAATTTTCTCGACGCAACACTTATTTATTGTATCGAATTTTCCTGTTTCCACTCTCATGAAGCACCTGATTAGGTATAAATCTATTTTAGCGCAACCGTTTGCTCAATGAAAGACTTTTTTACTGCAGTTTTCGTAAACTTTGTGACTTTTCACATTCCGTCTACGAAAAAAACAGAAACTGGAATTTCATAGTGGAAAATATAACAGTACCTCCCAAGGGAGGTACTGTTACCTTGCTGCTATTATTTTGCGTGGTTTTGCTGGATGTTTTGTTCGATTTGCTTTACAGCGGAATCAAGAGCTTCCTGTGGCTTAGCTTTGCCTGTTACAACAGTTTGCAATGCGCTTGCCATTGGTCCCCAAACCTCACCCATTTCAGGGATGTTAGGCATTGGAACTGCGTCTTGAGTCTGAAGTGCAACAGCTTTAGCGCCTTCGTTCTCAGCGATTGCTGGATCGTCAACAAGTGCTACGTTTGTTGGAACTTCAGCCGTTTGTTCGAAACGGTATTTCGCATTTTCGTCGTTAGTGATGTACTCAAGAAACTTAACAGCCCAATCTTGGTTCTTAGAGTAAGAAGAAACGTGCCAGCCTTTTACACCCATGAATGTCTTCATTGGAGTGCCATCAGCAAATTTAGGGAATGGAGCTACACCAAACTCGATGCCAGCATCTTTCATTCCGCCGAATGCCATGGTCCGTTCATAACAGAAGCAACTTTACCTTCGTTGAATAGTCCGTCCATAGCAGATCCGCCGTTTTCACCGATAATTCCGTTAGGGAATAACTTTTCAGCGTACCACTTCTGGATGTATTCAGTACCTTCTACTGCACCTTCGTTGTTCAAACCAAGGTCTTGTGGATCAAGAGCGCCGTCTTTTTCCCCGAATACATAACCGCCGTTGCCACCGATTGGAGCGTGCGCAAAGTAGAAGTTATCCCAAAGAGCAAGGAAACCGTACTTGCCATCTTTAGTGTTAGCTTTTGCGAATTCGTATAAATCTTCCATTGTAGCAGGAACTTCAGTCATAAGAGCTTTATTGTAGATGAATACTGGAGTTTCAGCAGACTTAGGAAGTCCGTATAGTTTACCATCGAAAGATTGTGCATTGATTGAAGACTCAGAGAAAGCGCCCTTCACATCGTCGCTTACCTTTAGTTCAGTGATGTGTCCTTGAACTGCAAGCTCACCAATTTGGTCGTGTGGAAGAGTGATGATGTCCGGGCCAGTTCCCGCAGGACCGTCAAGACGTAATTGTTCTTTCATTTTTGTAGCCATTTCTACTTCTTTGAACTCGATTTTAACACCATGTTCTTTTTCGAAGTCTGCTGCTACTTTTTCAAGCCAGCCAGACTTATCTTTGTCTTCCCAAACTACTAGCTTCTCTGGTTTAGAAGCGTCTTCTGTTTTCTCGCCGTTGTCTTTTGAACCTGTGTTTTCTTCTTCTTTAGGTCCACAAGCTGCAAGTGCGCCGATCATTAAGATCAGCATCATGAAAATCGACAATGTCTTTTTCATGTGTATACCCCTCCTAAAAATATGTTGTAACTAATTATTGCGCAGAACGTTCAATGTCTGTGCAAACGTTTGTAACTCTGTTTGCAAGTCTATGAAAACGATTGCACAACCTACCTCTTATTATAAAGACTAAAATACTTTTGACAACTAGTTTTTTAAATTTTTTTTTAAGTGATGTGAATTCGTTAAAGTTTTGTGAATCGATTTTTTATTAATTGACATTTCAAAATGAGTGTTCTACCCTTGTTTTATTCTTGATGTATTGTAGCGCTTTCCGTTAAAATTTCATCAGATAGAGCATTAAATTCAGTTAGTGCTCGTTTGAAGTCACAATCATAATCAGTTAATAGTGAAAGGAATGGTTTCCAGTTGTTAAAAGAAGCGATTTACCACCGTCCTAAAGACAATTATGCATACGCTTGCACTAACGTAGAACTACATATTCGCATTCGCACTAAAAAAGATGATATGAAAGAAGTTTCCCTTTTAAATGGCGATCCATATGACTGGCAGGATGGAAAATGGAATACAAATACCGTTCCTATGATCAAAAGCGGATCAGACCAGCTGTTCGATTACTGGTTCGTCTCTATTAAACCTCCTTTCCGCAGGATGCGTTACGGTTTTATTTTAAATGATGGCAACGAAACAGCTTGTTTGACTGAAAAAGGGTTTTATGGAGAACCTCCTTTGGATGATACAGGCTATTATTATGCCTTCCCTTACCTTAACAATATTGATGTGTTCCGTGCTCCTTCATGGGTGAAAGATACAGTTTGGTATCAGATATTCCCTGAGCGCTTTGGCAACGGAGATCCTTCAAATGATCCAGAATGTGCTTTGCCTTGGGGCAGTGCTCCTCCCGAACGGGATAATTTCTTTGGCGGCGATCTCCAGGGTGTAATAAACAATATTGATTATCTTGCTAAGCTTGGCATCAACGGTATTTATTTTACGCCTATCTTCAAAGCCTATTCCAACCATAAGTATGACACGATTGATTATATGGAAATCGATCCGCAGTTCGGGGATAAAGAAACGATGAAAAAGCTGGTACAGGTATGCCACGATCATGGCATCAAGGTCATGCTCGATGCTGTCTTCAATCACAGTGGGTTCTACTTCCCTCAGTTCCAGGATGTACTTGAAAAAGGTGCGGAGTCTCCTTATAAGGACTGGTTCCACACTAATGAATTCCCGCTAGTAATGGAACCAAGACCGAATTATGATACCTTCGCTTTCGAGAAATCAATGCCGAAGCTGGATACGGAAAATCCTGAGGTCATTGAGTACCTGCTTGAAGTTGGCCGATACTGGGTCCGCGAGTTTGATATCGACGGCTGGAGACTGGATGTCGCCAATGAAGTCGACCACTCTTTCTGGAGAAAATTCCGTACTGAAGTGAAAGCAATCAAGCCTGATCTCTATATACTCGGTGAAATCTGGCACGATTCAATGCCATGGCTGCGCGGCGACCAGTTCGACGCTGTCATGAACTATCCTTTTACGACAAACATTTTGAATCTATTTGCCCGTGGATCCATCACGGTAAAAGAATTCATCGAGAACATGACGACAGTCAATCATATGTATCCGAAGAACGTCAACGAGGTTGCGTTCAACTTGATTGGCAGCCATGATACACCAAGAATCTTGACTGAGTGCGGAGGCGACGAGGATAAAGTAAAACAAATCTTCACTGTATTGCTCTCTTACATCGGTACACCATGTATTTATTATGGCGATGAAATCGGCATGAGTGGTCCACAAGATCCGGGATGCCGCGAATGTATGAAGTGGAATGAAGAAGATCAGAACCAGGAGATGTTCGCACACGTGCAAAAGATGATTCAGCTTCGCAAAGAATATCCGCTTCTGGCAAATGAAGGTGAACTTCACTTCATCCCGTCTGACTACCATGAAAGCTGCTTTGCTTACACGAAGTCCAATGGTGACACAACCATTATGGTCGTCGTGAACATGAGCGATGAAGAGGCAGTCTATCCTCTGCCATTTAACCTAAAAGGCAGGAAAATCACCAATATCTATACTGGCGAAGAATACTCAGCTGAAAGCGATGATCTCACAGCCAAGATTGCTGCAAATGGATTTGCATTGTTCCAATTTTAAATTAGCAAGCCCCTTTCCTGCCTGGAAAGGGGTTTGCTCTTTGTGCTGTTCGTGGACTTTTACACTTTTAATGATTTTTTATCCTTATCGCGGAAATGTTGCAGTTTTTTGCGGAATTCCTGCTGGTTTTCGCGGAATTACTTCGTATTTTCACGGAATCACTTGGGTTTTTCGCTGAATCACTGCCAAAAATCGCGGAATAATCATTTGCGTGCTCTTTAAACACAAAGGAATACTGGTTATAACAGAATAAATTTGTTAATACACAACTTTTTGGAACAAATTTTACTATTCAGCTCCTTTTCCGATATATTTTTTTCGTAAAACGAATCTTTTTCACTTCAAATTCCTCCTGTAGTCTGTATACTTAAGGAATTACAACATGGAGATGTAAAACATGAAGAATAAAACTGGTAAACTATCACTTTTTGCCATTACATGGCCTCTTTTTATTGAAATTCTGCTTTATATGCTGATGGGGAATGCCGATACGCTGATGCTTTCCCAGTATTCGGATAATTCCGTGGCTGCTGTCGGTGTTTCCAACCAAATCCTGTCCATGGTCATCGTTATGTTCGGCTTCATCGCGACTGGTACCGCAATTCTTGTTGCGCAGAACCTTGGCGCGAAAATGGATGACGATGCCCGTGAAGTTTCTGTGGTCTCCATCGGCGCAAACCTTGTATTCGGATTGATTCTGAGCGGTGCTGTTTTCATTTTCAGCGAGCAATTACTGCGAATAATGGACCTGCCGCCCGAGCTGTTTGAAGAAGCTAATTCCTATCTGAAAATCGTCGGCGGATTTTCGTTTATTCAATCCTTAATCATGACGGTGAGCAGCATTATCCGCAGCTATGGCTTTACCCGAGATATCATGTATGTCACGATTGGGATGAATGTGCTGAATGTCATCGGCAACTATTTGTTCATCTTCGGGCCATTCGGCTTCCCTGTCTTAGGTGTAGAAGGTGTGGCGATTTCCACCACTGTCAGCAGAATCCTCGGATTGTTGGCTGCCATTTACGTCCTGACCAGGCGAGTCCCTGGATCATTGCCTATTTCGATGCTTTTCAGCTTTCCAAAAAAACATTTGAAAAATCTGCTTAATATCGGGATTCCTTCTGCCGGCGAGCATTTGAGCTACAATGGATCGCAGATGGTGATCACGTATTTTATCGCTACCCTTGGAACCCAGGCTTTAACAGCTAAGGTTTATACTCAAAATGTCATGATGTTCATCTTCCTTTTCAGTATCGCCATCAGCCAGGGCACACAGATTTTGATTGGCCACATGGTAGGCGCAAAGGAAATTGAGAATGCTTATAAGCGGGCACTAAAAAGCTTGAAGCTGGCGATTATCATTTCGATCGCCACTGCTGCGCTTGTCTCCTTCTTCTCGAAAGACCTGCTGGGTATCTTCACTGATAATATGAGTATCATCGAACTCGGCACCACATTGATCTTGCTTACGATCATCCTTGAACCAGGCAGATCTTTTAACCTGGTGCTGATCAGTTCACTCAGGGCGGCCGGAGATGTGAAGTTCCCAGTTTATATGGGCATTCTGTCAATGTGGGGAGTCAGCGTGACTTTGTCTTACTTCCTGGGAATCTATTTCGGTATGGGGCTTGTTGGGATATGGATCGCCTTTATCGCCGACGAATGGCTGCGCGGTCTGCTTATGCTGTGGCGGTGGAGGTCGCGGGTTTGGGTGAAGAAGTCTTTTATTCCTGATGCCTCTCAAGTGCAGGCAGAATAGGAATGGAGATCAAACTGCCGCATAAGGATACGATTCGCTCTTAAATATACTCTTATAGATGACATTTCCCTCGCATAAGGGTATGATTCACTCTTAATTGTACCCTTATAGATGACATTCCCCTCGCATAAGGGTATGATTCACTCTTAATTGTACCCTTATAGATGACATTTCCCTCGCATAAGGGTACGATTCGCTCTTAATTGTACCCTTATAGATGACATTCTCCTCGCATAAGGGTACGATTCGCTCTTAAATATATCCTTATAGATGAAATTTTCCTCGCATAAGGGCACGATAATGTCATTAAAAAGGTTCGGACTCCTGACTCGCCGGGATGCAAAGCACTAAGAATATTTAAAAGCAAGCCCACATCCCGGGCTTGCTTTTTCAGTCCGCAATATTAATATTATAATCCCTGAACCAGATATGAATTTGCGCCAGCTGTGCGAGGAGCTGTGGGCCTGTCATTAGCTGGCCGAACCAAGGCACTTTGAAGGATGCGCCCTCGGACTCAATCATTTTTTGCAGTGTAGCCCTGTCAAAGAATTCATGCAGCGCACTGTTCGAATCAGCCATGAATTCTGACAGCATCCCCTGTACTGTCTGCGTATAGCCCGGGTGATGAGTCTTAGGATACGGACTTTTTTTACGATATAATACTTCATCTGGCAATGTGCCCTCCAATGCTTTGCGCAGGATTCCTTTTTCTCTGTTGCCGTGCATCTTCATTTCCCATGGGATGTTCCAGACATATTCAACAAGCCGGTGGTCGGCAAACGGTACCCTCACCTCAAGGCTGGCTCCCATGCTCATCCGGTCTTTCCGATCTAGAAGTGTTGTCATGAACCAGATGATATTCAGATAGAATAATTGTCTGCGCTTAGCCTCTACTTGACTTTCACCATCCAGTACCGGCACCTCTGCGATCGTATCGTTGAATTTTGCCATCATATAATCTTCCAAACTCAATTTTTTACGCCAGTGGTCCCTCAGCATGTTTTGACGTTCATTAATCGACCGCATCCATGGAAATCCTGGTCTATTCAAGTCTTCCTCTGTGGAACCACGGGTAGCCGCCAAATATCTCGTCAGCACATTCACCTGAAAGTCCTACGGTAAAATCCTGTTTGATTTCCCGGCAAAACCAGAGCAGTGATGAATCGATGTCAGCCATTCCTGGCAGATCCCGGACATGGACAGCTTCAGTTAGATAGCCAGCCAGATCCTCCTGGGAGATGATGCTGTTATGGTGAACAGTACCAAATGTTTCCGTCATTTTATTGATCCAGAAGGCATCGGCATTTGGCTGGAATTCGTTTTCTTTGAAATACTGGTCATTTCCTTCGTAATCGATTGAGTAAGTATGCAGGCTGCCCTTTCCCTCCGCTTTATAATGCTCAGCTGCAATAGCAGTGATTGCGCTTGAATCCAGTCCTCCTGAGAGGAAGGTGCATAGCGGCACATCTGAAACCAGCTGTCTTGTGACAGCATCTGTGAACAATTCCCGCACTTTTTCAGCTGTTTCATCTAAAGTATCGCTGTGTTTCTCACTTTTTACGTTCCAATACCTCCAGACTTTCAGCCCGCTTTTTGAAAAAGTCATCCCATGGCCAGGTCGGAGCTCTTTCATGTTTTTAAAAATACCTGCCCCGGGAGAACGGGATGGTCCAAGCCCAAACACCTCACAAAGTCCTTCCCTGTCTACCTCAGCCTTCACCTCCGGATGTGCCAGCAGTGCCTTTTGTTCAGAAGCAAACATAAGACCAGATGCTGTTTCAAGAAAAAACAGCGGCTTCACACCGAGTCGGTCACGGCCAATGAACAATTGTTCTTGCTCGTGATCCCAAACAGCAAAGGCAAAGATTCCGTTTAAATGCTCCAGGCAGTTTTCCTTCCATTCCATGAAAGAAGTAAGCAAAACCTCTGTATCAGAATGACCGTTAAAAGAATATCCTTTTAATAGCAGTGCTTTTCTGAGGTCTTCCGTATTATAAAGTTCTCCGTTATAACAAATGGTATAACGGTTATCTTCTTGTGTTCTGGTCATTGGCTGTTTGCCGCCCTCAGGATCGACAACGACCAGCCTTTTATGACCCAGCGCGGCGTGCACAGATGTCCATACATTGGTATCGTCGGGACCTCTTTTACTCAAAGTTTCCGCCATTTTTGCCATGGTCTCGCGTTCATGATCCATATTTTTACGATAGTCTACCCAGCCAGTTATTCCACACATTTTTTGATCAATCCTTTCAGCGGAACTTTTTAATGTCAATAAGCACTTTCAGAAACTAGACAATTGCTTAAGCATTACTCATCTTATGCACAAACATCCCAACTGGTTAATTGCCTATCTTTTAAATCATGTTATAAATTCGCTAAAATCTGTCTACAAAGAAGGTGAGCGATAATTAACGGAGGATCCAAATGAATCGACAACAACGAAGCAATCTAATTGAATTCCAGCCCCGAGCCTTCAACACCGGGACAGTAGAATATATTAATTCACAATGGGTTTTCTTTGATGAAGAAACAGAAGAGGCCGCACTTGTCGATGAATTCATCCATCAAGAGGTTGAAGTGCAGCGAAACAATAAATGGTGCAAGGGGTTTTTGGTGGATAATGGCTGCATCCAAACCGGGGGTGAACAAATCACTTTGCAGGACCAGGAAATGATCAGGATCAGGAAACAATTGATCTATTCATTCGAGCGCCTGCTTGATGAACTGAATGATGAAGCTTTTGTCCAATTTATCAATACATTGAATTCGCTCAACTTTTCGATCTATGACTGCATTTATTGTTATAACCACCTGACCTTCCTTGATCATGAAAAAGGGGTTTCAGGAGTCAATTTTTTAATTCTTGATAATGAAGAATTCATCTGCAGTGTACAACATCACTTTGACTACTTTGAAACACAAAATGACAGGTTCGAATTGACCTTGAATAACGGGAAACGGACCGTTATTGAGAGAATTTCTTAAGTGACAAAAAGAGCCTGCACTCATTGTGCAGGCTATGAATTATTTTACGGTATACTCAACTTTTTCCACAGTCCTGAAGCCTTTTTCGAAAGCATCTATATCAAGCGGCTTTTGGATGTAGTAACCCTGGGCATAATGGCAGTCCAAATCTCTTAGAAGGTTCAGCTGTTCATGTGTTTCAACACCCTCGGCAACAATTTTTACGGAGAGCCCCTGTCCCATCGTGATGATTGCCTTGACGATTGCAATATCTGATGGGTCATCATGAAGATTATTGATAAATGACTGGTCGATTTTGAGCGTATCGATTGGCAAATTGCGCAAATAGCTTAATGAAGAATAACCTGTCCCAAAATCATCAATCGAAACCTTTACCCCAAGTTCCTGTAACGATTTCATAACCGAAATGCTATAGACGATATCTTTCAGCATCGCGCTCTCTGTCAGTTCCAGGGAAAGGTACCCTGGTGCAAGCTGTGAAGTTTCCAGCGCTTGTATTACCTGTCCAATAAAAGCATGCTGCTGGAACTGATAGGCTGATACATTTACCGAGATACCGAGATTCGGGAATCCATTCTGCTGCCAGGCTTTTGTCTGGACACATGCGGTGGTCAGCACCCATGCTCCGATTTCTTCAATCAACCCTGTTTCCTCTGCCAAAGGTATGAATTGTGCTGGCGAAACCAGCCCAAGATGCGGATGCTGCCAGCGTATAAGGGCTTCTGTACAGGTTATCTCTCCTGATTTCAAGTCCATAAGCGGCTGGTAGCAAAGATGGAATTCATTCTTTTGAAGCGCTTTCCTTAAATAGCTTTCAAGCTCAAGCCGGACCATTGCCTGATCGTTCATTCCCGTTGAGAAGTAAGTAATCTTGTTGCCGCCCTGATTTTTCGAACGGTTCATCGCAATATCCGCATTTTTCAACAGTACATGCTCATCAAGACCATCCCCCGGGAAGGAGCTGATTCCAATGCTTGCCGTAACGATGAATTCCTGACTCTGGTAAAATAAAGGCATTGAAATAAGATTCTGTAATTCCCTGGCTGTTCTTGTCGTCTGGTCAATGCTGACATTCTCTGTCAGCAGCATCGTGAACTTATCCCCGCTGAATCTTCCGAGATAAGCGCCTGCTGGAAGCCGAGCCTGAATTCTTTCTGCCAGTTCTTTCAAAACAATATCACCAGCATAATGTCCGAGACTGTCATTGATGATTTTGAAACGGTCTATATCAATGACAAGAACAGCAAGGAGTTCTTTCTTTTGCCTGGCACGGTGAATCATTTCTTCGAGCTGTTCGGTAAACCTCATCCTGTTCGGCAATCCCGTATCCTGGTCGTAGTAGGCAAGCTGAATGATCTTTTCCTCTGTTTTTTTCTGGAGTGTAATATTCCGGCCAATACCATACGTTCCTACACATGTACCATTTACCGTAATCGGAATATTTTTGATCTGAAAAATCTGGGTTTCACCGCTCTTGACTGGAATCTCAATTGTGTAGGTCTGATCTTTTCCCTTTAGCGCCTGAATAAAATGCATTTTGGCACGGTGCACATCTTCCTGGTTGATAAAGTCGAGCGCTGACCTGCCGATAAGTTCATTTTCGGTATAGCCAAAGGTTTTCATGAATGCCTGGTTTATACTTGTGAAATTCCCTGTCAAATCAGTTGAATAGACAAAATCTCCATTGTTATCAAACAGCGAACGATAGTATTGCTCGGACACTTCGAGGCTTTCGTTAAGCAGAAGGATGTCTTGTTGTGAGGTTTCGACAAGATTATTCAATGTGTTGATCGTGTACTCATCTTGAAGAATAGGATTAAGTTCCTGTTTATCGAAAACGGTAAATGAGATAACGAATTGATTATCACCAGTGAAGCAGCCATTTGCTTCACAGCTCAACACAATGGAGGCGGGCAGCTGCTTTTTTAGCAACTGCTCCATATGCTGAAGCACAGGTTTATCTTTTTGACTGAAAAAAATCTGCACCAATACATTGTGGTGGTCTTTGAATGAATTGCCCTCTATAAAGCTATTAAGTTGTTTGTCATTTTCGTAAACGCAGCTTTTTGTCGTAGCCATTGCATTCTCCAATTATTATATTTCTCCAATAACCCTTCTCTTAAATTATCATATTTTATGGGGTTAAGATATGACAAAAAAAGAAAAAGCTGCCTATAAGGACAGCTTTCTTTCGACAATTTCACTATTAGAACAAATATGTTCCAAGTGGAAGTGAGAAACCTAAATATAGTACAAGAAGAACTGCGACAATGAATTGAATCCACAGTACAGACGCTTTTTCGCTCTTTTTTGTACGGATTAAAATCATTTCCAGCATTGCGATTACCCACAAGCCTACTGCTGCTTTCAACACATACATCAGGCCGATATTGATGCTGAAAAGAAGCCAGAAGCCAGTCAATAGAATCAGCACGTAAAACAGCCTAAGGATCATCTGGACAATTTTTGCGCCTTTTTCCTTACCGCTTTTATGTAGACCAAGTGCTACAAAGAATAAAACCAAAGCCAAAAACCAGGCTGTCATATGGGCATGTATCATGTACCCGTCCTCCTAATAGTAAATTCTAAAATATCATATCATAACGTCGCTAAAAAAACTAAAATAAACTGGCCAGGCTATGATTAACTCTCCACCTTGTTCCTTAATGTCCCAATTCCTTCAACAGTAATTTCAATTGTATCCCCAGCCTTCAGGAACCTTGGAGCTTGAAGCCTTTGCCTACGCCTGCTGGTGTTCCGGTAGCAATGATATCTCCTGGCTCGAGTATCATTCCCTGTGAGAGCACTGCAATGACCTCTTCTACCGGGAAAATGAAGTTTTCCGTATTGGAATCCTGTCTCACTTCTCCATTTACTGTGGTCTTGATATCCAGGTTGTTCGGATTTGAGATGGCTGATTTATGGACAATCCATGGTCCCATCGGGCAAGTAGTATCAAGGCTTTTCCCAATGAAAAACTGTTTGTGTTTTGCCTGGAGATCGCGGGCAGTCACATCGTTAATGATTGTATAGCCAAACACATAATCCAAAGCCTCCTCCCTGTTGATCGCTTTACCCTTTTTCCCGATCACTACTGCAAGCTCGCCTTCATAATCCAATTGCTCAGTCAATTCTTTATGCTCATGAATGTTCTGATCATGAGCAATGACAGTAGTAGGTGCTTTCGTGAACACCATTACATGCTCAGGAATATCGTCCTTGCTGCCCATCTCTATTGCATGCTCGGCGTAATTTTTGCCCACACAGAAAATATTCTTGGACGGACGCGGAATCGGTGCTAGCAATTCTACTGATTCAAGCGGGATGAATAGCTCGCTGTCCAGATTGTTCTCGCTTACCCATTGCAATGTTTTTATTGCTTCCTGATAAAATACATCTCCCATTGAAATAGCCTCTAGCATATCAGCTGGTATCGCTGTTTCTCCACCCATTTTTTCATAGGCTTCCCGAAGCGGCAGGACTTGGGTCCCTTCTGTACTGACAATTCCAATAAACTGGCCAGATTCATTTTTATATGTAGCGAATTTCATGTTAAGGCCCTCCTTTTGATAACCTTCTCCATCAGGCTTCCCCTTTTTTAAAACGCTGTTTCTTCATGTATGTGCCACTGCGCCAAAGCCATTCGACCGGACCGTAGTAAAATCTTTTGACCCACCAGCTGCTAAATGCCAACTGAATTACATAAATTCCAAGCGCAAGAATTGTTCCTGAAAAACGGAAAATTTCCCATAGTATCCTAGTCCATAACTGTAAAAAATCAATGTCGAAACGACGGACTGGAATAGGTAATTGCTGATTGAGAGCCTGCCGGCAGCTTCCAGCGGGTAGAGCAGCCTGTCAAATTTTTTAAGCTCAGAAATCAGCGCAATCATCAGTGCATACGCCATCGCAACCATCGCACCGCCAAAAACATCCTGCGCATAATCCGTCATCAATGTTTTTCCATACAGGTATGGAATTGCTTTTATCAGAAGGCCAAGAGTTGCGAGGACAGCGGCAGCGATTGCAATCTTCCTTTTCTTGTCCTGTACATTCTCAAACAATCTGAGCTTTGCCGCTCCTGCTCCAACCATGAACAGAGGAAGGATAGTGATCAAATATAAAAACAATCCAAACAGGTTATTATTTTTATTCCATTCAATTATTCTATGATATGTCACTTCAGCAAAGCTGCCATTTTGATAGATGGTTATCGTCTGTTCTGCAGCTTGTGCGTCATACATTGAAAATCCCTCTCCGCCGTCAATGACTGATGCTGCACCAAGCATCAACAACAAGAGAATATTTGGAACTATGTATAAACCCAATCCGGCAATGAGCAGCCTCTTTGCACTCCAGCCAATAACCAGAAGGAAAACAAAACCGCATACTGCATAGGTTATAAGAATATCACCTGGCCAGATTAAAAATGCATGGATGATCCCTATCAACAACAGGATCGAAAGTCTCCTTAATGCAAGAGGATTGAAGCTCATCCCTTTTTCAAGAGTTCGTTCTCTTAAAATAACCAGCCCATACCCGAACAACATTGCAAACAGCGGGTAAAAGCTTGCCTGGATAAATATATCAATGAACTGGTATGTAAATAAATTTGTGTTTCCACCCCACCATGTTTCTGGATCGATATAAAAATAGGGCGAATGGAATGAAATCATATTTACAAGAAATATCCCCATTAATGAAAAGCCTCGCATCCGGTCAATTGAAACAACCCTATTTCCGGATACCCGTCCGTTAATCTCCATCTTCCCCCTCATTCCACTTATAAGTTAACATCTAATCTATGTATATCACACAATTTACCAATGTGCCAAAGGATACTATAAGCAGAATAAAAAGAAAAGGGGGACGCAACAAGGCAATCCCCCTCAGGCTATTAATTTACAAATCTGCCGGTCTTGCCATTTGCTTCCCAGTATTCATTTCGCAAATGGACCTTTTGAATTTTGCCGGAAGCTGTTTTCGGCAGTTCTTTTACGAAAGTCACTCCTGTAATTGCCTTGAAATGGGCAAGTTTTTCTCTCGAAAAAGCGATGAGCTCTCGTTCTGTGACTTGCTCTTTTTCACGAAGCACAATATATGCATGCGGAGTCTCGCCCCATTTTTCGTGAGGGACGGCAATGACCGCTGCTTCCAGGACTGCAGGGTGATCATACAATACTCCCTCGACTTCGATGGAAGAAATATTTTCGCCGCCGCTAATGATGACGTCTTTCTTGCGGTCAACAATATCAATGTTGCCGTATTTATCGACTGTCGCCATATCACCGGTATGGAGCCAGCCATTACGGATTGTTTCCATCGTCGCCTCTTCATTTTTCCAGTAGCTTCATGACTCCATTGCTTCGGGTAATGACTTCCCCTATTTCCTTGCCATCATGGGCCACTTCATCGCCATGATCATTCACGACCTTTACCTGGCTGCCAATCATTGAAATTCCTGCTTTTGCTTTCATTCGGTATTGTTCATTCAAAGGAAGCTGCTTCAAATGCGACCTGATTGTTGAAATCGTGCTTAATGGTGATGATTCTGTCATTCCGTACACCTGGATGAACTCCCAGCCAAGTTCTTTTTCCACTCTTGTTACGAATGCTGGTGGCGGTGCAGAACCGGCGATGACCACCCGTACCTGCTGTTCGATACTCGGGACATTTTTCTCATAAAACTGAAGCAGCGCATTCAACACAGTTGGAGCCATATGCATGACACTGACTTTATGTTTTTCCAACGCGTTAAAAATAGTCTCAGGGGTCGTTTTCGCAAGCATACCTGGGATGCCCCGTTCGCAGTGTAATAAAATGGCGATCCCCATCCGTTAACATGGAACATCGGCAGGACATGCAGGAGGACATCCTCATCGCTTACGCGTAAATGGTGCATCGTGCTGAGTGCGTGCAGGTAATTATTCCGGTGCGTGAGCATGACTCCTTTTGGATTCCCGGTCGTCCCACTCGTATAAAGCAGACTGCAGACATCATTTTCATCAAGCTCTTCACGTTTGAACGTTTCAGCAGAAAGCTGTGAAAGCCATTCGTCATAACTGATTTCATCCAGGCTATCTTCCTTGTAGTGGACAATAATGTGCTGAACGCTTTCTAGTTGATCCTTGATTGGCTGGATTAAATGATATAAATCCTGGTCCACGAACAAAACCTTTGATTCACTGTGGTTAAGGATGAACAAATAATCATCCGGCTTCAGGCGAATATTCAACGGGACCATGACTCCGCCAACCTGGAATACACCATAGAAGCCTTCGAGCATTTCGACCGAATTCGGGGCAAGATAGGCAATCCGGTCACCCTTGCACACTCCAAGCTTTCTTAATCCATCCGAAAGCCTGTTTACCCTTTCATTCAACTCAGAATATGTAAGCGCCCTGTCTTCTGAAAAAATGGCTTTCTTGTCTCCGTAAAGCGACACTGCACGGTCTAGAAACTGGCTCAACAGCAATGGAACGTTCATAATCTGCCTCCTGTAGAATAATTTTATAATTCTAAATATATAAATATATTAACATATTACCACTTCTGTTATATATATTTTTCACCTGTTATATAACATGTTTTTTTGCTATGATTAGTTGCTTTTCAGCTTAGGATTTTTTCTGAATAAGACAAATAACGAACACCCTTTTTTAAAAGGAAAAAATCTGCGAAAAGAACCACTTAAACACAATAGGCATTTTAATCACATTCTTTGCCTGGGCACATAGGATATTAAAGAAATCTAATTAAAGGGTGTTGCAAATGCCAGCAATTGTTGGAGTCGCACAGGTCATTTCCCTTGGGAACAGCGCTGTCTTCCACATAGGCGATGTTTACAGAATAAGCCCCGTTTCCAATGCAAAAACTTTTTCCGGTGCTGGTTCATTCAATACCGGAGATGGATTGACCGTGTACAATAACCAAAGTTCAACAAATACCTATGATCCAGATGCCGTCGATCAAGGCAATTATCTGAATGTATAATGCGGGTGAGTACAATGAATTTTTATATACAACAATCGATCAATATCAACCTTCTGAAGATTGATGGAATCACAAATTCTTCTGTGCTGCAAATTGGCAGTGCAGGAATGATAAAGCCAGTTTCTTACCTTTATAATACCGGGGGATTCACAGCACCTGCTCCAGAGGCTGTCCACCCTACGGAAATTTCAACTGGCATGGAGGGTGTACCTGGAGGCACATTGGAAGCTCCAGCCGTACCACTGCAGGCTCCTGTCCGTAAAAATTAAACTAGTGTCAAAATGCTGGGTCGAGGCGAGGTGATTCGTTTGAACACGGAATTCTATCAATATGTAAAGAAGCTGCATTTATATGTGGAGCACCAGAGCAGAAAGACTGCCAGATTGGAGAAGATGGTTTTGGAGCTGCAGCAGGAAATTGCTGCACTTAAGGAACGGCCTCCGGTTCAAATCGGAAATATCGAGTATAAATTCGACCAGTTAAAAGTGGAAACGCTCGAAGGGACCTTAAATATCGGCTTGAACCCATCAGATTTGGATGGTATCGAAGATTTTAGCGTTGATCAAAAATCTGTGAATGTCCCGATTCCGCCAAAGCAGTTATTTAAAAGGACAATCGAGCTTGAAACAGCACTGAACCAATACCTGGAATCTGATTTGGAGAATATTTACCGAGGTGCACAAACCGATTTGGGAATCAGTGTAGATGATTCATATTTTGAGTTCATAAAAAATGATATTAAAAAACAGTTGTCTGGCAGAGTGGCTCAACATTTACAGGAACAATCATCAAGTGAAAGAGGCACCGAACTAAGCCCTCAGATGAATGAAAAGGTGATTGATTTGCTTAAACAGGAAATCCAGAATGGTGTATTCCTGTTCTTGAAAAACCTGCCGGATAATGTAAAGGAAGGACGTTCATAATGAATTTCCGAGTCTATAACCGAGATATTTGTGTAGGCGACATCAGGGTCATCGGTGTGTCGAGCTCCTCACTTTTGATGGTTGGGGACGCTGAAACAATCCAGCTCGCAGCTACCTTTGACACACCTGCCGAATCGTTGATTGTCGGTCCATTTGTGCCATTGTCGCCGGATATATCGTGATCGCTATGCTGCAAAGAATAACATGTGTTGACCATATCAAAATTGACTCAGTATCCTTCTCTTCGATTTTTCAGATCGGTGATTCGGAGCAAATACAGGCGATTTCCAGGGCATTGGCCGTACAAAGAGAGGCAGAGATTTTTTTTGATAATGAAGGTAATTTCAATGCATATCCGGTTTTTTCGGAGGCAATCCCATTTCAGCCAGCAAGTGAAGACAATGTCGTCTTCGCAACCCATAATATTAACCCTGTATTGAAGGTACGGAACATTGATATCCTGGGAGCCTCTTCCTCGTCTGTTGTGCACCTTGGTAACAGCTGCAATATAGTCATGGAAGCCAGGGTAAAGCATATACGCCAGCTTTTGCCCCGTAATAACAAGTCGGATGAAGAAGGCATATAGATTTATTATGGAGCTTCTAGCCTTGATCACTGAGCATCAATCGGTTTTCTACAGCAACATTAGCTACAAAAAAGACTAAACAAAAGCAGAAAAGGATGTTTTCAATGCCAGCAATAATAGGTCCTGTGCAAATATTGAATGTAGGCGGCGGGACGGTGCAGTTTGGCGACACGCTGTTCATCTCGCCAAAAAGCAATTCAAAAACAGTCGCTGGGCAGGGTGGATTCAATACAGGCGGATTCATTGTAACGAACAATGGATTAAGTGCCAGCAATGTCCTAGATGCCAACCTGATTGACCAGCCGACAGTAGGAAATAACTAGCGCTTATTTCTTTTCCGCGCATTAGATTTTGAAATTATCGGCAGCCTTGTAGAAGGCTGCTTTTTTATCCATTTCAGAAACTTTTGCAATTCAGGATGGGAGCGTAGCTGATCGACCGTGTTTAAACTGGTGGCGAGCTCCTCATTCGTGAATAAAGCATGAATCTGTTTATGACAAGGGATACATAGATTTGCCGTTGACATGAAGGTGCCTCCCATTTCCTTAGGAGTCAGGTGGTGGATTGTCACCTCAACCTCTTCCCGGCCGCATAATTCGCATGTCCCGGATTGCTTTTTCTTTGCCACTTGGTGATCCCTCCCTACCATTCGTGATTTGGTCATTGCTCTTATCATTGATCAGCAGTTACCTTACTCATATAGCCTTTAAATCAAAGTGCGAACCCAGAAACAGGTGAGGTGCGATATTACTCACGGGACTCTGCTTATTGGACTCAATTTATATTAGTTAGAATCCCTCTCCTTTATCGGATATCAATAAGTGCTTATCTATCGGACACTTTTCCTCTCCTTCGCCTTCCGTTTGTCCGATACAGCCCTTCTATCGGACACTTTTCCAAGACAAACCAAAAAACCGGCAGGATTATTATTCTCATCCTGCCGGTTTTTAACATTACTTTATAGCTGATTCAGTTCAAGCAGATGGCCGCCGTCGAAGAAATACAAGAACTTCTCTTCTACCGGCTGCTTCCACACTTGTTCGATTGCTTTGGCATACAGGCTGATTTGGATTCGATAGCGTTCTTCCAGAATCGGCTTTGCCTGTTCGAAACCGCCTTTGTAACGGTCATGGATGCCATCCGTTTTAAAATCAAGGAGAACTGTTCCTTTTTCATCCTGGAAAATACAGTCGACTACACCCTGGATAAAAATCGGCTCGTTCTCTCCCTGCCAATCCGGATATACTTCTTTTGATGGCAATGACAGATAAAAGGTACCTCCCGGCTGACTTTTTCCGCAGTCAACAGCCGTTTGCCAATGTCCGTTTCAAAAAAGGCAAGTATCCATTTCTTATCTACAGCATCACGTTGCTCATGGAAAAGCAACTCCTTCTCCACCATCTTCCCCAGCTGCATCTCCAGTGAAGCTTCCGTTACTGGCTGGTTAAGATCGATATGCTGCATGACCATATGCATCGCCGTTCCCCGTTCTGCAGGTGTAAGCATTTTCTCCTGCATGAATCTTGGCCTGTTGAGGATTGGTTTTGCAAACCTCCTGACAATCTGTGTACCGCTCTCTTCATCCCTGGTTTCGTGATTGCGCTTCAGCTCGGTAACGGACTGTTTTGAACGGTGGTTTGCCGCTTCCTTGAAGTGATAATTCCATGAAAGCTGTCTGTTCACTGTTTCTGCCAGTTGAGATTCTTTGTTTACAGGTTTTCCTGCTTCAACAAAGTCCATCAAGCTTTCATGCTCTTCGGTTTTTCCATCTGCATATGAAGCGATTTCCTCTGCTTTAATGCTTTCGATTTTCCAGCGTGAAGGATGGCAAGTGATATCGTCGCCCAGTGCAGTATGAAGGGGTTCCGCACTTTTCCTGATACTGTCACAATCTCGATGGCGAATCACCGCGGGGCCAATCCAGTCGATATAGCCCGAAGCTGACGCCCGTAAATATTCATCCAGCAGCCAGTCAGGATGCTTGCTTCGTCCTGCCATTTGCTGATCGTTTTTTCTGCATCCTTGACCGATCCGATTAAGTAAAGCTTTTCCTTGGCACGCGTCAAGGCAACGTATAGTACTCTCATTTCCTCTGCCAGCATTTCCATCTTATGCTTGCGCTTGAAGGCTAACTGCGGCAAGGATGGATAGGAAATTCGCTTCTCGGGATTGATATATTTTGCCGCGAAACCAAACTCCTTGTCGAGCATGTAGAATTTCTTCAGGTCCATCGTATTGAAATTGCGGGCCAGGCCGGCAACGAATACTACCGGGAACTCAAGGCCCTTGCTGCTGTGGATCGTCATGATCCTGACCACATCTTCCTGTTCTCCAAGAGCCCTGGCGGCACCAAGGTCGTCGCCTCGCTCCCTCATCCGCTCAATGAATCGCAAAAAGCGGAACAGGCCGCGGAAACTCGTGGCTTCATATTGTCTCGCGCGATCATATAGTGCCCGCAGGTTTGCCTGGCGCTGCTTACCTCCTGGCATCCCGCCTGCAAAATCGAAGAAACGGGTTTCTCTATATAATTGCCAGATCAAATCAGAAACGGAACCCTGTCTTGCTGAAGTCCTCCAGCTCTTTAAACTTTTGAAAAAGCGACTTGTCTTCTCATGCAATCCTTCATTTTCCGGCAACGGCTTTTGAAGGCAGAATGCTGTCAATGCTTCATAGAAGGAACCCCATTTCTGGCTGACCCTGATGATGGCAAGCTCTTGTTCATCCAGCCCGACAATCGGGGATCTCAAGACGGCAGCCAGAGGGATGTCCTGATAAGGATTGTCGATCACCTTCAACAAGGAAATCATGATCGCTACCTCTGTTGCCTGGAAATAACCGGTGGACAGGTTCGCGTAAATCGGAATGCCCTGCTGCTTGAACTCCTCCATAATTTGCGGCGCCCATGTCATCGAGCGGAGGAGTATGACGATATCACGGTAGTTAACGGGTTTTGAAGTCTTTATTTTCGGATTGTAAACACCCCGGCGCTCTTCTACCATATCCTTAATATGCTTCGCCATCAGCCTTGCTTCGAGCTGGGATTGTTCAAGGTCATCTGCGTCGAATTCACCTGCTGCCGTTTCACTATCCTCTTCAGGATCACTTTCTGATGATGTACCTTCACTTTTATCAATCAAGAGCAGCTCCACAGGGAACTCATCATCTTCAGGATAAGCGCTCCTTTTTTCAGCTCGGCATTTTCATCGTAATGGATCTCGCCAACCTTGATCCCCATGATTTGCTTGAATAAATAATTGGTCCCGTCAAGAACCTCTCTGCGGCTTCGGAAGTTCTTGGCCAGGTCTATTTTTAATCCTGTCCCTTCCCCATTGGATGTGAACCTGTTGTATTTACCAAGGAACAGATTAGGCTCAGCAAGACGGAACTTGTAAATCGACTGCTTCACATCGCCAACCATGAACAGGTTTCCTGACGCTTCTCCTTCAGCGGTCACAAGCTGGAGAATCGCTTCCTGTACCATGTTCGTATCCTGGTATTCGTCCACAAGCACTTCTTTGAATTTTTCACGATAGGCGAGTGCTGCTTCTGAAGGTTTCGAATCACCCGCCGGCATTGCTTCCTCAGTACCCGAATTTGCTGTGAGAATTTCCAAGGTATAATGCTCAAGATCCGAGAAGTCAACGAGCCCACGGTCCTGCTTCACTTTTCCAAACCTGCTCGAGAATTCTTTTACAAGGTTGATCAGCACAGCGATCAAAGGCTTCATTTCCTGCATATCCTTCAGGAAACTTTCAGGTTTTCGTGAAAACAGTTCCCCTCTCAAATCCTGGACGATTTTCTTTGTCCGGTCTCTGAGTTTGGCCGCCTTATCCACAAGATCTTTGTTGAATTCATCACCGCGGCATGTTTTCGCCCTGCCAAAATTGGCGAGCTGGATCGCATCATAAAGCTCTGCCCAAGATCGGTCTTTTGCAGCAAGCAAAGTATCAATCACATGCAGGTCTTCAGTGAAATTAACTGCCCTAGGCGCAGGACCTCCGGGCATTTTGGCAATCTCCATCCCTTTTTCAAGAAGTTGTTTTGCCCCCTGGAGCTGGAGCTCAATATCCGCAATGAGCACTTTCATGAAGGGCAGGTTCTCAATTTCCGTGCTGCCTGCTGCCTCATACATTGAAACGATTGAATCAAGATATGCATCAGGAGAAGGATTGGATCTGGCGAAATCAAAAAGATCAACAATGATATCCTTCAAGCCTTCATCGCTGCGGTCATTCGTGAACGTATCCACCAGGTTGAAAAAGTGCTGGTTATCTGCCTTTCCGTATTCTTCTTCGAAAAGGTCCTCAATCACTTCGTCCCTAAGCAGCTGTCCTTCGGTTTCATCAGCAATCCTGAAACCAGGGTCTACATCGATCAGGTAATAATACTTTCTGATTACTTCAAGGCAAAAAGAATGGAGTGTTGAAATAGACGCTCTGTTCAACAGGCTAAGCTGCTTTTTCAAATGGGTTGAAGCTGGGTTGCTGTCGATCGCTTTTTCGAGCGCTTCCCCAATCCTGTGGCGCATTTCTGCCGCGGATGCATTGGTGAATGTCACTACGAGCAATTCATCTACATCAATCGGATTGCTTTCTGAAGTGATTTTCTTGATGATCCGCTCAACAAGCACCGCAGTTTTTCCGGATCCTGCAGCCGCTGCGACAAGGATATCCTGCCCCGATGCCATGATCGCCTTCCACTGGTCTTCCGTCCAGGTTGCCCCTTCTGGTACTGGCGCTATATTTGTTTTAGCCAAGATCCTCTTCCTCCTCTCTCATTGATGCCAGAATATCCTGTTTCTTGATTTCTTCTAATCTATCATTTACGCCTGGCAAGCCATCTTTAGCTTCAATCCCCTGGTCTTGGCGGAGCGACGCTAGCAAATCTTCTTTTTTAATGACCGGAAGCTTCCTGAAATCATTCGATTCCACTCCCTGGTCAAACTGGCAGACCGGCTTGAAGGAACAGAATGTACATGGTGTCCTGTCCTTTAGCTTATACGGCGCCACATCGACGATTCCTCTGACAATCCTGTTACCGGTCTCCACATACTTATGGCGAACGAATTGCCGCAAATGATCAAAGTCTTCCTTGCTGGCCACTTTCGAGCTTTTAAGCAGACTTCCATCCTTTTTAAAACCTGCGGAGATAATCTGCGAACTGCCTGTATCCAGTCCATTGTCCATCATCCTGATGACATTCTCATCGCTAAGCAGCAATCCATTCATTTTAAAGCGTTTGAGAATTTCCTCTTCTATTTCATCAAGAGTCAGCATTTTCGATGCGTTGACAATAGGGTTATGGACATGGAAATACAGTACTCCTGCCGGGTCAGCAGGCTTGCCGACCAACAGTGGCGAATGAGTGATGATCATGTCCAGGTAGGTGAGCATCTGAAGGGCCACACCATAATAAACCTCCGTCAAATTGACATCCTTCACGCTGGATTTATAATCGACGACCCGAAGGTACATTCCCTTGTCGTCTTCTGCTTTATCGACGCGGTCAATCCGGCCCATCAGTTCCATCCTGGTGCCATTTTTAAGCGAAAAAGCAAGCGGCGGCAGTTTTCCCTGGCGGCCGAAGCCGAGTTCCAGGCCTACAGGTGAAAATCCGCTGACCTTGGCATGCTCACTTAAAACTAGTGAAGCTCGACTGATGATATTCTGCAGCTTCTGCCTGATATAATGATGCCTGTTCGAGCTCATCAGGATCTCTTTCTGCAGTTTAGGAGCCAGCTTTTGGACCGCATCCCTTGCCAGTTCTTCAGCCTGGGCTCTTGTAAGCTGGGCCCAGCTGAGATTTTGCTGCATCACTGTTTCGGCAATTTCCTTCAACGCAGCATGGAACAGATCACCGATATCCGGAGCCTCAAGACGGAAAATCTGGCGGTCACGCAGCTTCAAGCCATACTGGACATAATGCGAGAATGGACAGCTATTGAACAATTCCATCCTTGAGACGCTCGCCTGGATTTCATCACCGTATAGCTCCTTCGTGACTTCTTCAGACAACTGCTTCGTCCTGTTTTCGTAGAATAGGCTAGAAAGGACCTTGCGTGCAGTATCAGCCCATTGATGATTCTTTAAATAATAATCGTACACATCCCACCAAAAATCATAGACTGGATAATTGCGCTTCTTCAATTGAAGCTGGGATGTCAGAAAGGACAGAGCAACATTTTCACCAGCTGCGTACTCTATTTGCTCCTCTTCCGGCAATTCCGATGGATCCGGCAGGAAGAAATGCGCTTGATGTTCAGGGAAAAGATCAGATATCCTCTTAATGAATGAAGATGGCATCAATGCTTTCCCTTCTTCATTGGCGATAGGGTAACTGATATACAGCTGTTCTGACGGCGTTACAAATGCCTTATAAGCAATGAAGTTTTCGTCCAGCAGCTTCGTGCGGCTGCTTGGGGCAAGCTTTATGCCTTTTGACTGCAAAAGCTCCCTGTCATCATCCGCAAAAATTCCCTCCTCCGACATCTTCGCCGGCAGAACACCTTCATTGACGCCGATGACAAATGCGACCTTAACATCGGCAAGCCTTGTCTTTTCAAGGTCGGCAACCAATATCTGGTCAATTGCCGGAGGGATCAGCGAGAATCTTAATGATTCAAAACCAGCATCAAGAATTGAAACGAACTGTTTTGGCGCAACCTTCGTGTCACCAAGCATCTCGACGAACTGGTCAAGAAGGTTGATCACTGCATTCCAAGCTTGTTCATGCTCCCTCGCCTCTACAAGCCTTCCTTCCTGTTCAGCACCCATTCTCCATGCTTCAAGCTTGGCTGGAATATCCAGTTCTTCCATGAATAGATAGACTGCTTCAGAAAGCTTTCTTCCCGTGTCAGCGCGCTTCAGGCGGCGTGCCATCCGCAGCAGCGGAGAAGTAATCAACAGGCGCAGGTCATTCAGTTCCTGTTCTGTCTGTTTTTCCGCGTCCGTCTGGGCCACACCTTCATACTCCAGGCCGCGGATCCTCCGGTATTTCCAACGTTCTTTTTTCGTCCATTTATCTCCCTGGATGCCGTATGCAAGTACATAGTTTTCCAGAACATCCATCTGTTCGCGCATCTTGTTCAGATTAACGCCATCCGGGAACAATAAGTCAGTTTTCACAGCCCGGAAAATCGGTTCATATCGCCAGTTCATTAAAACCGTTTCAAGGCTGGAACGGACCAGCTCAATCAATGGATGATGAAGCATATTCCGCTTCTGATCGATAAAGTATGGAAGTCCATAATCATCAAAGATCGTTTCAAGCACTTCGCGGTATTCGCTGCCTCTCATCAAAACTGCAATATCACGGTAACGGTAACCATTATCCCTTGCAAGGCCGAGAATCTTGCGCGCCACTCCTTCAAGTTCCGCCCTTCTGTTGGCAGCCTGGGCGATATGGATCGCAGCCTCCCCGTTATATTTAACAGCAGGCCTGGAATCAAATTCTTTTTCAAGGTGCTTAAGGGATTCATCCTGCCAGCGTCTCTGCTCTGTCAACACTACATCTTCTTCCTGCTCATAACCTTTTGTCCTAATCATGTCATAAAGCGTTGAGCAGGTTTCTCCAGTTATCCTGAATAAATGCAGTTCGTCAGGCTGCTCCTCTTTAAAACCCTTGTCGACAGGCAGCGCGATGGTCACTCTTTTACAAGTGCCGATCAACTGGTCAATTATCATCAATTCAAGTGGCGTAAAACTGTAAAAACCATCGATGTACACTTCTGCATTTTTCAAATATCCAGAGGCAGGAATCTTCTCGGCAAGCAGTTTGAAGTAATCCTCTGAATCAATATATTTGCCGAATAGTTCATCTTCAAATTGACGATAGACTAACTCTAGGTCATGGATTTTATCCTTCAGCGCTTTATTGCCTGCGGAATTTTGCTCCATTTTCCCAGCGAGCTCATCCGGGTTTATCGCATAGCGTTTGAACTCGATCAGCATCTGCTCCATCTGCTGGACAAAGCCATTTTTATCCGCTGCCTTTTGGAAGATTTTCAAGTCATCTTTTTTATCTTCAATGATTTTGCGAATCATCATGCTGATCCCGACGCTATCCAAATGCTGGCGAGTATATCCGCCTGTTTCCTGCAGGATTCTCCAGGCAAGGCGCGGAAAGCTGAATACCTGCGCCTGATCATCCCCCCGAGTTCAGGGTCAGTGGACAATCTGTATTCGGAAAGGAATGACATTTGTTCAGGGACAAGATAAACAACCGGATCCCCCTGCGGGTCCGAGATGAGCCTGTCCTTGATTTCCTTTATGATCATCTCGGTCTTGCCGCTTCCTGAGCGCCCGAGCACTAAACGTACAGACATCTGACTTCCCCTTTCTATCTCAAAAAATCTATCTCTCTATCACTTTTAAAATTGAAAAAGGCGCTTCATATTCATGCGCCTTCTTGATACCAAACGATTGTTCTATATATCATTCATTATACCTTTTTTTCAGGCCATTTTGGAAGCAGGAAGCCCGTTAATTTTTCCCAAACAAACTGCAAAATCAGCGGTAGCTGCATATGTTAGTGGTGGCAGGTGATATACATGAAATCCATGTCCTTTTTTCACAAGGCTTCCATCCTTCTGACAATTTGCGCCATCATGGTGGCAAGCAATATTTATACGCTGATTCCCATTTATTCCGTTCTTTCGAATGACCTTTTAATCGCCGAATCCCACGTTGTCCTCGCCGGTGGGCTGTTCACTTTTTTCTATGCCTGCGGACTGCTGTCATTCGGCCCGGTATCCGATTTCACAGGACGGAGGAAAATCCTTGTGTTCGGACTTTTGGCCTCTGCATTGACAACACTGGCCGTCGGCTTTTCTGCCGGATCTCTCAGTTTGTGGATCGCCCGTTCGCTGCAGGGAATCACTCTGGCTACCTTCGCTTCAGTTGCTTTCGCCTACTCCTATGATGTATTCAATTTTCGGCAGAGGACTATCCTTGTTGTGCTGATCAATACTGGATTTTTGATTGCCGGAATCTTTGGGCAGGTTGCCAGTGACTTTCTGGCAGATGTGTTTTCTTGGAACAGCATCTTCTTTTTCTTTTCTGCTGCCTATTTTATTCTATTTGCTGCTGCTTTTATCCTGCTGAAAGAATCACCACCACAGACGGTAGAAAGCAAGCCTTTAAGGAAAATCTTTTTTCAATTGCTAAAAGATCCCCGCTTAATGAAATGCTATAGTATTACATTCTCACTGTTATTTGCGATAATCGCTTTCTATGATGCAATCGGCCGTTATTTTGACGGACCTGAAACAGACCTGCTGATGATCAGGCTTGTTGGATTGATTGGCGCTTCTCTTTCCCTTTTCACGGGTCAACTGATGGATAGATTGGGTGAGCTGCGGACATTGATGTTCGGATTGGCCATCGGGTCAACAAGCGCGTTCCTGCTGCTTTTCTTCCAGACCACCGGAGCTTTGATTTTCTTCTCCATCTTTTTTGTTTCAAGTATTTCACTCGTCATCCCGACCGTCATTACCCTGATCGGTTTCTATGGCAGCAGCCAGCGCGCCAAAGCATTGTCGCTGTATTCATTTATCCTGCTGACAGGGGCAAGTCTCGCTCCGCCAGTTGCTGCACTGCTGCCATTCAGCGGAGTCATGATTCTCTTGTCATCACTCTTCTCTGTTAATATTGTACTTTGCGTATTGATGCAAAAAAAGGCACTCCAGTCAGCAAACGCTGGCTGAAATGCCTTTTTCTATTTTAACTGACGGGCTTATCAGAAGCAGCCAGTGCGACTTCTTTTAGTTGTTTTTTATCGATTTTGCCTACATGCGTTTTCGGCATCTGGCCGATTGTCTTAATCACTTTCGGGATTTTATAACCGCCGAGTTTCTGCCTGCAATGCATTTTGGCTTCCTGCTCCCCCAAAACAGCTCCCTCTTCAAGAACAATGAACGCAGTCACGACTTCTCCCCATTTTTCATCCGGCATCCCGACCACAGCCGCCTCACGTATCGAAGGGTGTGCACAGAGCCAGTGCTCAATTTCAAGTGGATACACATTTTCACCACCAGTGATGATCATCTCTTTTTTCCTGCCGACAATATAGTAATAGCCCTCTCTATCTTTTTTCGCTAGATCGCCTGTGTATAGCCAGCCATCCTTCAAGGTGTCTTCGGTAGCGTTCTTATTTTTCCAGTAATAAGAAAAGGCATGATTTCCCTGGATGGCGAGTTCACCGACCTCATCCGCCCCTGTCTCGTTGCCGTCTTCATTCAGGATCCTGATATTATGGAACAACATCGGTTTGCCGACTGAACCTCTTTTTACATTTGCCTCTGAAGGGTCTATGTAAAATTATTCGGACCTGCTTCAGTCAGGCCATAGCCCTCCTTGAAAGCAATCCCCTTCCGTTTATAAGCTTCATAAATATCAAGCGGACACGGCGCCCCCCCTGATAAAAATAACTTTACATCCTTTAAATCTGCCTTTTGGAAAAGCTCTGATTTTACAAGCATATGGTGCATTGTAGGAACGAACAGAACGATTGTGCACTTATGCTTCATTAAACTATCAATCGCGTTTTCGGGGGTAAAATCGTTTGCCAGCACGACCTTTCCTCCTGCCATCAAAATAGGAATTGATAGAGCGTTCAAACCGCCAGTATGGAATAAAGGTAAATACGTAACCGTCGTGTCCTCATTCGTCAAATTCCAGCTAGCGATCGTGGAAACGCTATTCCAGATGATTGCCCGATGTGACAAAACCGCTCCTTTTGGCTTTCCTGTCGTTCCGCCAGTATAAATCATCGCCAGAGGGTCTTCCTCAGCCAAATCTATTTCATGCAGTTCCCGCTGATCCGCAAATTGCTCAATAAGCCTCGAGAATCGGCTACCATTTATTTGAATACAGCGGTCTTCCTCACCCCAGATCATCGTCACTTCTTTTGTAAAACTAGAATGGAATGCAAGGATCGAGGGTTCACAATCTTCTATAATAGAGGCTAATTCATCGACAGATAGCCTCCAGTTCAATGGCACGAAAATTGCACCAATCTTTCCACAGGCAAACAGCATATCAAAATAACAGATTCCATTTGGCGCGAGCAAGGCTATTCTGTCTCCCTTTTTAACCCCATTTGAATCCATCCACGCCGCGATTGCTTTAGCCCGATCATTGACTTCCCTGTATGACCAGTTCTGACCTGTCCCTGCATCGACAATCGCAGCAGCCTCCGGGGTCAAACTTGCTCTTGCTTCAAGCCAATCGAGCTCCCACCTCACCGCAATCTCTCCCTCTCTCGTCATGATGGATTTATTTTAAGAAAAGGGAGTTACAGGATAGTTACACAACAAAGAATTAACACCACAGCATATTATGCTGTGGCGTTCAGTTTAGCTATGCAACTCTTCTTCTGTTAGAATTCCCATGCTTCTTACATGATTCTTCGCTTCGGCATCGCCAAGCCTGTAAATCATTGCATATATTCCCTTCATCGATACATCATATTCAGCATGTTCACGGTCTGGGTCCTTGAAAGGATGCAGATGGGAATTTCCGTATGTTGCCCAGTCTGCTTTATAGTTTGCCTCCAGGTATTCGCGCAGATCCTTGATCTCTTCACCTGTCGCAATCAACGTGAATAAATGGCCCTCCGGCTCAGCCGGCGTGTCCAGCACCTCGCCGCTTTCTATATTAAAGTAGTACTTCTGCTTTGTTTCTTCCATGTACAGCACCTCATCCTTTTTTAATACCATTTACCACTTTTGGAGGGGATTTAACCCTAAAGTGATGATCAGGGAATTAGAAAGTGAGATAAACATTTAATTAGCTGTTTTTTAGGGTGAGTTGGCCTTTTAGGGTTTATTTTCGAGAGATTGGAGGATTTATTTACGGTTGAGATCATTTTATTTACGGTAAGCTCGGATTTATTTACGGTTGAGACTATATTTTAGCGGAGTTTAATACCAGTTGGAACAGTTTTAATACCAGTTGGGAGGGCTTTTCGCGGTTTGAAGATTTATTTAAACGGTTGGGACGATTTTTTCAACGGTTAGCGGAGTTTTATAAACGGTTGGGTCGTATTTATAGACGGTTGGGTCGTATTTATAGACGGTTGGGATGGTTTTATTCCCGGTTGGAGCAGTTTTATTCCCGGTTGAAAGAAATTTATTCCCGGTTGAATAATTTACTCTCCAATAGAATAGAAATCATTCCTTTCCCCACACCTATCCAAAATAAAAAAGCGCAGCAAGTGCGCTTTTCAATCTTACATCATAATCCCGCCATCGACATGGAGAGTCGTGCCGTTTATATATTTCGATTCATCCGAGGCAAGGAATAGATAAGCATCTGCAATATCCTCTGGCAAACCGAGCCTGCCAAGCGGGACAAGCATCTTCATTTGTTCGATCACTTTGGCCGGCACTGCAGCGGTCATACCCGTTTCAATAAAACCAGGAGCAACTGCATTTACATTGATGCCTTTGCGGCCCAGTTCTTTTGCCCATGTTTTCGTCATCCCGACGACACCTGCTTTGGTCGCTGCATAGTTTGTCTGTCCCACATTTCCATATATCCCGGAAACGGATGATGTATTGATGATTCTCCCTGAACCCTGCTGTACCATTGCTGGCACAACGGCCTGTGCACAATGGAACACGCCGGTCAGATTGACATCAACGACCTTTTGAAAATCCTCTGCCGAAAGCTTATGAAGCATCCCATCCCTGGTGATCCCTGCATTATTTATTAAAATATCAATTTTGCCAAAGTGGACTAGAACATTTTGAACCAACGAGTCAACACTGGTCCTGTCGGCAACATTCACCTGAAAAAAAGCGACGTCATAGCCCTCAGCTGACAGTTCAGCTGAACGCTTCGTTCCTGTTTCCTCATCGAAGTCCGCCATTGCCACTTTGGCACCTTCACGGGCAAAAGTCTTAGCTGCAGCAAGCCCAATTCCGTTCGCTGCCCCAGTAATAATTGCTACCTTATCTTTTAATCTCATAAAAACACCTTCCTACTCTGCTAAAAATCCTTCGATATGCTGCAACAGCTGATCCAGGTCATCGACTAATGCGAATGGCCACAATTTTTCAGTTCCACAAACCTTGCCCGTCCCTCAAAATCTTCAACAATTTCCTCTGCCATCCTGCTTGTAACTACGAGATCCCGGTCACCCCGGAGCACAAGCACAGGAATCTGGATATCCTTCACCTGGTCCGTTCCATCCTTCAAGCCATTATTTAACGGACTAATGTTAAAAATATTAAGAGAATGGTAGACTTCAGCCAAATTACGCTGTGTCAGCATATCATCAACATACTCATCATAATGCCGTTCTTCCGGCTGACGATCGGTATAAATCAACATATTCCACATTGCTTTTAAAAATCCTCTATTCTGCTGGTCATAGGCCGTCTGGACGGCAATCGTTTTACCAGCATCCGCTTTAACATCTTCATAAGTAACCAGTCGGTTGTTAAGATCCGGCAGACCTTCCTCACTCGTGCCAAAGAAAGGATATCCTCTCGTTGATGCAGAGGCGAGCAATACAAGTTTTTCACAATAACCTGGGTAATCAGCGGCAAACTGCATACCTACTGCTCCTCCCGTCGACCAGCCAACAAGAGCAAAATCCTTCAATCCAATTACATCGACAAACATCTTTACATCATCAGAAAAATCCTTGATGGACATGATTGGCTTGTGATAGCTGGACTCCCCGAATCCCCGCAGGTCCACAGCGAATATTTTATATTCGGGATCTATTTGATCAATCAACAAGTCCCAGTGTTTGGAAGATGTCATGTTTCCGTGGATCAACAGAACATTTTTGGTTCCGCCATCCCGTTCTCTATAAGCAATTGTTTCACCATTTGGCAAGTCAACCTTCTTCAATTCCACTGCCGTTTTTTCCATTACTGCACACCCTTTCCCCAAACAATAGTTGTTGCACCCCATGCATAACCAATCCCGGCACTGACAAGAACGACAACATCCCCATCCTTCAATTCCCCTGCCTTTTCTGCCAGTTCCAGCGATAGGATCTGGTCGATCTGTCCAATATGCCCATAGTCTTCGAGGTAGATAGATTTTTCTTCCGCAAGCCCTAGCTCCCTCAATACAAAATCATGTGCCGACCGCTTCATGTGCAGCATCCCGACGTAGGATATGTCTTTTTCTAAAAAACCGCTTTTCTCAACGGACCGCCGGATGACCTTTAGGAAATTGGCCATCGACTTTTGCTCGAGCCTCTCCTTCATCCCCTGTGGGTCGAGCACATCAAGCTGATAAAGACCTCGCGCCAGATTCTCTGCTGAAATCGGATTTTTTGTCCCGCCGGCAACCACCACGACATCTTCCGAAAAAGACCCATCCGTAATCATTTCTGTTTCGAACAGCACATTCTCCTGATGGCCCTTTTTCAATAAAATTGCACCGCCGCCGGCCCCGAGATTGTACATGAACCTTGTCCTCGGATTCTGGTAATCTATGAAATCACCATTGCGATAGCCTCCAGCGAGGAGGACGTTATTGATTTCCGGATCAGAGAGCATCATCTTTGCGAGTTTCAGAGCCATCACAGTCGTTCCACACCTTAGGGCAGTATCGAAGGCCCAGGCATTCCTTGCACCGATTTCCTCCTGCAGCTTGATTCCGGCTGTCCATAATGGATACTCCTTGTATTCCTCGCCAATATAGATGACAAGATCGATGTCCAACGGATCCATGTTTGCTTTTTCCAATGCAACCCTCGCAGCCTTGATTCCCATCTCACATGTATGGTCACCCGGACCGGGCACTGGTTTTTTCTTGATTCCCATTTTTTCTCCCACAACTCGTTCGGGAATTCCTGCCAACTGGGCAATTTCTGCTCCTGTGATGTAATTTTCAGGAAGGAAAATTCCCGTACTGACAATGCCAATCTGCATCTTCTCCCCTCCTTTTTAAAAAAGCGCAAGCGCTGAAGTTGAACAGTAAAAACTAACTCTATGATTCTCCAACAATCTCTTTAATAAATTCCATTGCCGACTCTACGGATTCAAACACTGCTTCCTTTTCTTCCTGCACATATGTTACCTTGACTCTCCAGTATTTTCTGCCGCTGCCCATTTCGATGTCTGCGAGCTGGAAACGAAGTACGAATGAAGTAACTTGCTTTGTTTCCATCACAAATCTCCCTGGCTTACAGTCTCTGATTCAACCGGAACCGAAGCTTTCTTTTTCTTTCTGAATTTCAGCTTCTGCAAGGAACCGACAATCCCCTGAGGGAAGAACATGACAGCGAGAATATAAATGATTCCGAAAAAGATGATCCATCTTTCGAAAATCCAGTGAACCTTTGCCAGTTCTGTCAGCCAGTGATGGGAAAACTCGATGATTCCCGCGCCTATAATTGCCCCAACAAGCGTACCGACTCCGCCAATGATCGTCATCAGCAATGCATCCAGTGTGATATCCATTGTAAAAACACTCGTGTTAACGAACCTCAGGGAAACAGCGTATAAAATACCTGCAATACCAGCGATGACGCCCGATACGACACTGGCAATGATTTTATATTGTAAAACGCTATATCCGAGCGATTCTGTCCGCTGCTCATTTTCCCTGATTGCCTGAAGAACCCTTCCGAGTGGGGAATTGGTGAATCTTTTTAATAAAATGAAGACAATGACCATGGCACCAAGGCAGATCAGGTAAAAGTCTGTCCTGTCCTTGAGGAAATCCGGCACCCTGAAAGTGAAGCCATCATTTCCATAAGTAACTGTGCGCCATTTTTCAGCGAGTACTAAAAACAATCCAGCGAATGCCATCGTCAGCATTGCGTAAAAATGACTTTTCAGCCGCAGTGTCAAAAGCCCGACGAAATAACTGACCACAGCAGTCAGTAAAATCGTGACCAGAACAGCCAGCAAAAAGTAGCTTGTTTCTGGTTCGAATCTCTTCATAAAGACACCAACTGTGTAAGCCCCGATGCCGAAGAACATCGCATGGCCGAACGAGACGATACCCGTATACCCTAGCAGGATGTCATAGCTCATTGCCAATACGGCAAAAATGAACACCTGGGAGAGAAGGATGAGCAAGCTTCTTGAATCGTAGACAAATGGAAGCACTGCCAGGAACCCGGCGACAAGCAAATATAAGATGTTCATGCGATTTGAAAATATTCTTGTCATCATCTCCTCACCCCTTTGCCCCGAATAAGCCCTGTGGCTGAAGATCAGCACGACTGCCATAAGCAGCATGTTTGCTGCCAGCGCAAGGTCTGGAACATAATAGGCCATGAATGAACCTGACAATCCAACCAGAATTGCAGCCATCACCGAGCCTGTAAAGCTGCCCATTCCGCCGATGACCACTACGATGAACGCGAGGATCGCGAATTCCATCCCCATATCCGCATAAATCACCCCGGAATATGGTCCTAGCAGCATCCCGCCAAGAGCGGCCATTCCGGCACCAATCATGAACACGAACATGAATACTCTCTGAATGTTTACTCCGAGTGATTGGACCATTTCCTTGTTCATGACACCCGCGCGGACAACCAGGCCAATTTTCGTCTTTTTAAGCAAGTATTGTACGGCCAGGAATACCGCGAACCCGACAGCTATGATGAAAACCCGGTATTTTATAATGATGATCCCGCCAAACTCCCAGCTGCCTGAAAGGTAATCAGGGGTTACCGCTGAAATCTGGTTAGGTCCCCAGACCACTTTTAACATCTCCGATAAAACAAGCATCAAGCCAAGCGTGATTAATATTTGCTGTACATGGTTGCCGTACACAGGTTTAATGATCCAGCGCTCGGTTACAATTCCGAGGATCATCCCAGTAAGGATGGCACCGATGATCCCAATAAAAAAGCTTCCGGTCGAGGTATAAATCCATATGCCGCTGTACGCGCCCCAGGCAAACAATCCACCATGGGCAAAGTTTAGTACATCCATCAACCCGAAAATCAAAGTAAGTCCGGCTGCCAGAAGGAAGATCAGCATTCCCGTGGCAAGACCGTTAAGGCTTAAGTTAATCAAAACATCCACTTTTGCTTCCCCCTTTCCTACGCAATGCCGAGGTATTTCCGTCTCATTTCTTCGTCCTCGCGGAGGAGGTTCATCGAGCCATTCGAAACCGTCCTGCCATCATCGATGATGTAAAAGCTGTCGCCAATCGTGCTGGCCATCATGAAGTTTTGTTCAACAAGAATAATTGTCGTTTTATCCTTCATTTGCTGGATGGATTCCATTACCTTCTCGACAACGATCGGAGCGAGGCCTTTGCTCGGTTCATCGATCAAGAGAAGTTCATTGTCATTGACATATGCTCTTGCGATAGAAAGCATCTGCTTTTGGCCGCCGCTCAAAAGCCCGCCTGGTTTTTTCCAGAACTTTTTCAAATCAGGAAAAAAGGTCAAGAATCCAATTCAGTCGCTGTTGGGTCTCATCGTTCTCCTTTTTGACTGCCACCTTGATATTTTCTTCTACGGTTAGGCCGGCAAAATCCCCTGGTCTTCTGGAACATATCCAATCCCGTTATTGGCAATCGTATAGGTCGGCAGACTCTTGATTTCTTTTCCTTTAAATTGAACCGAACCTTTAGCAGCCGGGTTCAGGCCCATTATTGTCCTGAGTGTCGTTGTTTTCCCGGCACCGTTTCGGCCCAGCAGTACGGTAACCTCCCCCTTCGGCACTTCAAATGAGATGCCTTGAAGGATGTGATACTGTCCAATGAATGTTTCAACCTGTTCAAGCTTCAGCAGCGTGCTCATTATGCAAACCTCCCAAATAGGCAGACTGGACCGTTTCATTTTTCATGATTTCCTTTGGCGTACCGTCAGCAAGCAAGGCGCCATTGAACAGGACCATGATGGTATCAGAAAGATCCATGATCATATCCATTTTGTGTTCAATCAAGATGATCGTCCGGTCGCCGCGTTGTTTAATTTTCCTGATTACCTCCAGGATTGCCGGAACCTCTTCAAGAGACATGCCTGCTGTCGGTTCATCAAGCAGCAGCACCTCTGTGTTCAAAGCAAGAAGCATTGCGATCTCCAGCTTCCTTTTTTCACCGTGGGCAAGGTTTGTTGCAAGTGCATCCTTCTTGTCATTCAGCAAAACAAGCTTCAGCCACTCTTCTGCCTGCTCCTCAAATTCTTTAAAAGAACGGAAATGCCTCAGCATCTGATAGCGGACTCCTTCATGTGACTGCACCGCTAGACGGACATTTTCCATCACCGTCAGATTGGGGAATACATTGGTGATCTGGAAGGACCGTCCAATTCCTGCCCTTGTCCTTTTGGTCGGTGAGAGCTTCGTGATGTCACTGCCTTTATACATGACCTGTCCTTTCGTCGGCGCGAGCTGCCCGCTCAACAGGTTAAAGAAAGTCGTTTTCCCAGCACCATTCGGACCGATGATTGATTTGAAATGATTATGCGGAACTGAGATGCTGACAGAGTCTACCGCGGTATGGCCGCCAAATGTAATGCTAAGCTCTTTCGTCTCGATAATTGCCGTCATATACTTCACCACCTTATTCGAATAACACCTAAGTAACGATTCAGCAAAAGCATAATGAACTCCGGCTGAATTACCGAAGTTCATTATGTTATTTGGAAATCCA
>NZ_BAUW01000031.1 GCF_000517385.1 Mesobacillus boroniphilus JCM 21738 | reverse complement strand
AAAAAGCGCAAGCGCCTTGTTCAGCCCCGACAAGCGCTGGAGGGCTGACCAGTGAAGTCGTTCTTTGGACTTCATTGGGCGGACCGAAGCGACTCGAGGGGCTAGGCGCTGGAGCTAGATTAAGAATACTACATGTAGTTATCCACAACTAAATAAATTTTATAGTTTCCTAACCAATAAAAAAGGTGAGGATTCCCCTCACCTTTTCTGATGATCATGCTATTCTTCCAGCATGGTCTCTATATTCCCATTTTATAATCATATTCTTTTGCCTTATCAGGGGAAGAGTTTTCAAATTCCATCTTCAAGAATGGTTTATAGGAAGGTTCCACCTTTTTAACAAACGAATATGAACTGATTTTTTCCATCAGTCCCTTTGCCTCATCGAGATTGCAGTAAATCACTGCATATTTCATTTTCTTCGAGACAAAATGAACATTTCCAAATCTTCTGAGCATCTTGGCCTGCTTTAATGAATACAGCCAGACGATGATTCCCTGCCTCTGTCCTATCATATTCTTTTCCCCTTCGGTAAACGTTTGCTTTGTACTAGTCTAGCACACAAAAACCAGTTTTTTCAATAATCAATCCCATTTAAAGCAGTCTAAAATCAACTATGGTCTCAAACAAAGCTAAAATCAAAAGAAAAAAGCATGGGACTCCCATGCTTTTTGTCATTAATCTAAGCTGAGCACCCACAGCTTCCTCCGCTGCCGCAGCCGCCTCCGCAAGAGCTTTCGAAGAATGGATTTCCGGTAGGAACCTTCACACTCTCTGAAACGGATCTGCCGATGATGACACTAACCTCATCAAGCAGGCTCTGTAAGTCATTTTCCGCTTTCTTGAATTCGGCAATAACCTCATCCATGTCCAGCTCTCTTTTTACAATCCGGATCTTGCCCATGACTTCTTTATAGTCAGGATGGTACTTTCCGAAACGCTGAACCTCTTCATAGCGTTCCTTCATGTCCACAAATTCACGAACCTTCCTTTGTGTCTCCGGATTATTTTTAACATTATATAAACATTCCCGATAATACTCGGCAATATCAGATTGTAAGATCATGCTGACTAGCTGTTCAGCTTCTTCCAACAATAATACTCTTTCTGATGTAACAGCAAGCAATGCTGGCTCACCTCCGAACCCCATTTTACCATGAAACTGCCAGAAAAGCTAAACTTTCCAGCCAGCGTCATCTGAAGGTCCTGGCATGCCTGCTTAGTCCACTTCTAAAAGCTGACAAAGCTTTCCTCATTCAGAAGAAAGCTTTGTCATGATTGGGAATTCATGCTTGAGAACATATGCATCATCATCGATGCCATCTGGACATTGTTGGAAAACTTCTGAACCTTATGCGGAATCGTTTTTTCAAAATGGTGCAACGCAGCGATCTGCGCAGAATAAATGTCCCTTGGGTCCCTGCTCAGCTTCCTGTACCAATGAGGCTGGGCTCGCACGAACTCTAACAACTCTTTATTTGTTCGTAATTGCTCCATCACATCTTTACGCATTGTTTGCCTCCATCTAATCCTGCCTGAATGAGAAAGGATGTGCAGGTCCTGAATTATTAGATGCCTGCTGTCCCCCTTTGCTTCCCTGGAACTGGGAAAGAACTCCCTGAATCGCCCCGAGTGCCTGGCTTATGTTATGGATTTGTCCTTGAACCTGTTCGGGATCCATATTTTTAACAGCACCCATAATCGTCCCTATCCAATCAGTTTTCTTTTCTTCACTTTTTTCTTCCTTGTCATTATTGCTTTTGTTCGTCCATTTTGGATCATCCTCACCAAGCAGGTACCAATCTTCGTACATTTCCTGCCAGGTTGTATTCCCCTTCCTGACTTCCTGCACGAGCTCAGGGTGGGCTTTCACGAACTCCTTGAACTTTTCAACAGAGGGATGAAGTTTCTTTTTAGCCATAGCTTTTCACCTCACAGTGTAACAAATGCCTATAATAGCATATGAAAATCATCATTATTGGTGAAGGGTTTCAGAAGTCAACCTTGTGCTTTTAAAGAGCCGAAGTGTTAAAATAAAAAACAGATTATTAGATGGCTTTTTTACAATAATGATATTGATTTGAAATTATAAGAACAGAGCCATTCAGAAAGAGGTAATAGTATAGTGGAAAAAGAATTACAACAGCTTTTAGATGAATGCATCTCGTTATCAGGCGAGCAGGAACTTGAAGACCTCAAAACGGTGCTATCAGGGGTTAAAAATAAACTGAGCGGGAAAAACAGTACCTATATCGACGGCCTTCTCCATATGGATAGGAGACTCGACCATGAAACTTGCGAAATCGATATTCCAATCACAAAGGTTCTCGACAATACCCTGGGCATAGTCCATGGCGGATTTACTGCCACGATACTCGACACCGCGATGGGAACACTTGCGAATAAGCTGCTGCCAGAAGGTTATGCTGCTGTCACGTCACAGATTAACATCCATTATCTTGCGCCAGGGATCGGCGACAATCTTCAGTGTAAAGCTAAGCTGATTCATAAAGGAAGAAGCACTGTTGTCCTTGAAGCGGATGTTTTCAGGTCCGATGGCAGAAAGATTGCTCACTCTTCCGGAAGCTTCTTCGTTGTAAAAAAACAGCATAAATAAGGTGATCATGAATGGTTACAGCAATTGCGATTCCGATTGTCCTTGCCTATTTTTATTGGCTGACGAAAAAAGAAATGCAGACGAATTTTCAGGAATGGATCGAACTGGAGAATATTCCTGAGGAAGCGATCGTGAGCGGAAAAATCATAGAGGTTAATGAATACAGAGAGCGGTTTTATTACCATCGGTATAATCATATAACAGTGTTGAGGGTTAACACTGGCTTAAAAGAGATAACCGTAAAAAAAGTCACTCCTTTGATGAAAGGGGCAGTTCCACTTCGATTCCATGAAGGGGAAATCGTACATCTATATGGTAACTGGAAGCAAGGATTCTTTTCAATTAACAGAGCAATCAAGCAGAGCGAAGGAGCATGACCTCTTGGTCCATGCTCCTTCGCTCTGCATAATGTATAAATTTAAAATAGCAATTACTGTTGTTGCTCCCACATTTTCAAGAAGTTCTGGGTATAATGCATTTGATACACACCTACTCCAAGATGCGAAAATTCCTCATTCAATAACGCCTCACGGTGGGATTCACTATTCAGCCAGCCCTCGACAACGGCTGGTCCATCTGTATAATTAGCTGCGATGTTTTCCCCAGCCACTTGGTACAGGATCTCCGCTGCATTTAACCTTTCCGATAAATCCCCGAATTTTTCAGATTCATGAGAAAAATAGTCTTCAATTGCCATATCCTTGCTATGGGCATATGCGACTTCTGCCGTCTTCTCATCCCACTCCAGAGTCGGCAGTTCATCCCTTAATCGAATTGCATTTGTAATATCAAGGATTTGTTTCTCAAGACCAGCCTCAATCCTGATCCAATCCCCTTCAGATAATACAGGAGGTTCTATCAGAGTTCCCCTGTAGACCATTTCATAGGGACGCTGCTTGACGATTGTTTCCTTATCCATATAGCGGATGCTTGAGACGGAACTAGTGAACTTGTCAATATAAAGCTGAGCAAAGTATTTACCCATTTTAATAATGGGACGTGTGTTCATATCCTGCTCAGAAAGCTCGAATTTGTAGGAACTTCCATTGTATTCAAATGTGACATCAGGCTCAATCACGTTCATCGAAAAATTTCTTCGATTGGCTGTCCAATTTCAAATGGCTGAACATTTACCGAAGGCCCAGTTCCGTAAGCAGTCACAACCTTGCCGTTCAGGACACCAGCCTGGATATATTGGTCAAGGTTGTTATTAAAAATCCACCAATGGAAGCCATAGGCTGAAAGGTCAACCCTGGATGGTTCACCTAATGTAGCCTTAAGAGAATCAATATCCTTACCTAATAGGGAACCAACGCCCTGTGCAGGCTGGTCAATGCCCTCACTAATTATTTGTTGATCGACATCCTTGTCGAGAGTTTCATCTTCTTTAGGGGCAGATTTCTGTTCAATTACCAATTCCTCAGTATCTTCCTTGTTAAATCCCATGTATAAACCAATAAATAAAAAGATTGCGGCAAAAATTAAAATCCTAATAATCGTTCGCAGGTAGATCCCCCCCTTCTTTTGAATATGGCAAGCCACACTTATGTGAGTCAAAAAGACACTATTCTCTCTATCACTATATGAGTGATTTTTGAAATTATTATATCATTTATAGGGTTCTTTTTAATAGAAGTGTTCTTTCCGACTTTAAAAAAATCATGATTATTAACACGATTGCCATATCTCTTGCGTTCCTTGATTAACTTACTTTTAACATAAGGCCTGCTTATTGTAAAATCAACAACATTACAAAATGTTTGAACAATTGTAGTAAGAATGATGACAAAAGGCACCCAATATGAGTGCCTTAATCTATTGCATATGGCTTCCAGGCTCTGAGATTTCTGATAGAGCATGTTGTGCTTGTTCGTCTGTCATTTCATTTACAGCAAAGTCACCAAGCGCTACGATTCCTACTAATTTATCACCTTCAACTACTGGCAGCCTTCTTATTTGATGTTCCGCCATAAGCCTAGTTGCATCTTTAGTGGACATATCCGGTGTCGCTGTAACGAGGTGATCACTCATTACCGTCTCAACCTTAGAAGACGGTGGATGTTTTTCTGCTATCCCTCTAATGACAATATCCCGGTCGGTGATCATGCCTACGAGCTGATCTTTGTCGACGATAGGGATTGATCCGACATTCCATTCTTTCATTTTGACCGCAACTTCAAATACATTATCCAACAAAGTACATGTTTCCACATCGCTAGTCATGATTTCACGGATTTTACGCACTTTCATCTCCTCCTTATGAATCAAAGCTTTCCTGCTCACAGTTAGGGTTGCCCGGATTATGCTAATTATGCCATCAAATAATTAATTCTTATTTAGTCTTCAGTTTCCCCATGCAAACAGAAAGAGTGAAAGCAGGGAAATTTGCTTTTATATTCATTGCAACTTAAGCCTATTTTTACTATTATTAAATTTGAGATATAATCTATTTTAGGCGATATTACTGCAGTGTGTTTTTAGGAGGGAATAGGATGAAATTCGAAAATACAGGTATTGAAAACCTGAAGGCGGACTTGAACCGCTTGATGAGGTTATGTTAGAGCATGGTCTAGTGCGTGAGGGTCAATGGGACTATGAGCGAGTAACCTATGACAAAAAGATTGTAGTAAAAGAAGGCACATTTTATTTGCGTGTCCAGGGCTATGCCCATGAAGGTGATATCGGCTCACACAAAGCGATCATTCAGCTGATGACTCCTTTGTTAGGCAAACACTACTATCCGCACGGAGTTGAATATGGTGACGGTGAGCAGTTCCCGAAAGCTCTTGTCAGCCAGTGCGAAAAGCTTTTAAACGATGTTAAAGCAGAAGTAGAGAAATTCGCAATATAATATTTTGATGTAAAAAAGACGCGTTCAATGCGTCTTTTTTACATTAATGCCCGTTACGATGACATCAATCTCATTCGGTAAAAAGGAAGTAAGCAGCACAATCTCCTCTTCTATGTTTTTCTGCAGCTCCGTGGCATTTAGAAGGATAGTGTACTCTCCAACAATAGTGTCAACGTATACTTTTATTTTTACTTTATCCTGATCAAGTTCAACAATAACTCCATTGTCAGCAAATGCATTTCTTCTCAATCGTGAGATCCTGGTTTTAAACCCCGACTGTTGAAAAAAGCCGTTTTCATTAATGATGGCATGAACAATTGCACAGACTGCACGGCATACCTCTCTATTTTGCTGAGGCATGATTTGTCCTGACTTATTCATTGTCTCACCCCTTAGAGTTAAGGTTCGAAACCTGATGTTCATAAGCATACATAGAGATGAAATAGCGAGAACTAAAGTTATTAAAATGAATCCGTGAGCATAAAAATAAGCAAAGTTTACAAAAAGACATAGGATATAGCTGATTTTTGTTGTTTCTTATATTAAATGCGTACTATAATTTAATTGTTAAGGAATTTTTTGCGCTTTTTGAAATATAAGGCTTAAGTGCCCTTAATAAATGCTTTTTAGAGGTATATACTCTTCATGAGTATAGAAAGGAGTTTCACTTGTCCGGTATTTTTTCTAAACGAACTATTCTTATTGCATTAATCACCATCGCCGTTGCAGCAATTCTTTATATTATCCTTCCGGTGTCCATCCCGTTGATTGCTGCTTTGATTACTGCCCTTTTTCTGGAGCCTGCAGTGGTTTACTTCCAAAAAAGATTCAAGAGTGGGCGTCGCCTGGCAGTATTGGCCGTTTTCCTCCTGTTTGTATTGCTCATAATAGTTGCAGGTTATTTCCTGACTACAACAGCAGTCACCGAGGCAATTGACTTGATTGATAATACTCCAGTCTATATAAATGAAATTACAAATGCCTGGTATAAGGCAGAAAATAGTTTTGTTGAAGCTGCCAATGACCTTCCGAGGGAAGTTGTTACCGAAATCAGCAACAGGGCAGAGGATTTTCTCAATAAACTTAAGAATGACATGATTGCATTTATCAATATAGATAATTTGAAGGCACTGCTGACCTACATCCCGAATTTCCTGATCAGCTTCCTTGTCTATTTGATTGCCCTGTTTCTTTTCTTGCTGGAGTTGCCATCATTGAGGCAAGGTGTGTACAGCCATTTAACAGAAAGAACAGCAGACAAAGTACATTTCATGACATCCCGACTTTCTTATGTTGTATTCGGATTCTTGAAAGCCCAATTTTTGGTGAGTGTTATTATTTTCATCGTCGCCCTGATTGGGTTGCTCTTCATCACCCCGGAATATGCAATTGTCATGGCAGCAATCATTTGGTTGATTGATTTTATCCCGCTGATCGGATCAATCGTCATATTGGCGCCATGGTCAATCTTTCACCTGGCAACAGGTAATGTGGCCCTAGGAACCCAGCTGGCGGTCCTGGCAGTTATTTTGCTGATTATCAGGCGTACAGTGGAGCTAAGGTAATGGGAAGCCATATAGGTCTTTCTCCGCTATCTACACTGATTGCCATGTATCTTGGACTGAAGCTTTTCGGCTTCATGGGCTTTGTCATCGGCCCATTGCTCTTGATTGGGTTCAATTCAGCTAAAGAAGCTGGCATCATTAAATTTAAATTCAAGATTTAAGCATGGAAAAACCCCGGGTGGCTTGACACCCGGGGTTTTTTGAATTTGTATAAAATTAAAAGAAATCATAAAAGAATGGCTTAAATGTGGGTAATGTCTGTTCCAGCTCCTTGACTTCATCGATGTCTCCCCTGAGCAGTTCTAGCTCAAATAATTCAAGAGGACGCTTATAGCCGAATAACATGGCCGTTAAAGTGTTTATGTTCAAATGCAGTCCCCGCTTTGGTGCAGTCACACATCCACACCCCTCTTTCACAGGGTGAAACTTAACCCCTTCCTGCCCTAATATATAGGTCCCAGCGTTCCACGGAGCAGCAGTGTCATCCAGATGAAGGAACACATTTTTCCCAGCAGTGCTGGTGATGAAAGGATAGCTAGCTAATGCTTTTTCAGCATTCACAATCCTGCCCATAAAATATGGAAAAATTTCAGTTTTGAGCTTAGGCTCCTTTAAAAAGTACGGGAGTGGGTCATAGACTGATAACAGCACTTCCACTCGTTCTACCATTGAATCATGCTGGCAAATGAAATTCCATAGTGCTTTTCTCGCTTCATGGGTTAGAGAAACGTATTCCTCTACCTTCATAACATTATCTTTAATCTCATATAACAAGTATCCTGACGCTTCATTTTTCGAATCATAAAAACAGCAGCTGTTTGCTCACCGTATATACTTGTACGCCACCATTCTGAATCTCTTGCTAACATCGCGCTATGCATTGCTGCATATCCCTCATAGACCCTCTCGATATCCAATGAGTGATTCTTCTCTGTATGTCTTTTAATAGTTCCCGATTGTCTTTCTACAGGTTTTAGATCTATTTTTTCGATAGTGATCTTTCTGTTGTCTGAAATGATCTCCCAGCCAAACCTTCTATAGAAATCGATCTGGAATGGGTGAAGGAATGAAACAATATTCCCACTTTGGTTCATATCCTCCAGTGCTCTCCTCATTAAGGCATTTACATGCCCTTTCCGTCTGTGCTCAGGATAGGTAGCGACTCCTGCAATACCACCCATTTTCCAATCCTGTTGCCCTAGCTTTACATTCAAAGAAAGAATATGCAATTTGGATGCAAGCTCTTCTCCTTCAAAAATCCCAAGCAAGCGATGTTTCTTTAGTGTTTCCAACCTTTTAGGAATATCACTTTCCGGCACTTTATATTGAAAAGCATACATTGATAAATTCATTGACTCGAGAAAATGTTCTTCTGATAAAACTTTTATATCCAAGTAAATCCAACCCCCTTTATACAACCTAATAAATTCGCCTGTTGAAGCAAGAATACCTTCTAAAAACAAAAAACATTGCTATAAGCAATGTTTCAAAGTCTGCTATGTTCCGAGTATGGCTTTGATGACTGAAGTTGTTTCCCCGCCTTTATAGAACACATATAGAAGCAGGTAAACTGCAACCCCCGTGATACCAGTAAAGAACCAGATAACACTGGTGACAGGCCCAAGTTTGCGATGGCGCTCTAATCTGTTCTTATATCCTGTGTAAAGCGAGGTAATTCCAAGGACAGCTCCAATAGTAGCAAGTGTGATATGGAAAATTAAGAACATCGTATAGTAAATCTTGATATCATCAGGTCCACCAAATGATGTATTTCCAATGAAAATCGTCCTTGATGCATAAATCACAAAGAATATGATGGCGAATATACCAGCCAGCGTCATAGTCTTGCGATGCTTTTCAATCTTTCTTTGTTTGATTTGTGCCCAGCCAATTGCTACGGTTATCGCACTTAAAACAATAAATGTGGTGCTGATTGTCGGCAGGATCGGTAAGTTTGACATAGATATATACCTCTCAATCATTATTTCTCCATAAAGTTAATTGTAGGTGACCTGTCTCTTTTTTTCAATCTTTGATTGCTGTTAACTAATAATTTTTTTGATAGAGTGTAAGCACATTATACAACAATAAAAGCTCCCCAATAAGGAAGCTTTTGAAATCATTATTACTTTACTGGCTGTGGAGCGCTCGCAAGATTGATCGCATCCTGTTCAGCCTGATGATCTTCTTCATTTCGGAACCATTGGAAGAACGCATATCCCAGGAAGATACCATAAACGATTTCCTGAATGACCTTCATGATTACTCCACCAAGCTGCTGATCATGGAGAAGCGAAATAGAACTGAAGGTTTCCGGACCGCTGAGATCCAGGCTAGAGAGCATCGTAGGCGGTACACATAATTTTAAAGCTTCGCCCCATGCATTTGGGTCGGAAAAAGTTGCGTACATTGGTGTATCGGCAAAGATGATCAAAGCGCACGCTGGGGTGATTAGCACACCGTCAGCAAAGATATACCCCATCTTTTTAACACCGGACAATGTCTGATACTCTTCCAATTTATTGACAAGAGGCCACCACATGAACATCGCGAGTATAAATAGCACCGATGTGTAACCTGCATGCAGCCACATATCTGTTTTAACAAAATCAAAAATCAGCGGAATATGGTAAATAGAGAATATTCCATTAAACATGATCAAGGCAATAAGCGGCTTCGTGAAAAAGCGAAATAGCGGATCGACTATCCGAAGTGATAAAAACGATCTCCAAAGCCAATCAGGCAAGCCGAAAATCAATAATGGAGGTACCACAAGATACAGTACGGCCATTTGGATCATATGCATATAAAAGGTTATATGAGCCATCAGATCCACAGGCGAACCTTTAATGATATACAGCACAATGATAGCAGTCGTAAAATAAACAGCCTGCTTTCGTGTGGCTGGTACACCTTCCTTGAAACGATGATAGTACTTAAAGACAATTAGATAAAAAACAACTAATACAGCTGCCATCATCAGAAAATATACTGGACTCCATAGAGCTCTGAATCCAAATATATCTAAAGTAAGCATCATATTTCACCCCGTCCTGTTTAAGAACTTTACTTTCATTATACTTGCAAAGGTATGGTACTTCAATAAAACGGCACTGCCATTAAATGTTAGTATACTCGCTTACATAGAAAATCGGCTATAAGCCGATTTTTTCTTTAAGTCATATTACCACCAGATAATTGTTGTGAAAGCAAGGATCGTCACAGCCCCTACAACTACTCCCGAATAAAGGAACAGTGCAGGTGCTTCATGCCCTTTGTGGCTCATGTGCATGAAATAGTATAGCTGGAAGATTACCTGAATCACAGCAAGCAGAAGGATGAACGGAACTGTGAACCAGCCTGAGAATCCTTCATATCCAACTGCAACAAAAGCAACAAGTGTCAAGAAAATCATCAATGCAAAGGAAACGATTTGGTATCTCATCTCTTCGGCGCTTTTCTTGCGACGATATTCGACGTCTACTCTTGGGTTCCCTGAACTTGGTTGTTGATTAGCCATCAGTTTATCCCACCATTCCCATTAGATATACAACCGTGAAGATGAATACCCATACAACGTCGATGAAGTGCCAGTAAAGGCTGGCCACATAAAATTTAGGAGCGTTGTAAAGGTTCAATCCACGCTTGGAGTTGCGGACCATCAGTGTGATGATCCAAGCAAGACCGAATGCAACGTGGCCTCCGTGGAAGCCTACAAGTGTATAAAATGCAGACCCAAACGCACTACTTGTGAAAGTATGTCCAAACGCATGTACATAGTGGTAGAACTCATAAATCTCAAGGATAAGGAACGCAGCACCAAGAGCTACTGTCAATCCAAGCCAAAGCTGCATTTTCTTGAAGTTGAAGTTCTTCATATGGTACATAGCATATACACTTGTCAAAGAACTTGTTAAAAGAAGCATAGTCGCTGCAAAAGCTAGCGGTATTTCAAAGATATCCTTGGCAAGTGCATGATCAGCACTAGGAACCTTATCTTTCAATGCGAGATAAGTAGCGAACAGAGTCGCAAACAATACTGTCTCTCCGCCAAGGAAGAACCAGAAGCCCAAAAACTTGTTCTTTGCTTCGAGGGTTGCTTTTTCAGGCTCCGCAGGCCATGTTTCATAAGTGAATTTTTCTTCAGCTTGCATTATGCCTTTGCCCCCTTATCATTATCATCGTCCATTAAGTCTTCTTTATGAATATGGAATCCATGATCATCTTTAATTGAACGTAGGAACATCGCTCCTAATGTTACTGCCATACCGAGGATCAAGACTAGCAGTCCCCAGCTTGTATCGGCACGGTACATTGCACCAAACGCTGCGATGAAAAGACCAAGTGAGATAACGAAAGGAATGAAAGAGTTATTCGGCATATGGATATCACCAAGCGGTTCTGCAGGTGTCATTTCCTTCTTGCCTTCCATTTTCTCCAACCAGTAAGCATCCAGACCGCGTACAAGAGGAAGCTGCTTGAAGTTGTAGAATGGCGGCGGAGATGCAATCGACCACTCTAGTGTACGGCCGTCGCCCCATGGATCATTTCCGACTTTTTCGTTTTTAACTTGTGTCATGATTACGTTAATTAATAGCACGATTGTAGCAATTGCCATGAAAATCGCACCGATTGAACTGATCAAGTTTCCAGTTTCAAGTCCCTGTCCAGGCAGGAATGTGAAGATACGACGAGGCATCCCCATCAATCCAAGGAAGTGCTGGATGAAGAATGTCAGGTGGAAACCAATCAGGAATAACCAGAACGTTACTTTACCAAGAGTTTCATTTAGCATTGTGCCGAACATTTTTGGCCAGTAAAGGTGCGCACCAGCAAATAGTGCGAATACTACACCACCAACGATAACGTAATGGAAGTGAGCTACTACGAAATAGCTGTCATGGTACTGATAGTCAGCCGCAGCGGACGCCAGCATGACACCTGTTACACCACCGGCAACGAATGATGGAATGAAGCTACTGCCCAAAGCATCGGAGTTGTGAACTTGATGCTTCCACCCCACATCGTGAACATCCAGTTGAAAATCTTGATACCCGTAGGAACGGCGATTGCCATTGTAGCTACTGCGAAAATCGCGTTTGCGATCGGTCCAAGACCAGTTGTGAACATATGGTGAGCCCATACCATGAATCCAAGGAAACCGATCAATACAGTCGCGAATACCATGGATGAGTAACCAAAAAGACGTTTTCTAGAGAAAATCGCAAAGATCTCTGAGAAAATACCGAAAGCCGGCAAAATCAAGATATAAACTTCCGGGTGACCAAAGATCCAGAAAAGGTGTTCCCAGATAATTGTGTTACCGCCATCTGCTACATCAAAGAAATTAGAACCAAACATCCGGTCAAAAATCAATAAGAAAAGACCAACTGTCAGTGGAGGGAACGCGAACAGGATAAGAGCTGATGTTACGAATGTTGCCCAAGTGAACATCGGCATTCTCATATAAGTCATTCCCGGGGCACGCATGTTAATGATCGTTACGAGGAAGTTAATCCCCCGATTAGTGTACCCGCACCCGAAATCTGTAATCCAAGTGCATAAAAGTCAATACCATGTGTTTCAGACGCCATTGCAAGAGAAGCGTAAGAAGTCCAACCAGCATCTGGAGCTCCACCCAGGAACCATGAAAGGTTAAGGAATACTCCACCAAAGAAGAATAACCAAAATCCTAAAGAGTTCAAGAATGGGAACGCTACGTCACGTGCACCAATCTGGAGCGGCATAACAGCATTCATGAATGCAAAGACAAGCGGCATCGCTGCAAGGAATATCATGGTGGTTCCGTGCATCGTCAGGATTTCATTATAGAATCCCGCGCTTACAAAATCATTGTTAGGTACAGCTAGCTGAATACGGATGAACAAAGCTTCAAGTCCGCCTAGGATGAAGAAGAATCCGCCAGCAATTAGATAAAGGATTGCGATTTTTTTATGGTCAACCGTTGTCAGGTAATCCCATAACGTTGCGCCGAATCCCTTTTTCTGAGCATAGGTACTCACAGTTTTACCTCCCTTTCAAACAAATCCCCTGTTATTTCTGGACTTTCAAGCCCAGCAGATATTCTGTTAATGCATCAAGTTCTTCTGGTTTAAGCTCAGGATACTTGCCAGTCATTTTGTTTGCCGGCTTGTAGGCTTCTGGATCTTCCAACCATTTCTTGATATTTTCTTCTGACATGTCCAAGACACCAGCAACGCGTGAACGATCGCCGAAGTTTGTCAAGTTAGGACCAACACGAGCTGCTTCAGGAGCCGTGTTTGCCGGAGTTACGGCGTGGCATCCGATACAGCTGTTATTGAAGATTTCCTGTCCTTGCTGAGCGGTTGCAGTTTCTGCCTTAGCAGGTTCTTTAACTCCTTGCATATCTGCTACCCATTGATCGAATTCATCACGCGGCAAAGCTTTTACTTTGAAATCCATCAATGCGTGTGAAGGCCCGCAGAGCTCAGCACATTTTCCGTAGAAAAGACCGCCAGCTTCATCAGCACCTTTACTGTCAAACTCAAGCCAGAATTTATTGATGTTATCGGTATTTGTATCCATCTTTCCTCCAACAGAAGGAATCCAGAAAGAGTGCTTTACATCAGAAGCCTTAAGATTAAAGTAAACTTTTTCATCAGTAGGGACTACTAAATCCTGGCTAGTGACGATCGCTTCATTTGGATACTCAAATTCCCACCAGTAAAGATTCGCGCGCACGTTAACTACAAGCGCATCAGTCTTTCCTTCAGCGTTTTTCTTTTCCATTGGGGAAACATCCGCCAACTTAAACGTTGCAGCAACTGTAGGAACAGCAAGAATTAGAAGCAATAAGATCGGAATAACAGTCCAAAGGATCTCAAGCTTGTGACTTCCCTCGACCTGCTTTGGAATTTCGTTGTCATTCTTCCTGCGGAACTTCATAATGACATAAATAAAAATGATTGTGACGACAGCAATTACTCCCACCATAATCGCCGTGCTCAACAACATAAGTTCATACTGGGATTGAGCAACTTCACCTGCAGGTCTTAACGTAGACAGGTATGGCTCACCACAGCCGGACAAGACTAATGCCATCAATGTGAACAATGACAGCAGACGCCATTTAGCAAGCATCTTCATAGCTTAATTAAACCCCTCTTTCGTAAAAAATCTTATAAATTTGGTTGTAAAAAATATATGGAAAAATCCTCTCTCAACAAAGAGCGAATCTCCTAACGAAGGTTAGATAAGTGTGACAATTACCATAGCAACAAACATGACAGTTAAGTATTGTAATGAATATACAAACATCAGTTTTGCCCATTTCATATCATCTTTAAGCTTTTCAAGGTAGATTCCCAATACAAGCCAGCCAATATTCAGGATCGTTGCAAGAATCATGAATGGAATTCCAAGTTCATGAAGGAAGAATGGCAACGGCAGCAAGGCTGTTATCCATAGGAAAATAGATCTCTTGGTTGCTTTGAATCCTTTCACCACTGGAAGCATCGGTATACCAGCTGCCCGGTATTCCTCTACCCTTCTCATTGCCAGAGCATAAAAGTGAGGCGGCTGCCATACAAAAACGATGGCAAACAGCATCCACGCCATTACATCAAGGTTAGCATCCACTGCAGCCCAGCCGATTAGTGGTGGAACTGCTCCTGAAATACTGCCGACAATTGTATTAGAAACATATTGTCGTTTTGACCACAATGTGTAGAGAACCACATAACTAAAAACTCCAAACAACCCGATTACAGCAGCTGTGATGGTAGTTGTAAGCAAAAACGCGGTACCAATCCCTATCAGCAAGAAGCTCATCAAGGCAACTTTACCCGGCTGGACTTTTCCAGTTACAGTCGGCCTGTCTTTTGTTCGCTCCATTAAATGGTCGATATCCCGATCGATGTAGTTATTCAAGCTGCATGAACCAGCAACAATCAAAGATGAACCTATCAATGTCGCAAGTATTAAATCAATATTATCCAGAAAGCGCGCTCCGCTAAAATGAAGAGCTAGCCATAATCCAGTAAAAGTCGTCATAGCATTGGAATTTACAATTCCTACTTTAATGAGGGCAAGAAAATCTTTGATCATCGTCTTCTCCACTACTGCAGGCTGTCCGTCCTCTAATACAGCTTCTGATAAAGCTTTTGAATTAGACATCCATATCCTCCTTCATCCCTTTTCCTTCAAAATTCCAGAGACGAAATTTTTACAAAAAAAAGAAGAGTATTTGTACTTTATATTCCGGATAGTTTTCACTATTCTCAACGTGTAAAGGCTGTTAAATGTTTGTGTAGAAAAATAAAGCCTACGTTGTATATTAAATCACACTTCACAACTTTTTTGTGAATTTTTTTTGAACAAAATTTGACTAATTTGTGTCTTACCGCCATTATCCATAAAGTTTATTTTTATTGCAAGGAATTTTGACTTGATATTAGCAGAATCTTTGGATGTCTTCTTTTTACGAATATACATATTCTTGGATAATATTTTCATGTCTGTAAAATTTCCGGTATGTAAACTCGTTATTTTCATGCCTTATTGCTGCCATGAGCATTTTACCTATAAAACCAGTTGTTGTCCAACTATAATAGTAAGTATTGAAATATTGGTTATTATTGTGTAGTATCTTAAGTATTGTTTTCTATTCTTTTTCGTCAAAATTCGTTATTATAGGGATAGAATTTTTTCTTTTCTACAAGCTTCTTCTATTATACATGTCAAGTTTATTATTTGACAACTTATCGAACTTTGAATAAGCAGGTGATGATCATGAATCGTTCCCTTAAGTGGCTGGCTGTTTTAACCACGATTGGGATGCTTTTTGTTTTGCTCGGAGGAGCGTTGGTTACAAAAACCGACTCCGGAATGGGCTGCGGCAAGTCCTGGCCCCTTTGTAACGGAGAATTTGTTCCTACGGATATTACTCCCGAATTGGTAATAGAGCTTGCCCACAGGTTAGTGTCGGGCAGCGTAGGCATCATGGTACTAATCTTATCTATTGGGACATGGAAGGCTATTGGGCATATTCGCGAAACGAAGTTTCTGTCTGTTTTATCTTTTTTCTTCCTTGTTCTACAGGCATTGATAGGAGCTGCCGCTGTTGTTTGGGGACAATCTGATTTTGTCCTGGCACTTCACTTCGGCATTTCGCTCATCTCTTTTGCCGCTGTACTTTTATTGACCATGCTTATTTTTGAAGTGGATAAAAAATTCCAGGCTGAAAAATTAGTGATTGATAAAAGAATGAAGTTCCATATTATCGGACTTTCCGTTTACAGCTACATGGTGGTTTATAGTGGTGCTCTTGTCAGGCATATGAATGCCAGCCTTGTTTGTAAAGACTGGCCATTATGTACAAATGGCGGTTCCTTCCTGCCTGCCAACATTTACGAGTGGGTACAAATGGGACACAGGGCTGCGGCAGGTTTCATTTTTATTTGGATCGCATATGTCACCTACATTGCCGTCAAACACTACAAGCATGAGAGAGTCCTTTACTGGGGTTGGATCATCGCAATGGTCCTTGTGTCACTGCAAGTCATTGCCGGCGCATTGATCATCTTCACTAGATTGAATCTTTACATTGCCCTGGGGCACGCTTTCTTCATTTCGGTTCTGTTTGGTGTATTCAGCTACTTTATCCTTCTGGTTTCCAGGAGCAAAAAGAATGCTGCAAGAGTACAAAATCCAAAACCAGTTGAGCTTTCTCAGGCAACGGTAAAATAAAAAGCTGCAGCAGACGCTGCAGCTTTTTTTCTGAATATGATTACAATCTGAACTTGACTGAATTTTGGTTTACAACAGCTTTTGCAGGCTTAGGCTGGGCTGTTTTGTCCTTCTTATACTTCTCTTCATACTTTACAAACATCGAAACATTCACCAGTATTCCGGTAGCAATCGCCAGCTGCAGCAATGATGAGCCTCCATAACTCACAAAGGGCAATGGAACACCTGTCAGAGGAATAACCCCTGAAGCTCCGCCAAGATTGACAAACGACTGAATGCCAATCATACTGGCAATCCCTATTGCTAACAAGCTGCCAAAAGGATCCTTGCACTTTAACCCGATATGAATTCCTTTTAAGACGATGAACGCCAGACTCAACAATACAAATCCTACACCAAAGATCCCCAACTCCTCGGATATGACTGCGATGATGAAGTCCGTGTGAGCTTCAGGCAAGTACCCAAGTTTTTGATTACTTTGTCCCAAACCCAGCCCTGTCAGTCCTCCTGATCCAATTGCATAATAGGCATTCGCTAATTGATATCCAGATTTTTGTTCATCATCAAAAGGATTGCTATATGACGTAAGACGCTCCAGGCGCCTTTCTGAAAATACTTCGTCTTTCAGTATGAGCGATACAGGCACTAACAAAATCGTAACAATCATTACCAGTTTCATGATATTTTTAAAGTTCATACCTGAAGATAAAATTATAGCTGCAGCAATGAGCATGATAATTCCCGCTGTGCCGAAGTCCGGCTGAACTGCGATAAGGAAAAACACCATTACCAGGAATAGCAGAGGCGGCAAGACACCTTTATTGAATTCATTTATGTATGACTGTTTCTTTGCATACACTGCTGATAAATAGATAATGACGCTCAGTTTTGCAAGCTCTGAAGGCTGAATGCTCCTAGCTCCTACTTCTATCCAGCTAAGGGCATTACCCGCTACTTTACCGACGACGAATAATATCAGTAAGCCTGAAAGGGTCAATATCACCATAGGAAGTAAGATTTTGGTGCTTTTCATTGCTTTGTATGGAAATAATGCCGCTAAAATAAATACAAACATAGCTGCTACTAAATTGAATTTTTGTTTGTTATAAAAGAAATCGCTATCTACTCCATGCCAGGTAACCATGCTGGCACTGTAGACCATGACAAGGCCAAACAAGCACAAGAGCGCAACAACAATGATCAATGAATAGTCATAGGATTTCAGGATTTTTTTTAACATCGTCTCTTCCCCATCTTCTAAGTTGTTTAATCTATTCTACTATAAGTTGAAATATCCTGCCTTTGTTTAAGGAAAAGTTATGGAATTCTTAATATATTGTCACGGAAGTGTAATGCAGTTTTCGAGGAGACACCTGAACTGAAAAAAGACTTACTGTTTACGAAAAGTGCTTCACAAAAAACTCAAACAATCGATTAGGACTGTTTGAGTTTTTAGGATTTATTTTTTTAACGAAGCTTCATGCAAGATGGAAAGCTCTTGCTCCAATTGTTCGAGAATTACTTTCCCATCTGATTCTTCGATTAAGCCGAGTCTTACTGCAAAATCTATCTCTCTTGATAATCCAAACATTTGCGTATCTAAAACCTCTTCATAAAGAGGGCATTGAGGCATTGTCAGGTTATCCATTTGCACTTTGATCAGCTTTAATATTTTATCAGCGTCAGCCTTTAACAAGGCATGGGCTTTTTCCTGATGGTTGATTATCATATCAGACGCCAACTTGATCCCCCGTTTCCGAGCGATTACCCAATCCTATCTTTAAATTTTACTCTTAAGTGGGCAAAAAAGCAAGAATATTAAGGAGTCAGATATTAATGATTAGCGTGCTTGGATGGGTTGAAATGACAACTCACAAAATTACCGCTATACTGAATTAATAATATGCAAAGATTCAGGAGGGAATTATGGAAACAATTATCCCAATCAAAGGAAAAGTCAAATACAAGATCACTTTGGATCCGGGTGTATGGATTTTCGACGATCGTAAAGTAGACTTGAATACATATTTCAGTGAAGATCAGAAGAGCAGAGATGCCCTTGAAGAGTATACGAAGTCAATCTCAAAACATTGGGATCGTGAAATTATGGAGGGTGCAGTCTATCCACCAACCCTTAAAACAGAAGTGAAGTTCGAAAAAGAAAAAGTCCTGACAGGCACTTTCGGCATACCATTCAAGCCATTTCTTGTTAATGCAGAACCAGAGCAGACAGCGAAAAATGTAGTGATCGAATATGGTGAAAATGACCAGGTATCACTTTCACTCGAAAAGGCTTCTGGCCTCATCCTCGGTTTTTCGAAGGACGGTAAACCTTTAAAAGAGGACGGGCCGCTGCATGCATATTACGAGGATGGTTCCAATAAGGAGAACCCAATCAAGAATGTTACCGGGTTTACCGTAGAATAATATGTAAGGTACTGCCAACGGGCATCCCAGGAGGGTGCCCGTTATTTAATTGTCCCTCGACCCGTTTTTTGTTTTATATCTGACATCCCGGATACCAGTATGCGCAAATAGTTAATTTAAAAGATCTGCTGCGAGCTGGGCAAGAGATGACCTTTCTCCCTTTACGAGCTGGACATGACCTGCGATTTGCTGGTCTTTGAACTTTTCAACCACATAAGTCAAACCATTATTATAGGCATCCAGATATGGGTGATCAATCTGGTCAGGGTCCCCCATCAAGACAATTTTACTGCGCTCCCCCACCCTGGTCAGAATTGTTTTAATCTCATGCTTTGTCAGGTTCTGTGCTTCATCAATGATGATGAATTGGTCCGGAATGCTCCTACCCCTTATATATGTTAATGCCTCTACCTCGATTGAACCCATCCCTGCCAGTATGGCATCAAGTTCGCCCGGTTTCTTTGTATTGAAAAGGAATTCAAGGTTGTCATATATAGGCTGCATCCATGGTCTGAGCTTTTCTTGCTTTTCACCAGGCAAAAAGCCAGATCTTTACCTACTGGCACAATCGGCCTTGCTACAAGCAGCTTTTTAAAAATTCCCAAGTCCTCAGTCTGAAGCAGACCTGATGCCAAAGCGAGCAATGTTTTTCCAGTACCTGCACGCCCTATCAATGTGATCAAAGGCATGTCTTGTCGTAAGAGGAGTTCCATAGCCATGATTTGCTGTACATTTCTTGGTTTGATTCCCCAAGTGTGCTTACCTTCATGTTCAAAAACAAGCTTTTTTACTTTTTTATTTTTTGTATCTACCATGCCTATTGCGGATGCAGAGCTGCGAGAATGTCCTTCATGATCACGAACTGATTTGGGTAAAAAAAAGTTTTGCCCCTTTAAATCAGAGATGTTAAGTTCCCCTTTTTCATAAAAATGATTTAGTTCTTCTATCTGTATATACACTTCTGCGTAGCCCGAATACAGATGATTAATTTCCACGACCCTGTCGCTTAAAAAGTCTTCGGCAATCAACCCTATTGCATCTGCCTTTACTCGGACAAGCGCGTCCTTACTGACCAGTATTACCGGACGCCCAGCTTCCTTCGTTTCTTCTTCAAGACTTAAGTTTTTAGCAACAGCCAATATACGATTATCATTTGTTTTTTCAACAAATATTTCCTGAAGTTGATGAAAGGATCGATGGTTCAGCTCGATCCTGAGCGTCCCTCCACCTTCAAGATTGATTTTCTCATGAAGCTTCCCCGTCTCCCTCATTCCATCTATGAGCCTTGAAACCTGGCGCGCATTGCGTCCAATCTCATCCATATATCTTTTCTTTGAATCCACTTCCTCCAGAACTACAGCAGGTATGACAACTTCATTGTCTTGAAAGGAAAAAATCGCGTGCGGATCCTGTAGTAAGACGTTTGTATCCAGTACGTATATTTTACTCAAATTGATGCCTCCCGCCTTATTGATCTCGACTCTGGCTAACTTGGCAGCCTTGACCGGGACTTTGGTAAAATATATGACTTTTTGAATAAAGATAGAAGATATTTTGCACAATAACCTTTGAGCATTTCTTTTTTATATAACATTCCTAGTTGTTCAAAGGATTTTTAACGAATAAATAACCGGAGGGGTCTATGATGATAAGATTGGTTGCTGTAATTTCGTTTACGTTGCTTTTAGCTGCGTGCAACGGGCAAAACAACGCAAAGAATGACGAAGATCACAAGGTCAAGGTCCAGAATAGTGCGATTGAGAAAGTTGACCGTCAGTCTGGGCAGCAGATTTCCCGCCACCTTGTGGACTTGACCACACATATCCCGAATGTTGATGATGCTGCTGCTGTAGTGGTTGGTCGCTATGCTATTGTGGGTATCGACGTAAATGATAAGATGGAGCGATCTGAGGTAGACACTGTTAAATATACGGTTGCGGAAGCCCTAAAAAAGGACCCTCATGGTGCACGTGCAGTAGTGGTTGCAGATCCTGATATCACAGCGAGGTTAAGGGAGATATCTGAGGATATACAAAACGGCCAGCCAATCCAGGGAATTATGAACGAACTTTCAGATATAACCGGAAGAGTCATGCCAGAGGTTCCTGCAGATATGATAGAACCGCAGACTAACAGCCCGACTGAAGATCCAAAGAAGAATCTCAACAAAGAAGAACAAAAACAATTAGAGAAGGATCAGCAGCAACAATCCAACTACCATAAATGACAAAAAGTGCTGGGCTGGACACTAATCTAAGTGGTTATAAAATAACAAAAAAGCTTAGTCAATTGACTAAGCTTTTCTCATTGCATCCATTACCTGCTTATCAAGACGCGCTGCTGCATCTTTATCGTATGTCTTGTCATATTGAGGTTCAGCGACGATTTTTGATCCATAGAACATAACGTCCCTTACTTCGCTGATATTGATTTCGACTAACGCCAGCTTTAAAGGTACACCTTCAAGTTTTTCTTGCTGGACGCTGGCCGTTCCGCTGATTGAATATGTAGATTCATTTGCGATTAGGTTGATTACTGCTTTGTCATTACTCTTGATATTATCGATGATTCGAGAGCGGTTATCCACCGCAAAATAAACGGTACCCTCATCCTTTGCAAGCACCCAGGAAATCGCGCTGACATTTGGGCCTCCTGTTTCGTGGTCCACTGTCGCCAAGGTGACAAAACGCTCTTTTTGCAATTCATCAAACAACGGTTTGATTAGTTTAGGTTCTACTTGATTTGCCATATTCACCCTCCTTAAACTATCATAATAGTACTACGAACTCTTTAAGCAGAGCAAATCAAATGATTTTCTCTGCTAAGGCTCCAATCAATGATATACTATAATATAATCAAAACTCAATCAGGCTATGTATGATAATTATTAATAAGAGGTGTAAGCATGAGAGTCAAATGTGTACTGTGCGACAAAATCGAGAATATTAACAGCGATACCCTTCAGGCTAAGCGGCTTCGAAACCGGCCGATCCATACATATATGTGCGAAACATGTAATGAACGAATTGCTGATAAAACCAACAACCGTATCGCAACGGGTAATTTCAGGCTATACCGTTCCCGGGTGACGAAGGATGATTGGTGATTGTGATTGATTATTTGTAATTCCGAACAATTTTGTGCGAGATCTTAGGCTGATTCAGGCAGTTTATGAGTCTGGTGACTCAAAGCTGTCTGAGTTCAGTGCTTTTCTTGACAGCTTTTCTGCTTTGCACCTCAAACCTGTCATAATAACGTGCTTTTCTTGACAGCTTTTCCGCTTTCTACTTCAAACCTGTCACAATTCCGTGCTTTTCTTGACAGCTTTTCTGCTTTGCACCTCAAACCTGTCATAATAACGTGCTTTTCTTGACAGCTTTTCCGCTTTCCGCTTCAAACCTGTCACAATTCCGTGCTTTTCTTGACAGCTTTTCCGCTTTCCACTTCAAACCTGTCATAATTCCGTGCTTTTCTTGACAGCTTTATGTGCTTTCAGCTCAAACTGAATTCAACTATCCGTTTGACAAGCAAAAGCACCAAATCTACAACAAAATCCGCCCACTTACGGGCGGATTTTTTCAGTCTTCTTCAGGATAGTTTACGTATTTGTCTGGTTCTTGCCTGATTTGGTCAAGCATGACTTCGATTAGATCGCGTGGGAATCGGTATTCTTTAGAATTACCTTCCTGGACGACAGTGACATAATACATTAGTGCGTCCCGTTTTAATTCTTTTGAATCGACATTATGTTCTTCGGCAAGAATTTGTTCGAATAACTGTGTTGTTGCTTGAGCAGCTGTATCTTCTGGCCGAGCATCGCTGACAATTTTGATTGTCAGCCAATTATAAATTGCATCCTGGAGTGATTTCATATCGCAACTCCTATTTGACATTTGCTTCTGCTTTTTTATGCTGTCGCAGCCTGAGCTTGTAGATGATCAGGATGAGTGCAGCGACCACAAGTCCTTCCGTGATTGGAAGGAAGATAGCAAGGAAGGTTAGGACTGTAGAGCCAAGCAATAGAAATACATAGATGATAATACTTTTCAGCAATGGCAGCTTCTGTGCAAACCCAAGTTTATAAACAAGGATGCTCAGAGCGGCAATCGTCAGGTAAAGGATCCACATACCTACCGTAGGGTTGTCATCTACCCTGAATAATGCTGCAAAAAATGATAATCTCTGGCTTACATCCATACTTCTTCCCCCTATTTAATTAAGCTTCAGCGAATTTTTTCTTTTTCGCCTGTCTTTCACGCTCGTTCTTATCAAGAATCTTTTTACGAAGTCTGATTGATTCTGGAGTTACTTCGCAATACTCGTCATCGTTCAAGTATTCTAATGATTCTTCCAGAGTCATGATTCTTGGCTTCTTGATGACAGATGTCTGGTCCTTATTAGCAGAACGAATATTAGTTGCTGCCTTTACCTTCGTGATATTAACAGTAATATCATTTTCACGTGTATGCTCACCAACAATCATGCCCTCATAAATTTCAGTTCCTGGCTCAACGAAAATTGTTCCGCGGTCTTCTACCTGCATGATTCCATAAGTTGATGATTTTCCTGATTCCATTGAAACAAGAACACCCTGGCGGCGTCCGCAACCTGGCCTTGAAGCATCGGCTGATAGCTGTCGAATGTATGGTTAATGATACCATATCCGCGAGTCAATGTTAAAAATTCTGTTGTGTAACCGATAAGTCCGCGTGCTGGTACATTGAAAATCAATCGAACCTGGCCGCTTCCATTGTTGATCATGTCGAGCATTTCGCCTTTACGTGCACCGATTGATTCCATGATAGATCCTGTATGTTCTTCAGGAACATCAATCTGAACGCGTTCAACTGGCTCACATCTTACACCATCAATTTCCCTTACGATAACTTCAGGTTTTGACACTTGAAGCTCATAACCTTCACGACGCATGTTTTCAATCAGGATTGATAAGTGAAGCTCACCGCGTCCTGACACGATCCATGCGTCTGGTGAATCTGTATTATCAACTCTCAAGCTTACATCAGTCTGAAGCTGGGCACGAAGTCTTTCTTCAATTTTCCTTGAAGTTAAGTATTTGCCCTCTCTTCCGGCAAATGGACTGTTGTTTACAAGAAACGTCATTTGAAGCGTAGGCTCATCGATCCTTAGAACTGGCAGTGCATCCTGCTGGTCAAACGGACAAACTGTTTCACCAACATTGATATCTTCCATTCCCGAAACGGCAATCAAATCACCTGCATATGCTTCCTGTACTTCCTGACGCTTTAATCCGAAGAAACCAAAGATTTTCGTTACGCGGAACTGTTTCACTGAACCGTCAAGCTTCATTAATGCTACCTGCTGGCCAACTTTCATCGTTCCTCGGAATATGCGGCCGATACCAATTCTGCCTACGTAGTCATTATAGTCAAGAAGGGCTACCTGGAATTGAAGAGGCTCTTCACGGTTATCAACAGGAGCAGGGATATGTCGATAATGGAGTCATACAATGCCTGCATGTTTTCATCCTGTTTTTCAGGGTCCGTGCTTGCTGTGCCGTTGATTGCAGATGCATAAACAACCGGGAACTCAAGCTGGTCCTCATCTGCTCCTAATTCGATGAACAAGTCTAGGACTTCATCAACAACCTCAGAAGGACGAGCAAAATCACGGTCAATCTTATTAACAACAACAATTGGTGTTAAATGCTGTTCAAGAGCTTTCTTCAAAACAAAGCGTGTTTGCGGCATGCAGCCTTCATATGCATCGACAACGAGCAATACGCCGTCAACCATTTTCATGATACGCTCAACTTCGCCGCCAAAATCAGCGTGTCCCGGAGTATCAAGAATGTTGATACGTGTATCATTATAAGAAATAGCTGTATTTTTCGCGAGGATCGTTATTCCTCGTTCTCTTTCCAAATCGTTCGAATCCATTGCACGCTCTTCCACATGCTCATTTATACGGAATGTGCCTGATTGCTTCAGAAGCTGGTCGACCAATGTCGTTTTACCGTGGTCAACGTGGGCAATGATCGCTATATTTCTAATATCTTCTCGTAATTTCAAAAAAGTCACCCTGCCTTTAAATTCATAATTTATCTTTTGGCTTTTTACACAACTTATATATTATAACACAATAAGAGTGGAAACCTATAGGCAATTTAATGTACAATTAAATATATTATTATTTGCATCAAATGTCGAATGGGGGATTCACCTTGAATCAGATAAAATGGCCATTATTATTTTTCGCATTTGCAGCAGCTTCATGCATGATTGGTATTGGAATCGCCATTGGTGAAAGAAGCGTTGCCGGTACGTTCGCATGTATTATCGCATTGGTTTTCGTAATGGGATTCGGTTTTAAGAAGAAAAAGAAGATGAGAGAAGCAGGAGAACTCTAATCAGACTTAAAGTGCAACTACCGGCTGAATTTCCAGCCGGTCAGTCTAGGGGGCGGACCATAATCAAATAGATTTCGCCCTTGTTTTCTTCTGTTTTGAATTGTTCAAAGCCGCAGTCTGTAAGGAAGTTGGACCACTCATATTCATCGATTGGAACAGCGGCGAAAAGTGCATTTTGCCCATTCAATTTAAATTCATTGGAGAGATAGTCCATAATCGCTGATGCGATTCCTCGCCGTCTCTCCTCCGCTTTTACCAATATTGTGCCAAGCCATGGCTTTTGGTTGGAAGGAGAGGATTCTACATGAAAAGAAATTGCCACAGGATTTCCTGTCGTTTCCCAAACTCTCCATTCGCCAGACAAGTCATCATATTGCCCAATGTATTTCTCAATGGACAAACCCTGCAACTCATTTTTACTCCACTTAGAACTCGCAGATATAAGATCCTCAAAAAACGGCAGATCTGAGTATTTAAATCGCCGCCATGTTGAAATTACCAATTTCCACCCTTCAAGTAATGCTTCAGGATATCACCGTGCAGGCCTGGCTTTGACACAAATAAGGAATTCTGGTTGAGCATATCCAGATCATCACCTCTCAGGTCAGTAGTTTCTCCACCAAGTTCCTTTATAATGATGATCCCAGCCGCAATATCCCATGGTGCTAGCCTTGGAGTCAGATAAGCATCTATTCTTCCCGTTGCGACATACACCATTTCCATGGCCGCTGAACCGTAGGAACGAGTCCCTCTCACATCTTTAACAATGGGTATAAGCAATTCGTGATCTATCTGTTCGTTCGGGGCTACCCAGGTTGCATTGAGAGCAATAACTGCTTCACTCACCTTTGCTTTTGTAAGTTTCGGAATAGATTTTTCGTTTAAATAAGCTCCTTGGCCTTTTACACAATGATAGAGTTCGTCATGGACGACATCATAAATAAGACCAATCATTCCTTCCCCGTCAACATAAATGCCGATTGAAATTGCGAAATTCCGCTGTTGGTGGACAAAGTTCATGGTTCCATCGATTGGGTCGATAATCCACACAACCCCTGTTAGAGATTTCACTTCATCTCCGTACCCTTCCTCCCCCATGATGCGATGGCCCGGAAAAGTACCTTTAATTTTTTCGGTAAAATATTGCTCTGTCCCTTTATCTATATCTGTAACCAGATCATTCGGATTTGATTTCGATGTGACATTCAATATCTTCGGAAAAGATGCCCTGATATTTTCACCAGCCTCTTTAATCCATCTCTTAGCATATGTATCAATTTCCTCCAGATTATATTCCATTCAGCTTCCCCCCGTTCATATATTTTACGTACACTCAAGCTTTTGGAATCTATTTTAGCTTATCGGATTATCTTCGTTTTCATCAAGTATTAGGATTCCCCTTCCCATCTTCATAACATGCAAAACTTCTAAAAAGTTAATGACCCTATAGAAGCTTGTCACACCATTTATCACTAGGACATAAGAAACGAACTCCATCAACTTTACAGGAGTTCGTCAAGTGTCTCGGTTGCTGCAGTTTTCCATTTTTCTCACCATCATATATTACCTTATTCTTTCGTAAAACAACATAGCTATTATAGAGCTTTTAAACGTAATAATTCTTGTCGAATTCGTTCGAGTTTCTGTTTACATTCTTTCATTTTCGATTTATCAGAATCTGTCATGGCGTTAAAAAGGGTGGCTAATTCGTAATCCATTTCCAATCGTAGTACAGCTGTTCTCTGGACCTCACCATTTTTCTTCCTTGTTGAATTTATAAGTTGTTTCATGAATTTACACTCCTCTTTTAATTTCTGATTTTTTATTTATTGTATGAATTTTCAGATGGCAGTGGTACAAATTTGTGCGTATACCCAGAACTCGGAAAAATGCCTGTCGCTTCTTTTTTTAAAAAGATTTTGCTACAATATTTGACAAAGTACTAGGAGGTTTTTATATTGCCATTTTCAGGTTTTGAACAATCAGATTTCGATGTTTTTAAAATAGACGGTCTCGACGAAAGAATGGATGCCTTGAAATCCCAGATCCGCCCTAAGCTAGAGGAACTCGGCCAGCACTTCGCTCCCACGCTTTCAGGCATTGCCGGTGATGAGATGCATTACCATGTTGCAAAACATGCCCGAAGAACGAAGAATCCGCCTAAAGATACGTGGGTAGCTTTCGCCAGCAATCCAAGAGGCTATAAGATGCTGCCTCATTTCCAGATTGGATTGTGGGAGACCCATGTCTTCATCTGGTTTGCTGTTATTTACGAAGCACCTGAGAAAGAGGCAATCGGTAAAAAACTTGAAGTGAACATTGATTCCATCTACACACGCACTCCTAAGGATTTCTATTGGTCAATCGATCATATGAAGCCTGAAGCCATGATACACAGTGAGCTTTCCAAGGAGGACCTTCGCTCAATGTTCAAGCGCCTTCAAAGCGTTAAAAAAGCTGAAATCCTCTGCGGTCTGAATATTCCTCGTGAGGAAGCCGTCAAACTAAGCGGTAAAGAATTGCTTTCTAATATTGAGTTTGTATTTAAAGAAACATTACCCCTATATAAATTGGCATAAACCATGAAATGCGCAGGCGACTGCCCAACTCCGACAAGCGCTGCCCGCCTAAAACGCCACATCGTGTGGCTGGCGGGTCTAGCACATCGTGTGCCCCGGAGGGCCTGACAGTGAAGTCGGTCTTTGACTTCATTGACAGGATCGAAGCGAATCGAGGAAATAGGAGCCGGAGCTGGACAAAAGAAAGAGCCCATTTTGCATGGGCTCTTCCTCCACATTTATCTGATTTTTATCTTTTCGCCTGACCCGGTTTCTTTAATTGCTTTTACTGCCTGGTATGGTACGTAGCCGCTTACTTCTTCAAATTCATTGAATAGAGTTTTTTCCTCGGCCTTTCCTGGGACAATTTCTTTAAAACGCCTGTAAGCGTCCAGCAATGCATCCCGATCGATTCCTTTTTCATATACTTTTTCAATACATTCGTAAAAGTGGATGACATCAACAATTTCATCTGTGGACCATGTGTAATCAATTGGATATTGGTATTCCATTATTTCACCTGCTTTTTGTGCAATGATAGGAACCTTCTGCTCCAGTGCATTCCTTTTATGTTAATCGATTTTACCGTTATTTATTTTAGAGCGCAAGGAAATCGCAGGTTCATCTTCCCCATTTCGTTCTTATTTCTTCAGCTTCGTTGATAATTCTGCCAAATAGCTCAGCTACTGTAGGAGAATCCTTAATTAATCCCATCACCTGGCCTGCCCAGCCGAACCCGTTTTCATCATCACCTTCATATATATACTTGCGGTTTGCACTTCCGCTTATCAAGGTTTTTAAATCCTCATAACCGCCACCTTGTTTCTCTATTTCAAGAATTTTTTCTGTCAATGGATTGGCAATCGCTCTTGCTGGCATCCCCAACGTTCTCTTTATTACTGTGGTATCATTTTCGGTACCTTCAACCAGTTTCTGCTTGTACAGCTCGTTCGCATGGACACATTCTTTAGTAGCTATGAAGCGGGTTCCCATTTCAATGCCCTGTGCGCCCAGCTCAATGCCGCCATTAGTCCTCGTCCATCTCCAATTCCTCCTGAAGCAATTACAGGTATGTTGACTGCATCAACAACGGAAGGAATGAGCACCAACGTTCCGATATCGCTCTTTCCTAGATGTCCGCCGCCTTCCTGGCCGACAACCATGACTGCGTCCGCTCCCAGCTCCTCTGCTTTCTGTGCCTGTCTTTTCGCGGCGACAAGCACGAGCTTTTTAATATTTGTTCCTTTTAACTGTTCAAAAATTGGTGCCGGGTTACCCCCTGTCATCGAGATAACAGGAACACCTTCTTCAATAGCTACATCCAGATAATGCGAAAACGGCCTGCCATGCTGGCCAATCGCAAAATTAACTCCGAACGGCTTGTCAGTCAGCTTTCTCACTTGATGTATTTCATTCCTTAACGCGTCTGGATCGGGAAGGGACATTGCAGTTATCTGTCCTAATCCTCCAGTATTGGATACAGCTGCGGCCAATTCTGAATAGGCCAGATAAGCAAGACCTCCCTGGACAATTGGGTATTGAATACTTAATAGGTTCGTTACTTCAGTATTCCAGTTCATACTCTCTCTCCCTCTCAACCTTGTTTCAATCATAACTTCTATTTTCATAGCTCTTTTTCCTGTTTCTTTAATATTTTGGTCTCTTTTGATATTCTGAATTTCTTTGCAAACACCTTGATTAGTGCTATAATGCATGTGTTTTATTTTTTTAAAAGCAAAACCTAATCATAACCTATAAATAAGTAAATCCAATACAATAAAGAGGTGTGATCATCAATTGTCACAAAAAGAGACACCGTTGTTTACCAGCCTATTAAAACACGCAGAAAAGAATCCGATTCAGTTCCATATTCCCGGTCATAAAAAAGGAAGGGGTATTGACCCGGAGTTCAGAGAATTCATTGGTGATAATGCACTTTCCATCGATTTGATCAATATCGGGCCCCTTGATGACCTGCATTCTCCTAAAGGCATCATCAAACAGGCTCAGGAGCTGGCCGCTGAAGCATTTGGTGCTGATCATACTTTCTTTTCAGTACAGGGAACAAGCGGCGCAATCATGACCATGATCATGACAGTTTGCGGACCTGGTGATAAAATCATCGTACCGAGAAACGTGCATAAATCGATTATGTCAGCTATCGTTTTTTCCGGTGCCATTCCAATCTTCATCCATCCTGAGATAGATATGAAGCTCGGAATCTCTCACGGAATCTCCACTGATTCAGTCGAGAAGGCGTTCGAACAACACCCAGATGCAAAGGGTCTGCTTGTGATCAACCCAACATATTTCGGCTTTGCAGCTGACCTGAAAAAAATTGTTGAGATTGCCCATTCATACGATGTCCCAGTTCTCGTGGATGAAGCCCATGGCGTCCATATCCACTTCCACGAAGACCTGCCACTTTCAGCTATGCAAGCTGGCGCGGACATGGCAGCAACGAGCGTCCATAAGCTTGGCGGATCAATGACGCAAAGCTCGATCTTGAATGTAAAAGAAGGTTTGGTATCGTCAAAGCGTGTTCAATCTATAATCAGCATGCTGACGACTACATCTACTTCTTACCTCTTGCTTGCATCATTGGATACGGCGAGAAGAAGGCTTTCTATTGAAGGAAGAGAAATCATTGGCCGCACGATTAAATTAGCACAGTGGATCCGGGAACAGGTTAATGACATCGAGCACCTTTACTGCCCAGGAGAAGATTTGCTGGGTACGAACGCTACGTATGACTTTGATCCAACAAAAGTACTAATCAGCATAAAGGATTTAAACATTACAGGATATGAGGTCGAAAAATGGCTTCGTGAAAAATACAATATCGAAGTTGAACTTTCAGACTTATACAATATCCTTTGCATCATCACCCCTGGTGACACTCAAAAAGAAGCTGAGATTCTTGTTCAGTCATTACGTGAGCTTTCAAAAGAATTCCACCACCTTGCTGAAAAAGTGCATGCAGAAGTTATGCTTCCTGACATTCCGTTATTGGCGTTGACACCTCGGGACGCGTTCTACGCGGATACCGAAGTGGTGCCTGTAGAAGAATCGGAAGGACGAATAATTGCGGAATTCGTTATGGTGTATCCACCTGGGATTCCAATTTTCATACCAGGAGAAATCATTACCGAAGAAAACCTTATATACATCAAGACCAATATGGAAGCCGGCCTTCCAGTACAAGGCCCGGAAGATGATGAACTTAAATCATTCCGGGTAATCAAGGAACACAAAGCAATTAGATAAAAAAGAAGGGCATGCAGTATGCATGCCCTTTTATCTATTTTTATCTTTCCTCTGCACCTTCATGGTCGCAGCAGTTACATTTTTTTGAATATAAAACCGTTACTTTCTCATCTTCGAAATGGTCAATTGTTGCATTGCAAGTTTGACAAACGATTGTTCCCATATTTTCAAACTCCTTTTCGTATTGAATTTTGAAAGCGCTTTTAATAATTTCTAATTATATAATAATATAACACTATTAAGATTTCAAGTCTAAATTGTATAACACTTTTATTTTTTATTGGGTATTTTTTGTTATTTGTACACATAATATATGTATCACTAATAATTAGTATGACACTTTTACAAAAAAGTGAAATTATTGATTTCACTTTCCTCAATTAAATACAGCAAACTAAAAACAGGCCTACTTGGCCTGCTCTTCTCTCCAGCTTATTCGTACTGAGTCTGGAACGGTGCTGTTGGCAATTCTTCATTGAAAAATAATGCAAGGTCCTCAGCCTGCCGGACTTCAGTAATATGGAATGCTTTTTGCAAATATTCTACGTCTTCAATGTCCATAGGGTCGAGGAGTGCTGAACGCCCCGTCTGCATGCAAACTACAAGAGGTTTCCCGAAAAACATATTGGTATACACGATTCCAAAATCATAACGGGTATCATAAGTAGTAAACCCCACAAACCTGACGTGAACCTTTTCGTGCTCATCATAAAGCTTATCGAATAGTTCCATTTGCCTCCTCCTTTTTAATTAATTATTTAGAATATTATTATAATTCATTTTTGACCAAAAGGCAAGTGCTAAGGAAGCTAAAATCCTTTTATTCTATTGTCAATGCTTTTTCAGGAGTGATAAAATGATGGAGAATAGAAAGGAAAAGGGGATTGGACGATGTCTAGTAATGCTTATATCAAACTTGTACCATCATCATCTCAGCAAGCCATTTCCACCGATGATCTGAAGGATTTATTTAATTACTATAAGGAAATAACCGCTAAAACCGGCGACCAGGTGGATTGGAATTATGAAAATTCCGCATTTCCTTATGACCTGAAGGAAAAAGAGGATGGTAAGGGCACATGGTTTTATCTGCAATCATCCCAGGACCGTTATAATGCAATTCTAATTGGCGTTGACAAAGAGACAGTTGTCGACGAAGACGGGACAGAACGCGAGCAATCATACATACAAATTACCCTGCCTCCAACAGCGACAGCTGGGGATAAGGGAAAAGCGAACGAATTCAGTAAATTTATCGGTAAAAAATTGCAGGGTGAGCTACATTTATTCAATGGAAGAGTTATGTACTTCTATCCACGCAAATAAAGATACTTTCGCTTTCATGGTATCTCCATAATAAAAATCTTAAATAGTTCGCACCAAGGGACTGTTTAAAACATCAAAAACGGCTGCTATTGAGCAGCCGTTTCTTTATTTGCCGGAGTTTCGATTTGAGTTGGATCAACGATTTTAAACCCTTTATTTTGCAGGCCTTTTACGATATCACTAAGGGCTGCGCTTGTCCACTGCCTGTCATGCATCAGCAAATTGGCGCCATTCCGGAGCAGTGGTGTATTTACCATAATATCCGCAAGAGCTTCCTTTGATTGATAATCCTTTTCCCAGTCATATCCGTAGGTCCAATTCATAAGCAGCAATTTTTCATCAGCGGCTACCTGCTTGCTATAATCAGTGTTCATTCCAAACGGAGCCCTGAAAAATTGTGGTCTTTGTCCAATAAGTTCCTCAATCATGTCATTAAGGTCTACTATCTCTTTCCTTTGTTGTTCCTCAGATAATTCTCTCAACGATTTATGGTTATATGTATGGTTTCCAATCGGAAAGCCCATTTGATGAATCTGTTTAAGAACTTCCCCTTCTTGAGGAGTGTCAAGGAAATGGCCATTCACAAAAAAGATGGCTTTTACATTCAAACCTTTTAACGTTTTGGCCATCTCGAGAGCATTTTTGTCCGGCGCATCATCAATTGTCAATAAAACTATTTTTTCATCAGGGTTGTTGATATTTTGGATAGAAAAATCGTCTTTCATTTCATACTGAGGTGCTGCTAGTACAACTTCTTGGCTCTCTGCAACATCTCCAGAAAAACCCTCAGCTGCTACTGGACCTTCTGTTTCCTGCTTTTCTTCAGCGGCTTTTTCCTCTTTTTGGACTTGTTCTTTATCTTCTTCACTTGTACCAATTGGTTTCTGTGCTTCTTCTGCGGCTCCACATCCAGCTAAAATAATTGAAGCTGATATTGCAAATAATAACGTTCTTTTCAAGATTTTCCCCTCCTGCTGGTGTATCTTTGCTGACAAGCTGATGGCTTTATTTTTTTTAGGAAATCCATAAAGAAGAAATAAAAGACATTGTCATATGAAGTGATACATAAATGGCAAGGCTTAAGACCGTTATAAAAAAAGTTTGTCTCGCCGATTTCACTATATTATTGCCTATTATTATAGCTAAATAGAAAAACACCAAGAACATAATACCATTATAAATTGGATGATCGTGTTTGGATAGCCATTCTATTAAGGTATATCCACTCCAGATAATTAATTGAAGCAGCAATACTGCATACACCTTCAAACCTTCCACCACCATGTCTAAATTATCTTTTTCCCCAGTCTCTTTAAGATAAACATACAGATTTTTTTACTAGTATATGTCCGGTTGGTGTGGATATTTTTCATTTATGTAACAAATCAATAACATTCCATTCTTTTGGAAATTGCTGTGATAGAATATGGACAACCAGTAACTCGTCTGAAACAATAATCCGAAAAAAGTGAGGCAAAGATAAATGAAAAGTTTGTCTTTTGTTTTTGTCGCTACGTTCCTATTTCTTACGGCTTCATGCAACCCAGTCAACGATTCAGATCAATTGGAGCTTAATGAAGATATAAAACAAATCGTTTTCTTTTCCGATGATGAGAACTATAAACAAGAAGCATCCTACTATGATGCCATAATAGAATTAAAGAAAGAATATCCTGCCGAATTTGAGAATATTGTTGTCATTTCCGCAGCTAACGCCAATAAATACTATGATCTTTTTAAGGTGAATAAATTCCCGGCAATCCTGATTGTCCACCAGGAACAGGTCCTTGCCAATGTGAATGGCATTGTCTCAAAAGATCAAATCATCGAACCTCTATCAGCTGTCCTGAATAATGATTAAAGCTTTTGTTTCTGATGTATTTCCCGTTAAGAAGCGGGAGTAGTAAGCATAAAAGCCCCGAATCAAAATGTTGCCAATAGTTTCAATGAGCAATAATCAATGCGAAAACAGCCATAAATAAAATCTTTCCATCTAATCAGGAAAGGATTTTTATGTTTATTTTATGATATGAATTGGATTTCCAAGTGCTACCTCTGCAGCTTCCATTGTAATCTCACCGAGTGTTGGGTGAGCATGGATTGTCATTGCCAGGTCTTCAGCAGTCATGCCTGCTTCAATTGCTAGACCAAGCTCTGCGATCATGTCAGAAGCATTCGAGCCAGCGATTTGCGCGCCGATAACGATATCATCTTCTTTGCGTGTGATTAGCTTCAGGAAGCCGTCAGTCTGATTAAGGGACAGGGCACGTCCATTAGCTGCAAATGGAAATTTAGATGCTGTAATATTGATGCCTGCATCTTTCGCTTCCTGTTCGGAATAACCAACGGATGCTAATTCTGGATCAGAAAATACAACTGCTGGGATTGCCAGGTAGTCGATTTCTGATGGATGTCCAGCGATGGCTTCAGCAGCAATTTTACCTTCGTAAGATGCTTTGTGTGCTAGTGGCGGTCCTTCGACAATGTCACCAATCGCATAGATGTTGCTCACACTTGTGCGGCACTGTTTGTCGATCTTGATAACACCACGGTCAGACATCTCGATGCCAACCTGTTCAAGGCCTAGCTCGTCAGTGTTAGGCTTTCTTCCTACCATGACAAACACATAGTCTGCTTCAATTTTCTTCTCTTCACCGTTTGCTTCATACGAAACTGTTACACCAGAATCAGTCTCTTCGACACCCTTTGCAAGTGCCTTAGTGATGATTTCTGCACCCTTCTTCTTCAGGTTGCGTTTTACTAGACCTGACATTTGCTTTTCAAATCCATTAAGGATTTCGTCTGCGCCTTCAAGGATTGTCACCTTAGTGCCAAAGCTTGCGTATGCTCCGCCAAGCTCAGTTCCAATGTAGCCTCCGCCGATAACAACGATGCTTTCTGGAAGCTCCTGAAGATTAAGTGCTCCAGTTGAATCAAGGACGCGCTTAGAGTATTTGAAAGCTGGAATTTCGATTGGCCGAGATCCAGTAGCGATGATTGCATTTTTGAAAGTATATGTCTGGGCTGAATTTTCATCCATTACACGAATCGTATTGGAATCAACAAAATAAGCTTCTCCATTTACGATATCGACTTTGTTGCCCTTCAATAGACCTTCGACTCCGCTAGTTAGTTTTTTGACTACTCCAGCCTTAAACTCCTGAACTTTAGAGAAATCAAGCGTTACGTTTACAGCTTTGATACCCATGTCTTCAGAATGCAAAGCGTTTTCGTATCTATGTCCTGCAGAGATCAAAGCTTTTGAAGGAATACATCCTACATTCAAGCACACTCCGCCAAGAGTTGCTTTTTCTACAATTGTTACTTTTTGGCCCAGCTGGGCAGCGCGAATCGCTGCCACATATCCGCCAGGACCGGCACCAATGACAAGAGTGTCAGTTTCAATTGGAAAATCTCCTACTACCATTTTTTACCCCTCCATTAACAATAGTCTGGATCGTTCAATAGGCGCTTGATGTGATTCAAAGCGTGCTGTGCAGTAGCGCCGTCAATCATACGGTGGTCAAAGCTTAGGGAAAGCGCCAGTACAGGAGCAGCCACAATTTCTCCATCCTTGACTACTGGCTTTTCTGCAATACGGCCGATTCCAAGGATTGCAACTTCCGGATGGTTGATAACTGGTGTGAACCATTGTCCACCAGCAGATCCGATGTTCGTGATTGTGCAAGAAGCACCTTTCATTTCATCTGGAGCAAGCTTGCCATCACGAGCTTTTCCGGCAAGTTCATTGATTTCATTGGAAATAGTGAATACAGATTTACGATCAGTGTCTTTCACGACTGGAACAAGCAAGCCTTTATCCGTGTCTGCTGCAATACCAATATTATAGTAGTGCTTGTGAACGATTTCGCTTGTCGCATCATCTAATGATGTGTTCAATGCTGGATATTCACGCAATGCACTTGTTAATGCTTTTACCACATATGGAAGGAATGTAAGCTTGATTCCTTTTTCTGCAGCCACTTCTTTGAACTTTTTGCGATGTGCTACGAGCTTTGCTACATCCACTTCGTCCATCAAAGTAACATGCGGTGCTGTATGCTTGGAGTTAACCATTGCTTTAGCGATCGCTTTTCTGATTCCGCTCATTTTTTCGCGTGTCTCAGGGTATTGTCCTTCTGGAATTGCCTGAGCCGTTACAGCTTTTGGCGCCTCTTCTGCTTGTGTTTCCTGTACTTGTTCTGCTTGCGGTGCAGCTGCTGCCGAAGCCCCTCCACTTAAGAAGCTGTCGATATCATCTTTTACGATTCGGCCGTTCTTGCCTGAACCGGCAACCTGACGAATATCCACGCCTTTTTCACGAGCATATTTACGGACAGATGCATTGCCACGATTCGACGGTTTGGATCAACCTCCGCTTGCGGAGCAGCCGCTGCGCCAGCACCTGTTTCAGCTGCAGGAGCAGGAGCTTCTGTTGCTTCTTTTTCAATCTTTTGACCAGCTTCTAATGTAGACTGAACCTGAGCTTCCGTCTTTTCCTGTTTAGGCTGTTCAGCAGGTGCATGTTCCTCGTCACCTTTAAACTTAAGGTCTTCATATCCTGGTGCATCAAAAGTTACAAGTACCTGTCCAACTGTTGCAACTGTTCCTTCATCAACTAATACTTCTTCTACTGTGCCTGCAACTGGTGAAGGAATTTCTACTACTGCTTTATCATTCTGTACTTCACAAAGTACATCGTCTTCCTGAACTTTATCTCCAGGTTTTACGAACCATTTGACGATTTCACCCTCGTGAATGCCTTCGCCGATGTCTGGCAGCTTAAATTGGAATGCCAATGGAATTCACCCTCCTAAGTTTTTTCAAACCTTTATAATTTCTCCGAATTTTAGAAAGTAAGTACTTTTTTAGCTGTTTCGATTACATCTTTGTAGTTTGGCAGCCAAACAGATTCTGCTTGAGAGAATGCGAATACTGTATCTGGAGCTGCTACGCGCAACACAGGTGCTTCGAGGCTAAGGATTGCACGATCATTGATTTCTGCAACAATCTGTCCAGCCATGCCAGCCTGTTTTTGTGCTTCCTGAACTACAATCGCTCTTCCTGTTTTTTCAACAGAAGCGATGATTGTTTCAATGTCGAAAGGCATTACTGTTCTTAAGTCGATGACTTCTACAGAGTAACCCTCTTTTTCAAGCTCTTCAGCTGCCTTTAGTGATTCGTGGACCATTGCACCATAAGTGATAATTGAAAGATCTTTTCCTTCACGCTTTACATCTGCTTTTCCTAGTGGAATTGTGTACTCTTCTTCCGGTACTTCTTGACGGAAAGAGCGGTAAAGCTTCATGTGCTCTAGGAATATGACTGGATCGTTATCACGGATGGATGAAATCAACAAACCTTTTGCATCATATGGAGTTGATGGGATTACAACCTTTAGGCCAGGCTGCTGTGCAACCATTCCTTCAAGGCTGTCAGCGTGCATCTCTGGAGTATGTACGCCACCGCCAAATGGTGAACGGATAGTTACTGGTGAGCTGTAGCGGCCGCCCGAACGGTAACGCATACGAGCCATTTGCCCTGCAATGGAATCCATAACTTCGAAAACAAAGCCGAAGAATTGGATTTCAGGAACAGGACGGTAACCTTGAAGCGCAAGACCAATCGCCAATCCGCCGATACCGGATTCTGCTAGCGGTGTATCAAATACACGATCTTCTCCAAATTCATTTTGAAGACCTTCAGTCGCACGGAATACACCGCCGTTGACGCCTACGTCTTCCCCGAATACAAGTACGTTTGGATCGTTCTTCATCTCAACGCGAAGAGCGTCTGTAATTGCTTGAATCATTGTCATTTGAGCCATGGCTTACTTCGACTCCTTCTCTTTATATATTTCATACTGTTCTTTTAAGTAGTCTGGCATTTCTTCATACATGATTTCCATAAGGTCAGTTACTTTTTGCTTAGGAGTATCATCCGCTTCTTTGATAGCGTTTTTGATTTCTTCTTTTGCTTTTTCGATTGTTTCGTTTTCCATATCTTCAGTCCACAGGTTTTTCTTTTCCAAGAACTTACGGAAACGAACTAATGGATCTTTCTTTTCCCATTCATTGTCCAAATCAGCTGTACGGTAACGAGTAGGATCATCACCAGCCATTGTATGTGGACCGTAACGGTAAGTCATTGTTTCGATCAATGTAGGGCCTTCACCGTTAACTGCACGTTTACGTGCTTCAAGAGTAACTGCGTAAACTGCAAGCGGGTCCATTCCGTCAACCTGAATACCAGGGATACCAGCAGCAACAGCTTTTTGAGCAATTGTCAGTGAAGCAGTCTGCTTTTCAACTGGTGTAGAAATCGCGAAACGGTTGTTTTGAACGAAGAAGATAGCTGGTGCTTTGTATGCACCTGCAAAGTTGATTCCCTCGTAGAAATCACCTTGAGATGATCCGCCATCACCTGTGTAAGTTACAGCAACTGCTTGTGCTCCACGCTTCTTCATTCCAAGAGCAACACCAGCTGCCTGGACGTATTGAGCTCCAATGATGATTTGTGGTGAAATGACATTTACTCCTTCTGGGATTTGATTACCCTTGAAGTGTCCGCGTGAAAACAAGAAAGCCTGTGTTAACGGAAGGCCATGCCAGATCATTTGGGGAACATCGCGATACCCAGGAAGGATAAAGTCTTCTTTTTCAAGTGCAAATTGCGATGCAAGCTGGGAAGCTTCCTGTCCTGCTGTAGGAGCATAGAATCCCAGTCGTCCCTGGCGGTTCAATGAAATTGAACGCTGATCGAGAATCCTTGTATAAACCATACGCTTCATTAATTCCTGTAATTGCTCGTCCGAAAGCTCAGGCATTGCCGCTTCATTTACAACTTCGCCCTCTTCATTCAAAATCTGGAACATTTCAAATTGGCTTTCAACATTTTCGAGCTGCTTCACTGCATCAAAAGTTTTGTTTTTCGTTTTAGATGCCATCAGAGCCACCTCTTCCTTTCATACTTCATGAATTTTAATTGAATATACAAAAATAGGTTACCCAATATCAGGATAAACTTCCCCGGGTTTCTAAATACATGTCAGAGCTGAATTGTTTTTTGGCCGATTAATAATGAAACAAGAAGTTTTTTAAAAAAACTCCCCTGGAACACCGATTGAACACACCATTCTATAGTTTTCCACAGATTCACTATAAAAAAACTTTTATTTGTCCATTCTTATTCCACAAATACTGTATTAGTGAAAAATAAAAATTGATTAATACAATCCGCTCATTCGTTTTTTAGTTTACAATACGAAAATAAGTCCGTCAAATACTATGTTTCATCTTTTTAAATTTTATTCACTATCGGTATGTTATTATCACAATAAAGTAACTGTATTACCGTTTATTATTTACTGTACTATAATAATTCACTTTTAATGCAAACTGTATTAGTGCTGTATATTGGGTTCAAAGGCCAATTGCAGGCATGAATATTCCCCAGGTTCTTTACTTGTGTTTTTTTATCTTATGGCTCTTTTAAAGTCGGCTGTTGATTTTCGTTCCAGGCGCTTCACTTTCCGGGGAAGAATTATGAAAAAGCCCAACTGCCGGCTTTTTCAAAGATCAAATTCTTCCTTGCAGTCGGGGAGCCTCCTCGGCGCTTAATGCGCCTGCGGGGTCTCCCCATGACTTGCTCATTCCGCAGGACATTGAATGAGCTTCCCCGAAACTGCCCACGCACGATGAAAATGCGTTAGCATTTTCGGAGGAGTCTTCGCGCTTTCAACTACAATCAACGTTGCTTTATAACACCTTGGGCTTTAACAGAGCCTATCTTATAAAAATGAACAAAAAGCGCAAGCGCTTGGTCAGCCCCGACAAGCGTTGGAGGGCCGACCGGTGAAGTCGCTCTTTGACTTCATCGGGCGAATC
>NZ_BAUW01000032.1 GCF_000517385.1 Mesobacillus boroniphilus JCM 21738 | reverse complement strand
CAATAAAAAATCCCCGCCTTCGATAGAAGGCGGGGATTTTTTGCATATAATAGCTTAGATATGCTGTTGCAAGCGGCCTGCAAGTGCTTCTTTAGGCTGGAAACCGACAACTTTATCAACTGGTTGACCATCTTTTAGGACAAGTAGTGTCGGGATGCTCATGATGCCGTATTGTGCAGCAGTTTGCTGATTGTCATCAACATCAAGCTTCACGATTTTCACTTTGTCGCCCATTTCTGAATCTAGTTCTTCAAGCACAGGAGCAATCATCTTACAAGGTCCGCACCAAGGTGCCCAAAAGTCAACAAGCACTAGGCCTGATCCTGTTTCGTTAGCAAAGGTTGCGTCAGTAGCATGTGTAATAGCCATATAAATGCCTCCTAAAAAAATCTGAATACTAACGTCAGTATATCATCGTTTACCAATTGATGCTATTTATCTGCTCTTATTGTAATTTACCCTTTTTACATTTGGATATTCTATTTAATTCGCATTTTCAAGCAAAAAACGGACGTGTGTGACGTCCGTTTTTTGGAATTAACTAAAATTAAGCGTTTACTTTAAGCTTTTTGAATTCTTCAGTAAGCATTGGAATAACTTCGAATAAATCGCCAACAATGCCGTATCTGCGACTTTAAAGATATTTGCTTCCGGGTCTTTGTTAATCGCTACGATGACCTTGGAGTTGGACATACCTGCAAGGTGCTGGATTGCTCCGGAAATACCAGCAGCAATATATAAGTCTGGAGTTACGACTTTGCCTGTCTGGCCGATTTGCAGTGAATAGTCACAGTAGTCAGCGTCACATGCGCACGTGAAGCTCCTACAGCTCCGCCTAGAACGTCAGCAAGTTCCTTAAGCGGCTCAAAGCCTTCTTCACTTTTTACACCGCGTCCGCCTGCAACTACAACTTTTGCTTCGGAAAGATCTACGCCTTCTGTTGCTTTACGGACAACATCCTTGATGATTGTTCTCAAATCTTTGATTTCAGCAGAGACAGTTGAAACTTCTCCGGATTTCCCTGGATCTTTTTCAAGTGGAGCGATGTTGTTCGGACGGATTGTCGCAAACACTAGTCCATCGGTTACAATCTTCTTTTCGAAGGCTTTACCAGAATAGATTGGACGAGTAAAAACAAGATTACCGCCTGCTTCTTCCACTGCTACTGCATCGGAAATCAGGCCGGAACCCAATTTGCTTGCGATTTTAGGAGCAAGGTCTTTTCCAAGTGATGTATGTCCAAAAATGACACCTTCTGGATTTTCCTGTTCGATTACAGCCATCAATGCTTGTGAAAAACCATCTGGTGTATATTGTGCAAGCTTGGTATCCTCTACTGCCACAACTTTGTCAGCACCATACTGGTATAGGTCGTTTCCTAATGAATTTACAGACTCTCCAACCAATACTCCAACTACTTCTCCGCCCTCAGCAACTGTTTTTGCAGCTGCAATCGCTTCGAAAGAAACGTTTCTAAGTTGTCCGTCACGTGCTTCTCCCAATACTAATACTTTTCTCGCCATTTAATTTACCTCCTGCGTATTTATTCTTCCTATTTGTCTTAAACGACTTTTGCTTCAGTGTGAAGCAGGTTGACAAGTTCCTTGACCTGATCGGCTAGTTCGCTTGAAGGACTTTTCCTGCCTCTTTTTGCGGAGGAAGATAAATATCAATTGTCTTTGTCTTAGCTTCTACATCGTCCTCATCCAAATCAAGATCATCAAGTTCAAGCTCATCAAGAGGCTTTTTCTTTGCTTTCATGATCCCTGGAAGAGATGGATAGCGAGGCTCATTCAGACCTTGCTGTGCAGTTACAAGAACAGGAAGGCTTGTCTCAATAACTTCTGAATCCCCTTCTACGTCTCTAGTAATAGTTGCAGTTGTTCCATTGATTTCTAGTTTAGTAATCGTTGTTACATAAGGTATTCCAAGCTGTTCGGCAACTCGAGGTCCTACCTGGCCAGATCCGCCATCGATTGCGACATTTCCGCCAAGGATGAGATCAGCTTCCTTATCCTTAAGGTATTCAGCAAGGATTTTTGCGGTTGTGAACTGGTCGCCGTCTTCAACGTCATCCTCGATATTGATCAATACAGCTTTGTCTGCTCCCATAGCCAAAGCAGTGCGCAGTTGTTTCTCTGTTTCTTCATTGCCTACAGAAACAACAGTAACTTCGCCGCCTTGAGTGTCCCTTACCTGGATTGCTTCCTCAATAGCATATTCATCGTAAGGATTGATGATAAATTCAGCGCCATCTTCATTGATCTTGCCGTTTGCGATCGTGATTTTTTCTTCTGTATCGAATGTTCTTTTCATTAGAACGTAGATATTCATTTGTTCCCCTCCTAAGTATTCAAACATTTTAGCTGTTCTAAAGATTAGAAAAATTTATTATAAAAAAATTATGCTAAAAGGTTTGCTTATCTGCCTTTAAAATCCGGTGACCTTTTTTCCAGGAATGCCTTGATTCCCTCCTGTCCATCCTCTGACAGGAAGACATCGCCAAAAAGCTTGGCTTCTTCCTTAACTCCTTTGTAGAAGGATTCGTGCTTGGAATAGTTCAAGAGTTTAATAGCCGCACCAATGGAAACTGGACTCTTTTTAGCAATTTTCCCGGCAAGCTTGTACGCGTGTACAAGCAACTGCTCTTCAGGATAAGCGTGATTGGCCAATCCATATTGGACTGCTTCCACACCTGTGATTGGGTCGCTCGTAAACAGCAGCTCTGCCGCTCTGGCAACGCCTACATAACGCGGAAGACGCTGGCTGCCTGCAAATCCTGGAATCAGCCAAGCTGCAGCTCTGGCAATCCCAATTTCGCATTTTCAGCTACAAGGCGGAAGTGGCATGCCATCGCAAGTTCCAGTCCGCCGCCCAATGCCGCTCCATGAATAGCAGCGATAATAGGCTTTGGAAAGTGCTCCATGCGTTCAAACAAATCCTGACCGTACTCAGCAAGCTGGGCAAAATCTTCGCCTGTTTTAATTGTGGTGAATTCCTTGATATCTGCTCCTGCAGAAAAGAACCTTCCTTCACCATGGATTAAGACAACCCTGATTTCTTCATTTCCCTCAATTTCATCAAGGACTGCCGATAATTCCTTCAGCAGGCCAGAAGCGAGGGCATTTGCCGGCGGACGGGCTATCGTAATCGTAGCAATCCTGTCCTCCGCAGACCATTTGAGATACTCCACATTTTCCCCTCCTTTTACATGAAGGCTTTCTTCGCATTTAGGCATTCCGCCTTATTGCGAAGCGGCCTTTTCACACTGCCTTTTCCTCCTTTCCAGGCATTTCAACGCCTCGGAAAGAAGGGAAAGATGTAATTAAAGGACCGGTTTGTTGTCCTGGTAACCACAGCCGCTGATCAGCAGCTGGTGTACCGCTTTAGCCAGGTCAGCGAGATTGTATTTCTGTTCATTCATGACCCATGAAGTCGCAGTTTCATCTACTGTACCAAAAATCATCTGCCTTGCAAGACGCAAATCCAGGGAGCTTGAAAACTCTCCATTCTCTATGCCTTCCAAAATGATTTTGTCGATCAGCATTAAGTAGCCCTTAAGCACCTCGTTGATTTTATGCCGGAGATCCTTATTTGACTGCCTTAGCTCCAGCTGGGTTACAATTGCAAGATGTCGGTCATCTGAAAGAATTTTGAAATGCGTTTCGACCAACATATATAATTTCTCTGTTGCTGTTTGTTTTCCTGCAATTTTTTCTTCAACACTTCCTACGAAGTAACCCATTTTCTCCTGGAACAGAGAAATCAGTATGTCTTCCTTATTCTTGAAATACAAATAAATGGTCCCATCAGCCACTCCAGCCTGCTTTGCTATTTTAGAAATCTGCGCCTGGTGGTAGCCGTTTTCTGCGATAATGACCACTGCTGCATCAATTATTTGCATATATTTCGGCCTGTTTTTTTTCATTTCTTTCACTCCCGCTCCAGGAAAAGCACAAGCATTAAATGCTACAGTGGCACACTCCCGTTTACGAATTTTTGTCTGCAATACTTTTCACTGAATGAATCATCATTCATATTTTTATAATAGTATTCACTCACATTTCTGTCAAGGAAATGTATTTCGTTCGGACAACCCTTCTTCATCAAAAAGAAAGAGCCGATTGATGAGCCGGCTTCAAAATTAAGCTCGCTTCTGTTCGTCTTCCTGTCTTTTCGCTTTTTCTTCATCAACTAATGCTCTTCTGAGAATTTTACCTACAGCAGTTTTAGGAAGTTCTTTCCTGAATTCAAATAATCTCGGCACCTTATATGCAGCAAGATGTTTGCGGCAATATTCATTCAGTTCTTCTTCTGTCGCTTGTGCACCCTCTTTAAGAACAATATATACTTTTACCGTTTCACCTCGATACGGATCTGGGATTCCTGCTGCCACAACCTCCTGGATCGCTGGATGTTCATATAGGACTTCTTCAATTTCCCTCGGATAAATATTGAAGCCTCCGGCAATGATCATGTCTTTCTTCCGGTCGACAATATAGAAATATCCTTCCTCGTCCATATACCCAAGGTCGCCGGTGAGCAGCCATCCATCTTTAAGTGTTTGCTCTGTTTCTTCGGGCCTGTTCCAATATCCCTTCATTACCTGGGGCCCTTTGACTGCTATTTCTCCAACTTCTCCAGGAGGCAGCGGTTCACCGGTTTCCATTGATAGGACAACAGAATCAGTATCTGGCCAAGGTACACCAATGCTCCCTTTCACACGTTTTTTATCCCACAGGAAATTCGCATGAGTGACTGGGATGATTCAGTTAGACCATACCCTTCAACAAGCTTCCCTCCAGTGATCTGTTCGAATTTCTCCTGTACCTCGACCGGCAGTGGAGCTGAACCGCTAATACAGGAATCAATTGACGATAGATCATATTTTTTTAAGTCGGGATGATTCAGCAGACCGATATAGATGGTAGGTGCTCCCGGAAACAGTGTAGGCTTTTGCTTCTGGATTGTCTTTAGTGTTGTTTCAGGTCGAATTTTGGCAATAGGACCATTTTCGAGCCTTGCATTACGGATAGAATCAATACTGCCGTCATGCCATAGACATGGAAAAATGGAAGAATCCCAAGTACTGTTTCTTCGCCCGGTTTGCATTTATACAGCCATGCATTGCTCATCGCCGCATTCGCAATCAGGTTTTTATGAGTCAGCATAACGCCTTTCGGAAACCCTGTTGTTCCGCCAGTATATTGTAATAAAGCCAAATCTTCTTCAAAATCATAATCATATTCTTTAATTTTACCGGCAGGCTGTTTCATAATTTCAGTAAAAAGATGGTTCTGGCCTTCATGCTTCACATTTACGATGATGCCATACTGCTTTTTCTGGATGAATGGATAGACAAGATTTTTTGGGAAAGGAAGATAGTCCTTGATAGCGGTTACAATTACATTCTCCAAATCCGTGTTTGCGATGACCTTAGAGACCCTTGGGAATAAAATGTCGAGCGTGATGATTGCCTTCGCACCAGAGTCCTTCATCTGATATTCAAGCTCCCGTTCCATATACAGCGGATTGGTTTGAACGACAATTCCCCCAGCCATCAGGATTGCATAGTAACTGATGATAGACTGAGGAGTATTCGGGAGCATGATCGCAACCCTGTCTCCTTTTTCAATTCCCAGGTCTTGCAGATAGGCAGCCAGTTTTTTCGCATAGTTGTAGACTTGCTTATACGTCAGCTCTTTGCCCATAAAGTGGATTCCCACCTTATCAGGGTATTTCTCAGCAGTCTGCTTCAAGTAATCCTGGACCGTTGCTTGCTGAAGATCCAAATGAGCAGGAATTTCCGGAGGGTATTGCGACAGCCATGGTTTTTCTACTTCCATCTTGTTGCCTCCTTATTTAAAATTTTTTGAAAATTCTATCTCCCATTATAATATAATGGTCTTTTTATGACAATTAGAATAGTTTTTTTGGAGGATTATAGGGACAAACTCCCATTAATATAATTGATTCTTAACCTTTCTTTCTCTCCAACTGAACAAAAAGCGCAAGCGCCTCGTTCAGCCCCGACAAGCGCTGGAGGCCGACCGGTGAAGTCGTTCTTTGACTTCATTGGGCGGACCGAAACCGAAAAGTATAGCCGACTGCCCAGAAACGCAGAAACTGGAGACTCCGCCGGCAGAAGCGCTTTTTGCTTCTGCGGCGGAGTTGAAGTTTCGGAGTTTCTAGGAGGCGACACTAGACAAGCGACTCGAGGGGCTAGGCGCTCGTGCTAGACACTAATCAAAGTAAAAGTTTTATACTTTCTCATAAAGTGAAAAAAACCGCCGATAAGGCGGTTTTTCAAATTCCTATGCAAAAAACATCATATAGACAATGCCGACTAACAAGAATACCCCACATAGAATCAGCAATATTTTAGCCAGTTTTTCCACTCTTTTAGATCCCCCTGTTAAATTCCTGCTCCGATGATATACGACAGGCCGATAGAAATGACCATGGATATCAGGCCTACTGCGCGGTTGTCGTTTTCTATTTCTTTATCTATGTTGAACTTGGGTGTCAGGAATTCAAAAATAAAGTATCCTATCAAAAGCAAAACGAAACCCAAAACTCCCCAGCTGATCATCGTGAGCAGCGAATCATGCTGATTGATGGAATAGCGGAATATATTGGCTACACCAAAGATTTTCCCGCCTGTGGCCATCGCAACGGAAATATTCCCTTTTTTGATTTCTTCCCAGTTGCGGTATTTTGTCACCAGTTCAAAAACAGCCAGGAATACGACGATGCAGAGAATCGATACACTATAATAACCAGCTGTAACTATATATTCATTTTCCCAAAAATGATCCATATCCATTCTCCCTGAAAAGATTTTACCCCACTGCCTATTATAAAGTGTTGTGACGGGGATTTGCATTATTTTGCACGCGTAACTTTACTTGAATTCTACTACAGTCACGCCTGTTCCACCTTCACCTGCATCTCCGAATCTTATTTTCTTGACTGACCGGTGGTTGCGTAGGTAATCCTGGACTCCCTGCCTCAATGCCCCGGTTCCTTTTCCGTGGATGATATTGACTCTTGGGTAGCCGGCAAGCAAGGCATCATCGATATATTTTTCTACTCTCATGAGGGCATCTTCATAACGCTCTCCCCTGAGATCAAGCTCCAATCCAACGTGGAAGTCTTTGCCCTTCACTATGGCTAATGGTTTTGTTTCTACCGGCTTAGGAGAATTGATATATTCCATATCCGTTTCTTTCACTTTCATCTTGAGAATGCCAATCTGTACTTGCCATTCTTTAGCGTTAACTCGTTCAACAAGGTGTCCTTTTTGATCAAAGGTCAGAACCTTGACCTCATCCCCTGGCTTGAACTCGTGTTTTGCTGGTTTCGCTTTTCCTCCGCCTTTTTTCGCCTGGTTGAGTTCAGGAGTCGCCTCACTTAGGCGCCTTTTGGCGTCGATTAATTCATGCTCTTTGATTTCGGCACCTTTATCAAGACGCAGCTTCCGAAGGTCGCGGATGATTTCTTCCGCTTCTTCCTTCGCTTTTTCCAAGATTGAAGCAGCTTTTCCTTTTGCCTTTTCGGCTAGTTCATCTTTTTTCTGATAATACTCCGCCATCTGTTTTTGCAAATCCTTATGCAGATATTCTGCATCTTTCAACAGCTGGTTTGCTTCTTCGCGGTCTCTCTCCGCCTGCTTACGGCTGGACTCAAGGGAAGCAATCATGTTGTCGACCTCATTGCGGTCAGCGCTGATATAGGATCTTGCTGTAGTAATGACAGATTCTTTCAATCCTAGCCTCTTGGAAATTTCAAAAGCATTGCTTCGGCCTGGTACGCCAATCAATAGCTTATAAGTCGGACTCAATGTTTCCACATCGAATTCTACGCTGGCATTGGTGACGCCTTCCCGATTGTATCCATAGGCCTTTAGCTCCGGATAGTGGGTTGTTGCGATCACTCTTGCACCGCGCTGATACACTTCGTCCAGTATTGAGATTGCCAGTGCTGCTCCTTCCTGAGGATCAGTCCCGGCACCAAGCTCGTCAAATAGCACAAGGCTATTGTGGTCAACCTTTTCAAGGATTTCCACGATATTGACCATATGGGATGAAAAAGTACTCAAACTCTGCTCGATTGATTGTTCGTCACCTATATCAGCATAAACCGAGCCAAAAACAGCCACTACAGATCCGTCAAGTGCGGGTATCTGCATTCCTGCCTGGGCCATTAGTGTACAAAGTCCTACTGTCTTCAAAGTAACGGTTTTACCTCCGGTATTCGGACCGGTGATGACAATCGTCGTATAATCACTCCCTAAAGTGACACTGTTAGGAACAACCTCCTCCATCGGGATCAGTGGATGTCTTGCCTGGAAAAGGTTGATAAGGCCCTCATCATTAACGATTGGCTTTGAGCCCTTGATTTTGCTTCCGTATTGCGCCTTGGCAAACATGAAATCCAGTTCTCCCATGATGATGACGATTTGCAATAGCTCATTATGATGGTCGGCGGTAAGTGCTGAAAGCTCTGAAAGGATTCTTTCGATTTCCTGCTGCTCTTTTACCCGGATGCTTTGTAGTTCATTATTCAACTGGACAACAGATTGCGGCTCAATGAACATCGTCTGCCCGGAAGAACTTTGATCATGGATGATACCGCCATAATGCGAGCGATATTCCTGTTTTACAGGGATGACAAATCGATCGTTCCTGATAGTGATGATGGCATCCGAGAGCATTTTTGACGCGTTGGATGAACGAATCATGCTTTCCAATTTTTCACGAACTCTTGCTTCTCGCGTTCGCATCTGCTGGCGAAGCGATCTTAGTGCTTCACTTGCACTGTCAAGAACCTCACCGCCTTCATCGATCGCGTTCCTGATTGATTCTTCCAAATTCGCAAGGACGATGATTCTTTCAGTATAGCTTAGTAAAATGGGCACCTCGGTAACTTCCTGCAGATCATCGACAAATCGCTTCATCTGTCTGCTGGCATGGACTGTGCTTGCCACCTGGACCAGCTCAATTGGACTGAGCATGCCTCCGATTTGCGCCCTTTTTACATGGGGCCTTATATCATGAATACCGCCTAACGGTACATTTCCTTTAAGTCTTAGAACCTTGACTGCTTCATCTGTCTCTTCCTGTAAACGGGCAACTTCCGAAAAATCAACAGAAGGCATCAAAGCAATTGCTTTTTCCCGTCCTAATGAGGATGAGGCATGTTCTATCAGCTGGTTCCTGATTTTATCAAATTCAAGTGTTTTCAAAACTCGCTGCTGCACAAAAATTTCCTCCTTCTTCTTTAGCGAAGGTACTTTTATTAGGCTCCTTTGCAAAAGAAACCCTTTCTTAATTACGGCCGTGCAGGAAATCCAGCAATCCTTTCAGATCCAATGCATTCAGGACGGATGATTCCTTGATCCAGCCTTTCCTGGCGGCTGTTACGCCTATTCCCATATGTTCAAGTGTATCCACTTTATGCGCGTCCGTATTAATGACAAGCTTGACACCTTCATCCTGAGCTTTCCTTAAATATTCTGATGCCAGATCAAGTCTGTTCGGATTCGCGTTCAACTCAAGAGCTGTATTTGTTCCCTTTGCCAGCTTGATCAGCATGTCGATATCAACCGAATATCCCTCACGACGACCAATCAGCCTGCCAGTGGGATGCGCGATGATATCAACATGGGCATTGACCAACGCAGTCTTCAACCGATTCATGATTTTTTCGGTTGGCTGGGAGAAAGAAGAATGGATCGATGCAATGACCAAGTCGAGGTCTGCAAGCAAATCATCTTCAAAATCCAATGAACCATCCGGTAAAATATCCATTTCAATCCCTGTCAATATCGTGAAGTCATCGAATTTCTTGTTCAGTTTTTTCACTTCTTCAATTTGCTTCCGCAGGCGTTCCGGCGTCAGACCGTTCGCTACCTTCAAATACTGGGAATGGTCTGTGATCGCCATGTATTTATAGCCTCTCGCGATACATTCCCTTGCCATTTCCTCAATTGAATGGCCGCCATCGCTCCACGTTGAATGCATATGAAGATCGCCTTTAATTGCTTCAAGAGTGATGAGTTTCAAATTTTCTTTATATAATTCAACTTCCGAGCCGTCTTCCCTTAACTCAGGCGTAATGAAGGGAAGGCCGAAATATTGGTAAAACTCTTCTTCCGATTTGAATGTGGTGACTTCACCTGTTTCTACATTCTCCACACCGTATTCGCTGATCTTTTCTCCTTTTTCCTTCGCAAGCTGACGCATTCTTACATTATGGTCTTTTGAACCAGTGAAGTGATGGAGCGCAGTTGCGAATTCTTCAGGATCGACAAGGCGGAAGTCCACGTTCACATCATAATCCAGGCCAAGTGTGACAGAAACCTTGGTATCTCCCGCAGCGATAATTTCCTTTATTTTCGGCATTTTGACCAGCTCGTCCTTCACCGCCGACGGATTTTTTGAAGCAATGATGAAATCCAGATCCTTGATCGTCTCTCTCATCCTGCGCAAGCTTCCTGCTTTTGAAAATTGTTCGATTTCCTCTATCTTTTGAAGATATGATTCAATTAATTCCGCAACCGGGAGCATATATGCAAGCGACAGTCTATCCGGCCTTGTGCCAAAGTTTTCAATTGCCGCAAGAATCTTTTCTTCACTCTTTTTGCCAAAGCCTGCAACGTCACGAATTTTCCCTGACTTCGCAGCCTCCTCCAGGTCGTGGATGCCTTCTACTCCCAGCTCCTTGTATAGCTTGGCAATCTTTTTCCCGCCCATTCCCGGCAGCTGCAGCAGTGGGATTAGCCCGCTCGGTACTTCTTCCTGCAATTCCTTCAGCTCAGTTGATTGCCCCGTCTCCATGAATTCCTGGATAACTCCGGCTGTTCCTTTGCCGATTCCTTTAAGTTCAGTCAACTCGCCCATTTCTGACATACTGCGCTCATCTCCCTCAAGAGCAGCAGCAGCCTTGCGGAATGCAGAGACTTTAAATGGGTTTTCACCTTTTAATTCCATATATATAGCGATCGTTTCAAGTAATTTTACGATATCTTTTTTATTAACAGACATGATGTCCACCTGCCTTTTAAAATTCCCGACCGGTTTAAGCCGGCCGCAGTCATTGTCTTCTATTTTATAGAAAACAAGCCCTACTGTGAAATTAAATGAAAAATGATATGATCAGGAGTTACAATGCCAGAATTTGTGCTGTGTCTATATTTGGGTGTTGCAGCTTTTCCCTGCCATAATGAAGCCATTTCAAGCCTATCACTCGTTAGCATCACGAGAATTTGTTAAAAAAGAAAAAACTTCTCCGCAACAGAGAAGTTATGCAGCCATGTATTCAATCCAAAGTTGTTTAATTTGCTGGGAAAATACTGGGGTATTTTTTATGATATTTTCGGCTAGAATTGAATCGTTCAGCGGTCCCTGAATCGTCTGGATTGGCACTAAAGCAGCAATGTAGAGAACGATGAACAAAAGCAAGTAAACTTCAACAAAGCCAAGGAATCCTCCTGCCCAGACGTTCAGCTGCTTCAAGATTGGAAGGTGAGCCACAAAATCGAGCATCGAACCAATGATTTGAAGCAGGATTTTCACTGCAAAGAAAATGGCTGCAAATGCAATCGCCCGATAATATGCATCTTCTAAATTGGCATTCTCAAATAGAAGATTCAACGTCGCATTGCTGCCCAGGTTCGGATATGGAATCCATAGAGTCAGCTTCGGAGCCAACTGGTCATAATATATGTACGCCACGATGAAGCTGCGATGAATCCAGCCAAATGGATGGTTTGCAGGATGAACCCCCTCTTCAATCCTACAATGAAGCCAATAAGCAAAATAGCTAATACAGCAAGATCAAGCATGCATTTTTCAGTCCTTTAACCTTTTAATTTCCGCTTCGAGCGATTCAACACGATCTTTCATTTTTATGTAATCATTAACGGCATTCACAGCAGTTAATACAGCTAATTTACTAGTATCAAGTGAAGGATTCGCTGAGCCGATCTCACGCATTTTATCGTCTACCATCGAGCAATGAGCCGGATATGGCTGGTGCTTTCTGTGCCGACGATCGTATATTGCTGTCCGTAAATATCGACAGTCGACTTATTTTTTTTTGTGTCTGACAACATTTATGCCCCCATTCATAAGAATCCTATTTTATACTATAACATGAACGTAAAAGGCTGGGAAGTATTTGCCTGTCAGATCTGTATGGTTTTTGGAAGAATATGTATAACTTTGAAAATGTAAAACAGGGAGTGTAGAGCAGTGGGAAACAGTGTCCTTCAGAAAAGTCCGGAAGAAATCAAAAAGATGAAAGAGTATTACAGTAAGTTTCTCATTGATAAGCTTCCGCCTGGCAGTATTTTTGCCGCCAAAACACCTTCCTGTGCAATCACTGCCTATAAATCAGGAAAAGTATTGTTCCAGGGAAAAGATGGGGAGACCGAGGCCGCAAGTTGGGGAACGGCTCTAGCGCCTTCTGCTAAAAAAGCCGCTGCACCAACTCCAGGCTCCCATTTGCCAAAGAATATTGGCGAGATTTCCATCATCGGTTCAGATGAAGTGGGAACTGGCGATTATTTCGGTCCGATCACAGTCGTCGCAGCTTATGTCAGGCGGCAGGATATACCATTATTGAAGGAGCTCGGCGTCCAGGATTCAAAGAATCTCAAGGATGATAAAATCATCGAAATTGCCAGGCAGCTCGTAACCTTTTTACCGCACAGCCTGCTGACACTGCATAATGAAAAGTACAACCAAATGCAAATGAAGGGCATGTCGCAGGGAAAGATGAAAGCTCTGCTGCATAACCAGGCGATCCACCATGTTCTTGAAAAAATCGCACCTGAAAAACCAGAAGCCATTCTGATTGATGAATTTGCAAAAGAGCAGATTTATTACGCCCATTTGAAAGGTCAAAAAAAGATTATCAGGGAAAACGTTCTGTTCAGCACAAAAGCAGAAGGAATTCATCTGGGAGTGGCTGCAGCGTCAATGATCGCCCGCTACGCGTTTGTCCGCCATTTCGAGAACCTCAGCAAACGCGCAGGATTCACGATACCAAAAGGTGCTGGCGCAGCTGTTGATAAAGCGGCTGCAAGGTTGATCCTCGATAAAGGTATAGATGTATTGCCAGAATTCGTTAAGCTCCATTTTGCCAATACTGAAAAAGCGAAGAAGATTGCACGAGTATAGGTCACAAGCACTTTGACGTTATTCTCAGAAATTCATATTAAAAAGGCAGCCCGCGGGCTGCCTTTTCGAATTTATCCTCTTAATACGGCTCCTGCTTTTTCTTCAAGAACTGCAAGGACTTACTGTGTGCTTTTGCAATATCTTCGTCTGTCAGTGTTTTTTCCGGATCGAGGTATTTCAGTGAGAATGCAAGGGATTTCTTGCCTTCTTCCATTTTTCACCTTCGTAAAGGTCGAAAACATTTACTTCTTTTAATAGTGATCCACCAGCTTCAGTGATGATCTTCTCCAGGTCGCCGGCAGCAGTTGCTTTGGCAGCAACAAGCGCAATATCCCTTGTGATCGACGGGAAGCGCGGGATTGCTGTGTACTGCAACGGCGCTGTTTCTGCTTCCAATAATGCTTTTAACGATAACTCGAAAACATAAGTTTCTTTCAAGTCGAGTGATTTTTGTTGAGTTGGGTGAACCTGGCCGATGAAGCCGATAACATTGCCTTTCAGCAATATTTCAGCCGTACGTCCAGGATGCAGTCCATCGTGCTCAGCCTTCACGAAACCTAACTGGCTTTCAAGGCCCAGCTTTGCAAATAATCCTTCAACGATTCCTTTAAGAACGAAGAAGTCAACAGGCTTCTTCTCACCCTGCCAAGGATGGCTTTCCCATAGGCCAGTAATGGCTGCAGCAAGGTGTTCGCGTTCTTCAGGAAGGTCTTCATTGCTGTTCTTCAGGAAGACTGCCCCAGTTTCATAAACAGCGAAACTCTCAGTCTGGCGAGCAATATTGTATTTCAATACTTCAAGCAGCTGAGGTACGATGCTTAAGCGCAATAGCTGCGGTCCTCGCTCATTGGCATTGCCAGTTCTACAGGCTCGCGCTTATCCAATGCGTACTGTGTTGCTTTCTCCGCGCTTGTAAGGGAATACGTGACTGCCTGGTAAAGACCTGCGCCTTCCATGTAACGGCAGACAACACGACGCTTTTTCTGGTAGTCAGAAAGGTGTCCTGGTGTTGACTCTCCTACAGGAAGAGTTGTTGGCAGGTTGTCATAGCCATAAAGACGGCCAACCTCTTCAATCAAATCTTCTTCAATCGTGATGTCCCCTCGGCGAGTTGGTACTGTTACTGTGATTGTGCCATTATCGACAGATGTTTCGAACTTCAGGCGGGCAAAAATGTCCTCAACCTGTGTCATGTCAAGGTCTGTTCCCAGAACTTTATTGATTTTTCCGAGTGTAGTTGAAACAACAGCTGGCTTAACTTCGAGTGAATCTGCCTCGACAACGCCTCCAAGAAGTTCTCCACCGGCAAGCTCAATCATCAATTCAGCGGCACGTTCTGCAGCCGGGCGAACTCTTTCAGGATCCACACCTTTTTCATAGCGTGAGCTTGCTTCACTGCGCAAACCATGGTCCTTCGAAGCCTTGCGGATAACTCCACCTGTAAAATAAGCCGACTCCAGCAGGACAGTTGTTGTATCGCTGCCAACTTCTGAATTCGCTCCGCCCATTACGCCTGCAAGAGCTACTGGCTCTGTTCCGTTCGTGATAACTAGATGTTCCGGTGTCAAAGAACGCTTGACATCATCCAGCGTTTCAATCACTTCGCCATCCTTTGCGCGGCGGACAAGGATTTCTTTTGATCCCAATTTATCGTAATCGAAGGCGTGAAGCGGCTGGCCGTATTCAAGCAAAATAAAGTTCGTGATATCAACGATGTTATTGTGAGGACGGATGCCTGCAGCCATCAGTCTTGTTTGCAGCCAAACTGGTGATGGGCCAACTTTTACATTCTTGATCACCTTTGCAACGTAAAGAGGATTATCTTCTTTTGCTTCAACCGATACGTTGATATAGTCACTAGCCTGCTCTGAAGATGTTTCAGGCTGTGGATTTGGCAGCTTGATGTCCTTGCCAAGAATCGCTCCAACTTCATATGCAACACCAAGCATGCTCATCGCATCTGCGCGGTTTGGAGTTAAGCCAAGCTCAAGGATCTCGTCATCCCTGTTTAAAGCCTCTAAAGCGTCCTTGCCGATTTCTGTGTCCGGAGTGAAATTGTAAATTCCCTCAGCATATTCCTTTGGTGCAAGTTTCCCTGCGATTCCAAGCTCCTGCAGTGAGCAAATCATACCGTTTGATTCTTCACCGCGCAGCTTTGCTTTTTTAATTTTGAAGTTTCCAGGAAGAACTGCTCCAACTGTCGCAACGGCAACCTTCTGTCCTTTGCCGACATTTGCCGCGCCACAGATAATTTGAACCGTTTCACCGTTCCCAAGATCAACTAGTGTTTTATTCAGTTTTTCTGCATTCGGATGCTTTTCACACTCAAGGACATGGCCGACAACTACGCCCTTCAAACCCTCATTTAACTTTTCTACGCCTTCTACCTCGATGCCGCTTTTCGTGATTTTTTCGGCGAGCTCTTCAGCTGATACGCCTTCCAAATCGATATATTCCTGCAGCCATTTATATGATACCAACATGGTTTTACCCTCCTAATCCTTATTCTTCAACTGAAAATTGCTTCAAGAAACGGACATCGTTTGTATAGAAATGACGGATGTCATCGACTCCATACTTAAGCATCGCGATACGCTCAGGCCCCATACCAAACGCGAATCCAGTGCATTTTTTTGAGTCGTATCCAGCCATTTCTAGTACGTTTGGATGGACCATCCCTGCTCCAAGGATTTCGATCCAGCCGGTTCCCTTACATACACTGCAGCCTGATCCTCCGCAAATTTTACAAGAAATATCCATTTCGACTGAAGGCTCAGTGAACGGGAAGAAGCTTGGGCGCAGACGAATTTCGCGATCTTCGCCGAACATTTTCTTTGCAAAAACTTCAAGTGTTCCTTTCAGGTCGCTCATTCTTACGTTCTCATCAACGACAAGCCCTTCAATCTGCATGAACTGATGTGAGTGAGTTGCATCGTCGTTATCACGGCGATAAACCTTGCCCGGGCAGATGATTTTCACAGGACCCTTACCCTTGTGTTTTTCCATCGTCCTTGCCTGCACAGGGGATGTATGTGTGCGCATCAATATTTCTTCTGTGATGTAGAAAGAATCCTGCATATCACGTGCTGGATGCCCTTTTGGAAGATTCAGCGCTTCAAAGTTATAGTAGTCTTTTTCAACTTCAGGGCCTTCCTCTACTGTGTAGCCCATGCCGATGAAAAGATCTTCGATTTCTTCGATGATGCTCGTAAGCGGGTGATGACTGCCAGTTCTGACTGGTTTTCCAGGAAGAGTCACATCGATTTGCTCAGCTGCCAATTGTTTTTGGACTGCTGCCTCTTCAAGTTCCTTCTGCTTAACCTCGACCTGGCCGGAAATCGCATCGCGGACTTCATTTGCAAGGGCACCCATTTTCGGTCTTTCTTCGGCTGATAGCTTGCCCATTCCTTTTAGTACTTCTGTTATTGGCCCCTTTTTCCCAAGATAGGAAACGCGGACTTCATTCAATTCTTTTAGGTCAGCTGCTGCGGCGACTTTTTCAAGTGCCTCAGCCTGCAGTTCTTTCAAACGATCCTGCATTGGTAAATCCTCCTTCATATTCTTCTTTTTTGAACACAAAAAGACCTCATCCCTGGTAAAGGGACGAGGTCAAGGTTATCGCGGTACCACCCTTTTTAACAGGCAATACAGTTATGTATTACGTGTTCGCTTCATTGAGATAACGGCTTTGTGCCGATGCATCTTTACGCTTGTAAAAACGGTCCCGATGCCAACTCAGGAGGTGAACTTCGCTTGTCTGTTCCATAAAAATGCTCCCAGTCACCGGCATTTTCTCCCTGGATGGCCATCTTCAAGCTACTTTTCTCCGTCATCGTTTTTGAAATATTATTTTTGCTGTTTATTATATTATAATCTTTGCGCAGTATCAAATGGTTTTAGGGCCTATTTTGCTGTTTTTAAATAATATAGCAAAATACCTGCTGCGACAGCGACATTCAGTGATTCGCTTTTCCCGTATATCGGGATATAAAGATTTTGTGTTGTTTTTGCCAGAAACTCTTTATTTACCCCGCTTCCTTCATTTCCTACGAGAAGGGCAAAGGCTTCTCCTTTTTCAGCCTCTGTAAAAACTACTCCATTTTCAAGGGCGGTTCCATAGACCGGGATGTTTTCGGCTTGGAGCTTGTTCATCCACTCGGAAATGTCGCCACTTAAAACTGGCATATGGAAGTGGCTTCCCTGCGAAGAGCGCAAAACCTTAGGATTATACATATCGACACTGCCCTTCCCAACGATGACAGCATCAATACCGGCAGCATCAGCTGTCCGAATCATCGTTCCAAGGTTACCAGGTCCTGGACAGAATCAATCAGCAAAAAGGTTTTTCCATTTGTTTCTGGGTTCTTCGGCTGCCGGCATACAGCAAATATGCCCTGAGTTGTCTCGGTGTCAGCAAGCTGCTTGCTGATTTCATCCGTTACAACCGCAACAGGAATCGAGCCGTAATCCAGGCCATGCGGCAATTCGGTTTTTTCACTTAAAATGATTTCTTCTACATCTTCTTTTTTCGTGAGTGCTTCTTCAACTAAATGGAATCCCTCGACAAGGAACATACCTGACTTGTCTCGTTCCTTTCGCGTCAGCAATTTCTTCCACTGTTTAACTTGCGGATTTTTATCAGATTGAATGTACTTCAATTCTGGCTCTCCTTTAATATGGCTTGTCAATTTTATTATTATAGCTCAAAACAGATACATAATAAAACCAAAATTGTTCATCCTATAAACATCTTGGTAAATTTGAAAGGAGTTTGAGCAGAGCATGAACTTAAACCTTAGGAATGCTGTCATTTCAAACGTAGCAGGAAATTCACAGGACGAGCTTAAAGATACAATCGTCGACGCAATCCAGAACGGCGAAGAAAAAATGCTTCCTGGACTTGGAGTTTTGTTCGAAGTCATCTGGCAAAATGCCTCAGAGGAAGAAAAACAGGAAATGCTGAACGCATTGGAAGATGGATTGAAAGGGAAGCAATAAATTTGGAAGGACTCCTTCGTTTTGAGGAGTTCTTTTATTTTAGTGCTGAATGGGTACTCTTTTTTCCATCAAATGGATAAAGTAGTGATTAAGCTCGAGTTCGTAGTGATTATGGTTAATTTCGTAGTGATCAAGTGCATTTTTGGAGTGATTCACAGTGATCTTGTAGTGATTATGGTCCAAAACGTAGTGATTGTTTTAAAGACAAACAAAAAAGTTCAGAAAACCAGGTATCACAGATTTTCTGGACTTTTTGCTAAATCTTATTCAAAAGTAATCTTCTCAACTGTTTCTTTATCGAGACGCTTGATGACTTCAACGATCAGCTTTACAGCGTTTTCGTAGTCGTCACGGTGAAGCATTGCTGCGTGTGAGTGGATGTAGCGTGTCGCTATTGTGATGGACAACGCTGGTACACCACGGTGTGTCAGGTGGATAGCGCCAGAATCTGTTCCTCCGCCTGCTACTGCATCGAACTGATATGGAATGCTCAATTCATCAGCCAGGTCTGTCACAAAGTCACGAAGTCCCTTGTGGGATACCATCGATGCATCATAGATGATGATCTGTGGTCCGTCACCCATTTTGCTAAGAGCTTCTTTTTCGGTAATACCTGGAGTGTCTCCGGCAATCCCTACATCAACGCCGAAAGCGATGTCAGGCTGGATCATTTGAGCGGAAGTTTTCGCGCCGCGAAGGCCAACTTCTTCCTGCACTGTCCCAACTCCGTATACAACGTTGGATGTTCTGCATCTTTAAGCCCCTTAAGGACATCGATTGCAATTGCACAGCCGATGCGGTTATCCCAAGCCTTAGCAAGAAGCATTTTCTCATTGTTCATAACAGTGAATTCGAAGTAAGGAACAACCATGTCTCCAGGAGTTACTCCCCATTCCTTCGCTTCGTCACGGCTTGAAGCACCGATATCAATGAACATATCCTTGATATCAACTGGCTTTTTGCGCGCTTCCGCTGGGAGGATATGAGGCGGTTTAGAACCGATGACACCAGTGATCTCGCCTTTACGGGTAACAATCGTCACGCGTTGTGCAAGCATAACCTGGCTCCACCAGCCGCCGACTGTCTGGAAGCGGATGAATCCTTTGTCATCGATGCTTGTCACCATGAAACCAACTTCATCAAGATGGCCGGCAACCATGATTTTCGGTCCATTCTCATTGCCGACTTTCTTTGCAACCAGGCTGCCCAGGCCGTCCGTAGTTACTTCATCAGCGAATGGAGTTATGTATTTCTTCATTACTTCTCTTGGCTCACGCTCATTGCCGGGAATACCTTTGGCATCGGTTAAATCTTTTAGCATTGTTAATGTTTCATCTAATTTCGCCATTATTTCGACTCCCTTAATATGTAGTTTCGAAACCTATTATACTAGACATGCGGGGTATTGTACAAAAAATTCTGCCTAATAACCTTTACGCTGCCTATCATAATTTACTTCATTTTTCTTAATATATGCCTGTTCAATTTGATCGTCTTCCATACCAAGCATCAGCGCAAGCTCCATATAGCTTTCAAATAAATGAACGTAATCATCTTTGCTGCGGCTGTTCCTGAATTTTTGTACTGATTCGTATATTCCGAGGACTGATTGCTGATGTCGGTTTCGGCAGTTCTGTTTGGGGTGACCGACTCAAGATTTTCATATCCACATTCAATCCCCAGCGACAGGATAAAATGGACTCCATCCACAAACTCCTCGAGAATGATATCCCTTTCGGAGGATGGCTTCATACTCCAAAACTTGAAACACCTCGTCTCATTAGCAAGTTCGCCGATTTCAACAAGCAGCGCGAGGACCTTTCGATCAAATAAATCTTCATTCTCGAGACCATGTTGCGATTCAATATGACTATCAAGTGCTTTTTGCATTTTAAAAAGGTGTGTTGTATTCATTTTTCAGCTCCATCTGTAATTTTAGCCTTAAGTTGCTTTGATTTTGACAGCTATCCGTGTTATTTCTTAAAAGCTGTCTTAATTTCCCGGGTATTTTGACAGCTTTTCTATGATTCCCTTCCAACCTGTCACAATTCTGGCCTTTTCTTGACAGCTTTTCTCGTATTCCCATCAAACCTGTCATAATTCCGATCTTTTCAGCCATTGATAGATTTCCGAAAGGTTTTAACTAAAAAGCGCTGTTAAACTCGACGTTGATTTTGTTCCACACGCTTCCCTTTCCACTTAAGTTTGAATCATGCCGTTTAAAAAGTATAAATCAATTATAAAATTGTTGAAACTATTTAGAATCTCATCCGTAAATAAGGAAAGTTCGCATTGGAGGGGCAGTCATGATTCTGCTTTTACGTCTTGTTTTATTGTTTTTATTCATTTTTCTAATATACAGCGCAGTGAAATATTTATTCCATCCAAAAAGGAAGCTGGAGCTTGCCCATGAGCAGATGCGCTTTTTCTTATTGGATGATCCAGACAATGTCCGCAAGAATTTCTTATTAACATATAAGGGTGTTCTGTTTGAGGGTGAAAAGTATTTAGGCACAACTCCGTCTGCCTTTGAGGTTGTTTCCATTTTCATTTGGCCAAAAAAAACGTCGGCCTTGAAAGGGCTTGTCCTTGAGGATTTCCAATTCATCGAACGGAAAATCCATGAGAGTTATCCGGTGGCCAAAATTGACTGGAAAAGCCCGATTAAGGAATTCATGGCGAATCATGACCAGGATGATGAATTATAAAATGTAAAAGCGTCCGATATATTCCGGACGCTTTTTCTTATGCTGTTCTATCAAAAATTCTCCCCACTTAATGAAGATAATTTTCTCACGCAACAAATAGGCTGACAGCAAAAATACAATCATCAGAAAGAGCCCTGTAAATGAGTTAAATTTCCCAACATACTCCCCGAATATCGTATAAAAGATGACGAATGGAATATTCGCAAGAAATGAAGCGAACATAAAGTCTTTAAAACTACTTTTCCGCTCGTAAAGGCAAAAGCTTAGCAGCTGGTAATGAATCACCGGCACAAGCCTTAACAGCGCGACCTGGGCGACGGTCAGATCCCTGAAGCGTCCTACCAGCTTTTTTTTCAGCCTGCTTAGCTTGTTCATCATCTCTGGAATCTGTCTCATTAAAAAGTAGAATAATATACTTGCTCCCGACAAACCGAGCAGCGAATATACAATTCCGGGTATAATTCCAAACATTAATCCTCCAGCGATACAAATAACCGCAGGAGGTATGAATACAAATTGGCGGAAAACATGAAACAAGATAAACAATACTGGTGCATACCAGCCACCAGATTCCACAATGATCAGCAGCATTGACCACGCATCATCCATTCTTGTCACCTGCCTGCTTAGTCTTTGTTGCTACTAGCTTATAGAATCATACAAGCTGTTATGCCAAAAGCTTAAATAAATATGTAAATATACCAATCTCAATAATAGCAAGGAGCGGCAACCCATATTTAAACTGGACATGCTTCGTCTTATGCCTGTAATGCTTCATACCAGCTGTTGCCCCGATTGCTCCACCAAAAAAGGCAACGTTCCACAGTGTTTTTTCGCTTATTCGATAATGATTGTTTCTTGCCCGCTTTTTATCCATTCCCATGATAAAAAAGCCCCAAAGATTCATGACTGCAATCAAGCCAGCCAAACTCCATATCCCCACATCTCCACGTCCTCTTTAAGTTCTATGAAATCATTATAGCTTTATAAAAGGCTGTTTTCCTAAAAATTGTTGTTAAAATCCTAAAGCCGATTTTAACGTAATGCATACCTATTTTCCAGGTCGGTATTAAGTTTGCATGCTCTTTTCTCATAAGAAGCATCAACTTTACGAAGAGATATAGGTAATTTAATTCAATAATGTATTCAATAGCAACAAAGTATGAGAAAAGAGCGTTATAAAAAGAAAAAACCACCCTCAATTTGAGAATGGTTCATCTTATCAATTTAATTACTTGTTGAATTGTTTCTTAGCTGTTTCAGCCAACTGAGCGAATGCTGCTGCATCGCTTACTGCAAGTTCAGCAAGCATCTTGCGGTTTACTTCGATACCTGCAAGCTTAAGGCCGTGCATCATACGGCTGTAAGAAAGGCCGTTCATGCGAGCTGCTGCGTTGATACGAGCAATCCAAAGTTTGCGGAAGTCGCGCTTCTTCTGGCGACGGTCGCGGAATGCATACATTAGGGATTTCATAACCTGCTGGTTAGCAACCTTGTATAATGTATGTTTTGAACCGTAATAACCTTTTGCTAATTTAATGACTTTTTTTACGACGCTTGCGCGTAACTGTACCGCCTTTTACACGTGGCATGTAATTTCCCTCCTATATAAATCGAGATCGCTCGAATTTACTTAATGTTGTCAAGCATGTGACGAATACGTTTGAAATCGCCTTTAGAAACGATTGCGGATTTGCGAAGCTTACGCTTAGCTTTTGTAGACTTGTTAGCAAATAAGTGGCTAGTGTAAGCGTGTGAACGTTTAAGCTTGCCAGTTCCAGTTTTCTTGAAACGCTTGGCAGTGCCGCGGTGAGTTTTCATTTTTGGCATAGGGACTTCCTCCTCGTTACTTTTCAGTTTTAGGTGCTAGAACTAGGAACATGCTTCGGCCATCCATTTTCGGATGTGATTCAATTGTCGCTACTTCTTTGCAAGCTTCAGAGAAGCGATCAAGAACACGCTGACCGATTTCCTTATGGGTTATTGCACGGCCCTTAAAACGGATTGATGCTTTAACCTTATCGCCTTTTTCCAGGAATTTGATAGCATTGCGCAACTTCGTGTTGAAGTCATGCTCATCAATTGAAGGACTAAGACGGACTTCTTTAGTTGTGATGATTTTTTGGTTCTTACGTGCTTCTTTTTCTTTCTTTTGCTGTTCGAACTTGAATTTTCCGTAGTCCATGATCCGGCCTACAGGAGGCTTCGCGTTCGGAGCAACAAGGACAAGATCAAGATTTACACGCGTTGCGATCTCAAGAGCCTCAGCTTTGGATTTGATTCCTAATTGCTCGCCGTTTTGATCGATCAGACGAATTTCGCGAGCACGAATTCCCTCGTTTAGTAACATCGCATCTTTGCTAATAATTAGCCACCTCCAGGGTATTGTCGAATACATTGTCAAGGAGAAGAAGTACATTGCCAGGCCGAAGCCGCATCTTGCTCACACAATGACATACGATATAGTCCATTTTTATTTTGCAATAAAAAAGTGCAGGCGACAACACCCACACTTACGAAAACAAAATAATTAGACGTTTACGTATTACCTGCCAACAGCACAATTGCGTCAACCAGGTGAGAAGCGGGTGCTTCTTCTTTCCTAAAACTTGTATTCAGTTAACTCTTGCTAATATAGCATAAAGAAATTGATGTGTCAAACGAATCACTTTCGTTAACTGCAACAAAAAGTATTGTATCAGATAGAAATACAGGCTGCAATACTTTTTTTAGGCATTGTAAAATTATCTTCAAAAAGCAGTACCAAAACAAAGATTTCTATCTACATAAAAAGATGTCACAGCTCATTTTCTTATTTCTAGCGATAATTCATGGGAGAAATAGACAAGAAAGCTGGTGTACATATATTGATCGCGATCATCATCACAGGTGTGATCACCGGATTACTTGCAGGCACTGCATTGAAGTTTTTCAGGACAGGCTATGGTTTTTCTAATGATATTGACAATACGCCTGTTAACCTTAAATCATGCCGCAACTGCAGCCAGAGGATTCAGCGCAGTTATACAAAAAATCTTTGTCCAACTTGCTCCAAACCGATTGAATAAAACAAGAGAAGCCCCTCTTGTTTTTATTCCAGCTCCAGCGCCTAGCCCTTCGAGTCGCTTCGGTCCGCCCAATGAAGTCAAAGAACGACTTCACTGGTCGGTCCTCCACCGCTTGTCGGGGCTGATCAAGGCGCTTTCGCTTTTCTTATTTCTTCGCTTCTTTCCTGAATGATTCCAGGAATTCATCAAATGCAATTGTTTCGGATTTCTGTTCGCCGTATTTGCGGACGTTGACTGCTTTTTCCACTACTTCATTGTCACCGACTACGAGCATATAAGGAACTTTTTGCATTTGTGCTTCGCGGATTTTGTAGCCGATTTTTTCGTCGCGGCCATCGATTTCCACGCGGAAGCCTTCTGCCTTAAGCTTTTCCTTGATTTCTCTTGCATAGTCATAGTGGACTGATGGAGATACCGGATGATCTGTGCCTGGACTGGAGCCAGCCAAGTCGGGAACGCTCCTTTATATTCTTCGATCAGGAAGGCGACAAAGCGTTCCATTGTCGATACGACACCACGGTGGATAACGACTGGACGATGATGCTTGCCGTCTTCACCAATATAAGTCAAGTCGAAACGTTCTGGAAGCAAGAAGTCGAGCTGGACTGTTGAAAGAGTCTCCTCTTTGCCAAGGGCAGTCTTGACCTGGACATCAAGCTTCGGCCCGTAGAATGCTGCTTCGCCTTCAGCCTCGAAATATTCCAGACCCATTTCATCCATCGCTTCTTTCAGCATAGCTTGAGCCTTTTCCCACATCTGATCATCATCGAAGTACTTTTCCTTGTCCTCTGGATCTCTGTAGGATAGACGGAACGAGTAATCATTCATATCGAAATCCTTGTAGACTTCAAGCACAAGCTCTACTACACGCTTGAACTCTTCCTTGATCTGGTCAGGTCGGACAAAGAGATGGGCATCATTCAAAGTCATCCCGCGCACACGCTGCAACCCAGCCAATGCGCCGGACATTTCATAACGGTGCATTGTTCCAAGCTCGGCAATCCTGATTGGAAGTTCCCTGTAGCTATGGATGCTGTTTTTGTACACCATCATGTGGTGCGGGCAGTTCATCGGTCTTAATACAAGCTGTTCATTTTCCATTTCCATGACCGGGAACATATTTTCCTGATAGTGGTCCCAGTGTCCGGAAGTTTTGTATAGGTCGACACTTCCCATTACCGGAGTGTAGACATGGTCATAACCAAGGCTGACTTCTTTATCAACAATATAGCGTTCGATGATGCGGCGGATTGTCGCACCTTTCGGAAGCCATAATGGAAGCCCCTGGCCTACCTTCTGTGAATTAGTGAATAGATTCAGTTCTTTTCCTAGTTTGCGGTGGTCACGTTCCTTCGCTTCTTCAAGCAGCCTCAAGTGCTCTTTCAAATCTTCCTTCTTGAAGAAAGCTGTACCGTAAATACGCTGGAGCATCTTGTTGTCGCTGTCGCCGCGCCAGTATGCGCCAGCAATGCTCAACAATTTGAATTCTTTCAGCTTGCCAGTTGATGGTACGTGTACCCCACGGCAAAGGTCGACAAAGTCTCCCTGTTCATAAAGGGTAACCTTCTCATCCGCCGGAATCGCTTCAATCAATTCAAGCTTATAAGGGTCCCCAAGCTCTTTGAAAAACTCGACTGCATCCTCACGGCTTACTTCTTTACGGACAATCTCAATGTTCTCATTGATGATTTTCTTCATTTCCTTTTCAATCTCCGGCAAATCTTCCGGAGATAAAGAATGCTCCATATCGATATCATAGTAGAAGCCGCCTTCAATTACTGGTCCTACTCCGAGGTTAACATCTTTATATAGACGCTTGATTGCCTGTGCCATCAAGTGAGCAGAACTGTGGCGCAGGATTTCAAGAGCCTCAGGATGTTCTGGAGTGACGATCTCAATCGCTGCATCCTCCTCGATCGCTCTCTTGAGATCATACGGCTGTCCGTTGACCATACCCGCAATGGCTTTCTTCTTTATGCCCGGCTGATCGAGCTGGCGATATCTTCAGTAGTTGTGCCCGCCGGAAACTCCTTCACTGCTCCATCTGGAAACGATATTTTTAACATGTCTGCCATTGGCTTTTCCTCCTTTTAAAAATATGGCCAATTATTAGCCAAAAAAATAAAAAACCCGTCCCTGAAACAGGGACGAGTTTGATCACACGTGGTTCCACCCAATTCCCACTCTTGCGCAAAAATAACGCAGGAATGGCTCTGGTTGCGGTAACGGCTTCTGCCGCCAGCCAATACTTGCCAAAAGGCGTTCACAGCTGGAGTTCAGAGGTGGTAGGCGTTTCTTTAGTGTTAGGAAGTTTTCAGCCTTGCCTTCCCTCTCTGGAAACCTTTCAAGAATGCCCATATCCTCATCATTACATTTACTATTGATTTAGTATGTACGTAATTATAGTTTGTAATGTTTTGAAAATCAAGTGGGCTATTGTATATTTTCACAATCCTCTTTAAAAAAGTTTACTTTTTCATCATGAAAAGCGGAGACTGGACTGACTTTCACACGTTCTTCAAAAAGATTGATGATCGTCCTCACTAACGGCTGGTGAGGATCGTCCGTGTACAAGTAAATGGTCTCAGGAGCAATCGACAGCAACGGAGCAATCGTCCCAGAATCTACATAGACAGGATGGTTGACAAGCAGCTTGCGGTCAATCGTTTTAAATAGATCACTCCGTTTCATTTCTATGAATTGCTGATTATAAAAGACCATGTTTTCGTCAATCAACAGGTATAAATGGGACATCTGCGGTTTCCTGTCCTCCAGGAAATCCCTCAGGGTATGAAGGAATACCTGGTACTCCTGTTCCATCTTATACTCGTCAATCGCAATCTCTACCCATTGGGAGAGCTGCTCAGTATAGGCCTTCAGCCTGAACATGACAAAGGAGTCAAAAGAAAATGAGACTTTTTCATTAAAAATTTCACTAATTGAACTCTGGATCATTCCTTGTTCCCCGACACCTTCCATGAAAGGAGCCAGATCTCTACGATTGCCTTCTATGACGGAATAAATGATATCAAGGATTTGATCCTGTTCTTCACTGTCATGATAAAAATACGATTCTGCCAGGATGGCTCTTAGCCAGTCATCACGTTTCACCTTTAAAATAAAGTCATAAACACATTTTTTGAGTACATGCAACTTTTCATTTTTATAAAATTCTTCTGGAATAAGCACTCTATTTCGATCTTCATTAAGAAGAATTGAATTCGTTTCCTGCCATGAAGCAAGCCTGGCAACTAAATGTTGATACAAATTCCAGGCATCCTGCTTTTTTTGGAAGATGATTTCAATCAACCATATCCCCCCTCTTAAATAATCCCTGATTATATATATGGGGGACTTGGACAATTTAGAAGTGTCCATATGGTCGATAACTGGTTATAAGCGAAAAATGTGCCGCAACTTGATTATCTGCGGCACATTTTTATATTCTGCGATTCTTGCCTTCTACTTTTACCGGCTCGGCAAGATATTTAATCCGTTCCATGATTCTTGCTGCTTCAACTGTTCCTCTTCTCCCCGCTGGCTGTGCGTCAAATGATGCTCCAGTCCTTTAAGGTCGAAGTTCGAGGTGAAAAAGGTTGGAAGGTTCTCAAGCATGCGGAACTGCAGAATTGTTCCGAGGATTTCATCCCTCGCCCAGCTGCTCATCGTTTCTGCTCCGATATCATCAAGCATGAGTACATTCGCCTTTTTGATTGCTTCCAGCTTGTCATTGACAGTATGATCACCGATAGCATTTTTCATTTCCCTGAAAAATTCGGGTACATACACAATCAATGAACTAATCTGTTTCTGTGCAAGTTCATTCGCAATCGCTCCAAGCAAATAGGATTTACCTGTCCCGAACGGTCCATGAAGGAATAAACCCTTTTGTTTTCGGCCCGGCTCATAATTCTCAACAAAGTCTTTTGCCATCTTGATCGCCCTGAACCTTCCGGCGTCATCCAGCTCAATATCGCCGAATGATGCCTTCAAGATTTCCCTAGGCACAAAAATGCTATTGATCAGGCGTGCATTTTTTTGCTGCTCATCATGCATGACCTTCTTTTTGCAACGGTCATATTTTATGTCAATGAAGTTCCCTTTTATGAAAAGCTCTGGCTCATAACCCTTGATCATGTTCTTGCAGCCTGCGAGACTCTCGCAATCTTCACAGCCTTTACTCTGGTTGGAGAACTCATGCAGCTTCGACATACTGCCGTCGAGCATTTCCCTGGTGATATTCTCTGCATTTTCATCCAGGAATTCTTTGATACGCATATCCTGCATCACCTGCCTCTTGATAGCTTCATAGCGCTCCTGGAAATTCTGGTTATTCGCCAGCTTCTTCAATGTTTCATTAATGTTTTGCAAATGAATCACCTCCCAGATTTGAATTTCTTCAATTCTTCTTCAAGCTTTTTCTTTTCTATTTCAAAATCAGGATCCACATCTGCAGCAGTTTTTTGCTGCTGAGGCTCACCATCGGTCTTTTTGCCAAACCAATCCGGCAGAACTTCTTTACGAACAGGCTTTCTTTTTCCAGATGATGAAGAAGGTGCTTTTTTCCCTTCTGCCCATTCAAGATACTGCCTGTGCTCGCTTTTAGCCAGCTGCATCGCATCCCTGACGGTCGATATTTTTTTCCTGGACCAGTGGCTGGCGATCTTTTCAATATAGCCCTTCGCCAGCTTCATATCCGTTTTGAGCATAACATATTGTACTAAAACATTCACGACTCCAGGCAGCAGCTTTTGCTTGAACATTACCTCTTCAATGATCTGCAAGTCTGCCTTCGATGGTTCCGCACCGCCAGACAAGTCAATCAAAAGCTGGCGGGGGGATGTTTTTTCAAAATAAACCACCAATTCCTCTTCTTGCGTTTTCGGCTTCTCGATACCAGCTTTATGCTGGAGGGGCTGGGTCCGATCCAAGAGTGCAGGAAGCTGGTCCTGGTGTTCAAACTGGTACCAGTCACGAGCGGCCTTCCGGAGTTCCTCTATATCTACTTCGTTTTCCTCATTTACCGCACTTAATACGATGTTCTTCATCTTCAAAGCATCTATCCCATATAGGAAAGCGAGATTGCTGATTGCTTCTTTAACCTTCGAGGTGAAAGCTTTTTTAGGGATGAGTGATTCCTGTAGCCCTCCCAAAAGCAATTCGAAGTTGAACTCCCCAGGATCAATCTGAATTATGGAAGTTTCTCTTCTTCCGATAAAAGAATTCCCTTCCTCCGCCTGAAGGTCGGCTGCAGAATCTTCATTATGCATGAGTGCCTGAGTCGGTACAGACAAGAACACATCCTGGAATGCTTTCGTAATCTCTTCATATCCAGGTTCTGACCTGACACTTTTATCACTGAAGAACCGCTTGAGCCGCAAAAATTGGTTCTTGCCGACTTTCCGATACAAATAGACATTTAACATTCCATCGAGGAAGAATTGTTCAGGAGTCAAAGGAGGCTGCAATTCATAAATAAATGAACGACCTTCCTCGCTGTTTTTCACATAGGTCTTCAGCAATCCCATTGCTTCGAGCTTTTGGCGAGCATGGTAAATATCCTTCAGGTTCATGTCCATGATCGTCATCAAGTTATGGTGTGTGACAGGCTTTGACCAAAGCCGGTTTTCTTCAAGTTCAGCCCATAAGGTCATATAAAGGCTTAAGCAAGCTGGACCAAGCAAAGGCTGGTACAAGAAAGTGAGCACCCTTCGATCGTAGTCATGCAATAAACCACCAGACGCAACAATATACTGGTCTACAGGCAAAGTCTCTTGCCAATGCTGAGCCATCCCTTTCCCTCCGTTCTGAATCAATAGCTGCATTTCTTGTCTAAGCTCTCTTCATAGAACTCTAACCTTTAACGAAAATTCGAAAAGAGCCTTAAAAAGAGCTGAAGTTCCCTTCAGCTCCTCAGGATTTTACCAGGAGTCAACCGGACCCCATTGTTATCATTGTTCTCTCTTTAATAACTCTTTCAATTCATCAATAAAGACATTGATATCCTTAAACTGACGGTATACTGATGCGAACCGGACATAGGCGACTTCATCGATCTTCGACAGCCTGTCCATCACCATTTCCCCAACGGCTTCGCTCTTAACTTCAGAAACTCCATCGCTGCGAAGTTCCTTTTCAACTTCGAAAACCAAATCCTCGAGTTCTTTCAAGGCGACGGGGCGCTTTTCACAAGCTTTTATTAATCCGCGAAGGAGTTTTTCCCGATTGAACTCTTCGCGTGTACCTTCTTTTTTTACGACAATCAAAGGAATTTCTTCTACCTTCTCGAAGGTGGTAAAGCGAAATCCGCAAGCTTCGCATTCGCGTCTGCGTCGAATTGACCGGCTATCGTCAACCGGTCTTGAATCAAGAACCCGGGTTGAGTTATTTTGGCAAGTTGGACATTTCATTTCGATCAGCTCCGAATATTTTGAAATATAGTATGAGCGAAGGACTATTCGCTTGTTCCACCAGTACGTCCATAAGCATTATCCTAGTATTATCTTATAAAAAAGATGTGGACGGGACAAGAGGAACTATTGATTTCCATACTTCCCGGCTCCAATAAACGGGTGTGTGGAGTCCAGTTTCTCATAAATCTTCAGCAACTCCTGCTTCAAAGTCGGTTGATGCCTGCCAGTGAAAACTTTTCAGTAGAGATATGCAAGTCGACCGCGGTCTCAAATGGTTTTGTGGTGATAACTGTCGCTGTTAAAAAGGCGGGCAGCTTCCCCTTCAATTCGGCTGATATTTCTCCACGTTCTTTTGAAACACTCGTTATTTTAAGCGAAGGGTCTGCCCTCAGCAAGTCTTCGACCGTTTGGAACATCTGGTTAAAGTTCGTTTTATAATAGCGTGTCTTCAGCTGCTCATCCCTGTTGTTTTCACTTGTTCCACTGAATTTCTCGTACCGTCCTGATATGGATTTTAAAAAAGACATCAAAAATCCTCCTGATAGTTATTTCTATTATCATTCTACCGTATTTTACGGCAAAATAAAAAGAGGTGTATCGCTACACCTCTTGTGAATTTTTCATATTTTCAATTATAGAGCTTTAGCTTGTGCTTGCTTTACATGCACAGGACCCATGCCACGTGGAATTTCGATATTCTCACGAGTTTGAGCGCCCAGAACTTCTGCAATATAGTCAGCTGCAATGTTAGGATTCAGATCACCGCAAGTATAAACATCGATGCTAGCGTATCCGTGTTCAGGGAAGCTATGAATAGTTAAATGAGATTCGGAAATAATGACAACTCCGCTAACGCCTTGTGGCGCAAATTTATGGAAAGCCACTTCGCGGATTTCAGCACCTGATTTCAATGCTGCTCCAACAAAAGTTTGTTCAATAAAATCCATATCATTCAATTTTTCAAAATTGCAACCCCAAAGTTCAGAAATTACATGACGACCCATTGTTTCCATATTCAATTTCCCCCTCTAATAATATTAGAATGAATCCCTTAGCTTCAATGGTATCTTAACTACCACGGGGGAAAGTTAGTCCAGAGAGGTCCTAACCCTTTAAGTAGCCAATTGGTACCGTTATTAAGAAGTTCACGATGACTAGTATACTTTGTTTATATTTTTTTTGCAACACATGAAATCAAATTTTTTCATGAATTTTAAGCTTTGATTTTTATAGTTTGGGAGATAGCTATTCCATAGGCTTTCAAGGGGGATGCCGCTAAAAACCGTATTAAATCCCACTCGACGACCGGCCGCGAAATTATATGAAAATAAGGCATTTAACAAAGACAAAAAAGCTTGCCTGTAAGCAAGCTTTTTACGTTATTGGTATTATCCTACCTTTACAGTTGCAGAATTGTACATTGCGTGGGCGACATGCTTTGTCAGGTCTACTACTCTGCTAGAATATCCCCACTCATTGTCATACCATGCAAGAACCTTTACTTTGTTAGCACCAATGACCATTGTAGACAAACCATCAATGATCGCAGAATGTTCATTCGTGTTAAAGTCGATTGAAACAAGCGGTTCTGTCGTGATATCAAGGACTCCCTTGAGTTTTCCTTTTGATGCTGAATAGAATGCATCGTTGATTTCGTCCAACGTTACCTCACGCTTCAAGTCGACAACTAGGTCAACTAGTGAGACGTTTGGAGTTGGCACCCTTAGCGCCATACCATGCAGCTTTCCTTTAAGCTGAGGAAGCACAAGTGAAAGTGATTTTGCAGCCCCGGTTGAGGTTGGAATGATGGATTGGCCGCAAGAACGCGCCCTGCGCAAATCCTTGTGCGGGTTATCGATATTATTTTGATCATTTGTATAAGCATGAACAGTTGTCATCAAACCATTTTCGATTCCGAAAGTATCATCCAGCACTTTCGCAACCGGTGCAAGGCAGTTTGTTGTGCATGATGCATTCGAAATAATATCATGCTCTTCAATATTTAATGCGCTTTCATTTACTCCCATGACAATAGTAATATCCTCATTTGTACCAGGTGCTGTCAAAATGACCTTCTTTGCACCAGCATCAAGATGATGCGCTGCCTTATCACGGGAATTGAACTTGCCTGTAGCTTCTATGACAATATCAATCTTCATTTCCTTCCATGGAAGCTCAGCAGGATTTCGATTGCTTAACAGTTTAACTGTCTTTCCGTTGACAACTAGATGATCATCAGCTGGAATGACTTCGCCAGCAAATTGCCCATGATTAGAATCATATTTTATTAAATGAGCCAGTGTTTCAGCTGGGTAGCTCGCATTAATCGCTACAACCTCAAGATTTTCTTCAAGAATGGCTCTTCTGAACACCATTCTTCCAATTCTCCCAAAACCGTTAATCGCAATTCTCGCCTTCATTGTACGGCCCCTTCCGAATTAGTGTTATACTTAATGACCATTTGTATGGTATTAGTATAACATAATAAATTTTATTTGTGATAAATAAATGCACACATTTAAAATATAAAATAATTCTGATAATAATAATAATCATTTAGCGGTAAATTTAAAGACGCCATCAATCTTAGTCTGACCAGGATTATAGCTTATAAAACTCGGATTAAAACTTAAGCAACCCGGATTAAATTGAGTGGAATCAGTAATATATCGTCCTAAACGGAATTACAACATGCTTAACTAGAAATCCAGTTCAAAACAAAAAAAGAGCCTACTTGGCTCTTAAAATTTCCCATTTATTCAATATATCCAACAACTGCTGCCTCGATTGCTCGATGCTGCCGCTATTATCGATCACAGCGTCTGCCATACCGACTTTATCCTTCAGCGGCATTTGTGATTTGATCCTGGAATATGCTTCTTCTTCCGAGAATCCGTTCCGCTTCATCAGTCTTTCCAACTGCGTGTGCTCATCCACATATACCACGATGATCTTTTCAACCAGTCCTGTCAGATTGCTTTCAAACAAAAGCGGAATGTCCATGACAACGGCTTTTTCATTCGCCTCTTCAGCTTTTGCTCGCTTCTGGGCCATCCGTTCCCTTACTGCTGGATGGACAATCGAATTTAACAGCAAACGCTTTTCTTTATTGTTAAAAATAATTTCACCCAACTTAGGACGGTTAATCGTGCCGTCTTCTTCTAAAATTTCTGTGCCAAAATGGCTGACAATATCATTGTATGCCTTTTCTCCTGGCTCGACAGCAAGCCTGGCTTCGATATCTGCGTCAATCACGGTGATGCCCAGCTCAGTGAACATTGCCGATATTGTGCTTTTTCCGCTTGCTATACCTCCTGTCAATCCGATAACTAATGACATCCGATTTTATCCTTTCAAGGGGCTGTTAAATTTTCATCAACCCAATTATAATCAATAATATTCCAGGTACAAAAGAAAATTTTTGCATCCAGCCGCTCTTTGAAAAATAACTGCCCATCCTCATCCCTGCATACACAAATAATGAACTCATGCAGGCAACTGTCAAAGCCAGGTATCCCGGAGAGAATCCTAAAAACGCTGCCCCTACCCCTGCACCAAATGCATCAAGAGACAGGGCAAGCCCAAGCATGACAGCTTCAATTCCATTGATTGTACCCGACCGGTCAAAATCCGCTGTCATTGGCTTTTTCAAAATATTGATGACGATCCCAAGTGATTTGATTTCAAGATTAAGGATGATTTTTTCGTGACAGAGCAATTCTGTTTTGTCTTCGCGGAAAATTGGAATAGTACCCATCCGCCTAAAACGATCAAGACAGTGCCACCCAGTGTCTCTGCCATCCCTGGTGAAAAAAAACTCTCAAGAAAATGCCCGATCATCATAGCTGCCATCAGGACGACAGCCGAACAAATGGCTATTACTGATATTGATTTAATCGGGATCTTCATTTTCCGCAATCCATACGTTAACCCTACACTGAAACTGTCAAGACTGACAGCGAATGCAAGTAAAAGCAGGGAGATTGTTTGTGCCATAAACTGAGCTCCTTCCTGTCAATCGCTACGTTAGTATATGGAAGGAGCCCAGTTATGGTGAGAAAATCAACAAGCCATTATACAAGAAAAGCGCAAGCGCTTTGGTAAGCCCCGACAAGCGTTGGAGGTCCGACCAGTGAAGTCGGTCTTTGACTTCACTGGTCGGACCGAAACGTCTCGAGGGGCTAGGCGCTGGAGCTGGACAATTCTCGGAGTTGAAATGATATGAATTTTGATATTATTATTTAAGTTTCTGGCACGCGGGGCAATAATGAGTACCTCGTCCGCCGACAACTGTTTTCTCCAATGGTGTTCCGCAAACCTTGCATGGTTCACCCTTGCGCCCGTATGCATAAAGCTGAAGCTGGAACATACCAATCTGTCCCTGGGAGTTCACATAGGAACGGATGGTGCTTCCACCTTTCTCAACAGCTTCAGACAGAGTGCTGACTATTTCCCTGTAAAGCACTGCCTCCTCATCTCGAGTCAGAGAATTAGCGATCCTTTCGGGATGAATCTTCGCACGGAAAAGTGCCTCATCTACATAGATATTCCCCAAGCCAACAAGGATTTTTTGGTCAAGCAGTGCCGGCTTTATTTTTCTATTGGTTTTTTTAAGTTTTTCAGACAGCCATTCCACTGAAAAATCTTCTGAAAAAAGGTTCAGGACCTAAATCAGCGAGAGGCTGCGTTTCAAACTCTTTCCCTTTTTCATAAAGGTGCATGGTGCCGAATTTCCTGACATCCTTGTAGCGCAATTCTGTTCCATCGGTAAAATGGAAAATGACATGCGTGTGCTTATCCACAGGTTCATCAGTATTGAATACTCCATATTTACCTTCCATCCTTAAGTGGGAAACGAGCGCGAAATATTCGGTGTAAAGGATGAGGAATTTCCCTCTCCGCCCAACCTCTTTTATCGTCTGGCCTTTCAGTGCATCATTGAACTGCTCGACCTCATTCGGCCGCTTAATCATCTTTGGCCAAAAAACGGAGACATGTTTAATCTCTTTGCCTACCGTCAGGACTTCTAAAGTCCGTCTGACGGTTTCGACCTCTGGTAGTTCAGGCATTTTATCCCGCCTTTCTCTGTAAAAATCCTGTTGCAGCTTCTACTTTGCGTCATACCAAGTAAGGCCATATGAGAAGTCGACCTTTAATGGCACCTTCAATTCAATGGCATTTTCCATGACTTCTGGAACGATCTTTTTCAATAACTCGATCTCACCCTCAGGTGCTTCAAAAATCAATTCATCATGTACCTGAAGCAGCAGTCTTGTCTTAACGCCCTCTTCGCGAAGTCTCTCTGCCATATCAATCATTGCCTTCTTGATAATATCTGCGGCGCTTCCCTGGATCGGTGTGTTCATTGCGGTACGTTCTGCAAAACTTCTTAAGTTGAAATTGCGGGCCGTAATTTCCGGGATGTATCGGCGGCGATGCAATAATGTCTGGACATAGCCCTTCGCCTTTGCATCCTTAACGATTTCATCCATATATTCTTTGACACCAGGATAGCTTTCTAGATAGCGTTCGATGAACTCGCCAGCTTCCTTCCTTGTAATGTTCATGCTCTGGGATAATCCATAATCACTGATCCCGTACACAATCCCGAAGTTAACCGCTTTTGCATGCCGGCGCATATTGGAGGTGACTTCATCTTTCCCTACATTGAATACTTCCATTGCCGTCTTCGTATGGATATCCATATCGTTCTGGAATGCACTAATCAGTTTCTCATCACCCGCAATATGGGCGAGGACACGAAGTTCAATTTGAGAATAGTCAGCTGCAAAGATGACCCAGCCTTTTTCAGAAGGAACAAAGGCCTGCCTGATCTTCCGGCCTTCTTCAAGCCTGATTGGGATGTTCTGAAGGTTTGGATCAGTAGAGCTCAATCTTCCTGTCGCTGTTAACGCCTGGTTGAATCTTGTATGGACTTTTTCAGTCTCTTTATTGACGACCTTTTGCAAGCCTTCAATATATGTTGATTGCAGCTTACCTAGCTGGCGGTAGTTAAGGATTTCTTCAATGATTTTATGTTTCGGCGCCAATTTTTCAAGGACGTCCGCTGAAGTAGAATAACCTGTCTTCGTCTTTTTTACGGCAGGCAATCCCAGTTTTTCGAAAAGGATTACACCTAATTGTTTAGGAGAATTGATATTGAACTGTTCTCCTGCCATTTCAAAAATCCTCGTTTCGATTTCAGCTAGACGGCCTTTGATTTCTTCACCCATTTTATCCAGGCGATTCATATCCAGCTTAACGCCTTGATATTCCATATCAGCTAGCACTAATGATAGAGGCATTTCAAGGCTGCTGAACAGATCATGCTGGTCATTGTCCCATAGCTCCTGCTCAAGCTTTTCTTTTAATGATACAAGCACATCTGCCTTGCGGACCAGATGCTCTCCAAGGATACTATCCTCAGGTATTTTCCGTTTAGCACCTTTTCCATACACAGCTGTATCAGCCAGCACGCTCGTAAAACCATGCTGTCTCGCAATAGCAGACAAGTCATCCGGTGACTCAGAAGGTTGATGATATAAGATGCAAGTGACACATCGAATTCAGCACCCTTCAGATGGATGCCGTGATGACGCAATGAAACCTCGGAACGTTTCGCATCATAGACAGTCTTTTTACTTGTTTCATCCTCGGCCCATTTCTTGAATTCTTCTGATTCCAACGCGATTTTAACAGGCAGGTAGAAGCTGCCGTTTCATTGACAACTCCAAAGCCGATAATATCTGCATAGTGGTAGTTATCCTCTAGCACCTCGACATAAAAGCCATTGTCTTTTGCAAAAATATCTTGCTCGATCTTGTCCAACTGCTTGAACTCAATGTCTTCAAGCTCTGCATTTTCTGCTTCCGCAACTGCTCCCAGCTTGTCCAACAGGGAATTGAACCCGAGTTCCTTGAACATTTTCACAAGCCTTTCGTTCTCTGCGCCTTCATACTCAAGCTCACTCAACTCTAATCCAACAGGTGCTTCACGCGTAATGGTCGCGAGTTCCTTGCTCATCATAGCCTGGTCTTTGAATTCCTCGAGCTTTTCCTTAAGCTTATTCCCGCTGACTTGATCAATCGAATTTAGTAGATTTTCAAGTGTACCGTATTCCTTCAAGAGCTTGATCGCTGTTTTTTCACCTACTCCGGGAACACCTGGAATATTATCAGACGCATCACCCATGAGACCTTTCATATCAATGATTTGTTCCGCAGTAAGACCATATTTCTCCTTGATATGCTCAGGAGTATATTCTTCAATATCGGTGATTCCTTTTCTGGTGATATTGACTGTCGTTTTGTCAGAACTCAACTGGGTTAAGTCCTTATCCCCTGAAATGACCTTTGTTTCAAAGCCTTCTTTTTCAGCCAGTAAGCTCAATGTGCCGATAATGTCATCGGCTTCATAGTTCTCCAGCTCATATTGCTGGATGCCATAAGCCGTCAGCAATTCACGGATAAACGGAAACTGCTCAGAAAGCTCAGGCGGCGTTTTTTGCCTTCCACCCTTGTACTCACTGAAGGTTTTGTGCCTGAATGTCGTTTTCCCTGCGTCGAACGCAACAAGAATATGTGTAGGCTTTTCATCCTCGAGAATTTTCATCAGCATCATCGTAAAGCCATAAACTGCATTTGTATGTATCCCTTTTTCATTATTCAATAGCGGCAGTGCAAAAAACGCACGGTATGCAATACTGTTTCCATCTATCAAAACAAGCTTTTTAGACATGCTATTCCTCCTCATTGTAGACACAGTTATGTGCCTCTGTTTGTATGACTCTATATAAAAAAGACCGTTAGATTCCTTCCTATTTTATCATGAGAGATGATAGAAAGAAAAATAACGGCCTTTTGGCTGGCTCTATTAGTTTGTGTAACCCATCAGCATTCTTGCGTACGGTGAACCAGAAGGGAGGACAATGACGGTTTCACCATTGATTGTCTTTTTATAAGATTCCAGTGTGCGGAACATAGAATAGAAATCCGGGTCTTTGGAGAACGTTTGGTTGTAAACTTTAGCAGCTTCTCCTTCCCCTTCGCCTCGGATGGTCTCAGCGTCTGCCGATGCCTTTGCGAGAAGCTCTTTCACTTCCCTGTCAGTCTGGGCGATGATTCTGTTTTTCTCTGCATCCCCCATTGAAAGGTATTCCTGCGCCTTTGACTCACGCTCAGAGATCATTCTCGTAAAAACAGACATTTCATTTTCTTCCGGCAGGTCAGTCCTCTTCATACGGACATCTGTCACAACGATACCATAATTTCCGCCATCAAGCAGCTCATTGACCTTTTCGGTTACCCTGTCATTCAATGATCCACGGGAAGATTTTTCATCATTGATTATTTCATCATAGTCAAGTTTACCAAGCTCAGAACGGACAACCGAATAGATGAATTCCTCCATTCTAGATTCTGCACCCTCTAGCGTTCTCGCATTGGAAATCATCTTTTTAGGGTCTTCAATTCGCCAGATCGCATAATTGTCGATCAGCATTCTCTTCTTGTCCTTAGTGTTGATTTCCGCCTGGGAAACATCATATGTCATCTGGTATTTCGGCAGTGTTGTGACACTCTGGATAAACGGGACTTTGTAATTCAAGCCAGGTTCTTTGACAATCCTTACAACCTCTCCAAATTGCCTAACCACTTTATACTCGCCTTGCTTAACGATGAAAACATTCGTAAAAATAAAGACAAGCAATGCAATAAGAATGACCAGGAGGATTCCAAATTTGGTATACTTTCTCCAGGATCCACCGCCGCGTTCATTTATATCAATCACGTTTTGATCAGCCATTATTCTTCTCACTGCCTTCCTGCTCTGACTTAGGTTTAGCTTTATCTGCTTCAAGCGGGCGAATCGGGAAATACTTCATTGTATTGCCATCATCATTCATGATGTAAATCTCCGTTCCTGGCAGTACTTGCTCAAGCGTTTCCAAAATCAATCGCTGTCTTGTGATGTCCGGATTGGTTTTGTATTCAACAAGCAGCTTATTGAATACCGCCACGTCACCTCTGGCCCGTTCGATCCTCGCGGCTTTTTCACCTTCCGCCCTTGAGATCACCGCATCCTTTTCCCCTTGCGCTTCGTTCAATTTCTGGTTTCGGTATTTCTTTGCTTCATTTATTTTCGTGTTCATTGTTTCACGCGCATCTGTAACATCAGTAAAAGCCTTGCGCACTTCTTCATTTGGCAATTCAACATCCTGGAGCTTTACACCAAGGACGGATACACCCATATCGTACTTTTCAATCAGTGATGATAATAAATCACGGACTTCCCCTTCGATTTCTGCTTTTCCCGAAGTCAATGCTTCATCAATTTCTGACTTCCGATAATGCTTCTTACAGACGCTGAGGTCGCATCATATAGGATTTCTCTTGGATTATCTGCGTTATATAGATATTTTTCCGGGTCAGTTATCTTCCATTGAACCACCAGATCGGCAAGGACAATGTTTTCGTCACCTGTAATCATTTTGGTTTCATCAGGAAATTCTTTGATTTCCCCATTCTTTTCCTCATAACCAAACTGGAGGCTAAACGTTTCTTTTGATAATTTCTCAACACTCTGGATTGGCCAAGGCAGCTTAAAGTGCAAGCCCGGTTCGCTAATCCCTTCCTCCACTTTTCCAAACGTCAGGATAACCGCCTGCTCAGATTCATCGACCGTATACCACGTTGTGAAAGCCGAAAGACCTAAAATAATGGCCAAGACGACAATCCCGCTCGTCACGTAGATTTTTTTTAAGCTTACCATCTCATTCCCCTCTTCCTATGCTTTTATCTATGTTTGTTTTTACGTTTATAAACCTTAAATGTTTCAAAAGAATGAAAATTGAATGACAGCTTTGTAATAATGGTGGTATTAGGATATTTGTCAATGCAAATAAGAAAAGCGCAAGCGCTTGGTCAGCCCCGACAAGCGTTGGAGGGCCGACCGGTGAAGTCGA
>NZ_BAUW01000033.1 GCF_000517385.1 Mesobacillus boroniphilus JCM 21738 | reverse complement strand
TTTAAAAGATGATTTATGGATACGTACTAACACTAGTAGAAAAGGTTACAGCAAAATGTATTACTTTGCTGTGTTACATAGGAAACAAGAATTACTCTGTGAGCTCATTCCCATCAATACTGGTTCAAACTTTTCATTTTCCATTAATTGAAGTTCTAGAATCTCTTCCATTTAAATTCCCTCCTTTTTCAAGATGGTTTATGGATATTTAAGTACTAAACACTAGTAGAAAAGGTTGCAGCAAAACGAATTACTTTGCAGTATTACATAGGAAACAAGAATTACTCTGAGAGCTCATTCCCATCAATACTGGTTCAAACTTTTCATTTTCCATTAATTGAAGTTCTAGGATCTCTTCCATTTAAAAATCCCTCCTTTTTCCAATTCCTCTTCCCATTTAAAAGTCTAAATTATCTGTCTATTATAAGTCAACAGTTCTTTTGGAAATTATTTGGATAATATTTTTTTTAAAATATATTCCATTTTTTTTGTAAATATAGTATAATCTATAAATAATTGAATTTTTAAAAAATATTAAGGGGGATTTTCTTTGGAACCTTTAGGGGAAACTGGTTATAGTATAAAAACTCCTGCTAAACGTAATATGGGTTTAATAGTAGCAGTTCAGCTTTAGGTACACTTGCAGATGCTATTTATACTCTCACCGTGGCATGGTTTGTACTTGATACTACTAATTCGGCATTTATAACTTCTTCTATTTATGCTATTACTTTTATTATTAACGTATTCTTAGGACCTTTTGTTGGTGTACTGGTAGATAGAACTAATCCAAAAAAAGCAATGCAACGAGCTTATTTAGTAATGGGAATTATCGGAGTTTTTTTGGCTTTTTCATACATATTTTGGAGTGAATATATTATTATCACTGTTTTAGCAATGGTTGTAGTAAATGATTTGGCACAAGCTTTATTCATCCTTCCAGGAGTAGGATGCTTCCTAGTCTTATAGGGATGAAACGGATCCCAGAAGTATCAGGTTATATGTCTTCAATTAATAACACAGCTTCTTTAATTGGAAATTCTATAGGTGGATTATTACTTTCATTGATTGGATTTATTGGTGTTATGGTAACCCACACTTTTATTTTTATGTTCGCCGCAATTCTTACCTCATGGTTATTACTTCCAAAATGGGGAGATGAAGGCGAAAAAAAGAATGTAGTTGTTAATAATTATTGGAAGGATTTTAAAGATGGAGTCTCTGTATTGCGTAATCACCAAGTTCTTTTAATTCTTTCTTTGGTCAATATGGGTACAAATATTGTATCAATAGGTCACTTGTATATAGTTATTTTTAAAAAACAATATGGAGTAACCGCTTTTCAATTTGGGTTATTAGAAGCAACTGGAGTAGCAGCTTCTATAATAACAGGATTATTGGTAGGGAAAATAATAAAAAAAATAAAACCAGTACATATTTTAAGTTTTTCACTAATAATTCCTGGCTTATGTATGATTGGCTTAGGTTATAGTACATCTTTGGCTCTCGCGTTCACACTTATATTTATTCAAACAGCTTGTGGTGTCTTCTATGGAGTAGTGTTTGGTACACTTTTAATTACACTAGTAAAACAAGAGTACCGGGCACGGGTAGATTCTCTCGTAATGAGCATTTCATCATTTGTGATGCCAGTAACTGTTTTATTAGGCGGATTATTAGCAGATTTAATATCCATAAAGTACATTTTTTATTTTGCGGGAATTTGGGTTTTTATGATGGGATTTCTCCCATATATGAATAAAGAGGTTAGAAATATGAAAGACGTAGGAACAAGTTAAATATTAATATTTATGAATAGATCTTTTCTTTAAATCAATTGAAAAAAATACACAGTCTTGGTACTAAGATACCACTTAATTAAGATAGAGTAGTATATGTTAAAAAGCCTATGGTATTAATATGTTTTCTAGTTGACATAAAATGATTGAGCAAGATAAATTACTAGAATAAAATTATATCCGAAAAGAGAATGATGGAAAGTTTTTAGTCGTTAATGATTTTGAATGATTAATGTGTTCTTATAGTAACAGGAATGGAAGGCTTTATGAAAGCTAATACAACAATGAGACAAAATAAATAATAGTTCACGGAAGACTAAAAAAAATAGAATTTTTTTGTCCTTATAATTGAAATTCAATTTTATCTGGTATATTATTTAATTAATTCAATAAGCAAAAATAATAACTAAAAGCGAAGCACGCTAGGTTACATGTTGCTACCGATCTATTATTGGTGGCCATGTTCCTTGCGTGCTTTTTTTGTTGCAGAAGGAGGACTGTTACTAACAAACGAGCCAGCCTTTGTTGGAGAATTACTATAAAAAAATGGAGGAAGAAGTAGATGAAAAACAAAAAAATAACTGCCGTTTATGCTAGAACTAGCTCACGAAAGCAAAATTTAAAATTTCAATTAGAAGCTGCATACCCCTATATAAAAGGTACTGAACAAGAAGGTTTGCTCTACTTTATTGACGACGGAGTTTCTGGATCATCTCAGCCATTTGAACTAAAAAAACTACTTGATCTAATTAGAAAAGATTTAGTAGATACTTTGGTAGTTTATGAACGCAGTCGGTTGACATCTAGTTTGGATAGCTATCTACAATTAATCAATTTAATCGACAGGCATCAAGTTAAGGTAATCTTTACTGTAGCAGAAGAAGAAAGGATTGGAGACATATATACAGAAGGCTTAAAGGCTTTGTTAAAGAAATACGAAAGTATTATGTTGTCCAACCGTATAAAAGATGGTTTAAAATTAAAACAGAACAGGTAGATAGAGAATAGAACCGTTTTCAATCCAACATACTTTGTCCTAGAAAGAGAGAAATTCTTTCACTCCCTTGCCTAAATGTAAAAAATTCTGTCTGGACTGTTGACGAAATAATTTATTCATGATAAAAATAAATTTAGAAAGATAATTAGAACGTACATTCGCGGTAATGATCGCATTAATTTAAAATACAGAGATAAACGGAAGGACCGGATTATCTTGTGTATATCAATTTCCTATGGAGATTGAGTACTACACAAGAGATTCGGTCCTTTTTTGTTTCTGTAACAGTAGTCTATCTTTCTATGAATATCATAAGGAGGATTATAAATGAATAAGGCTTTTGAGAAATATGATTTCCCACAATCAAGTCCGAAGAAGATTCTTATTCCGAGATTGATCCATAAAGATACACAGCCTAAGGTGGCTTTTCAATTAAAGTTGGACTTTATGGAACAGGACTCGAAAGACAACATAAAAGAAAAGGGAGTATAAACCGTACATCTCCTGTCAAGTATGTTTATAACACTACTTGGAGGAGATGATTACTTGTCAAAATCAAGGATAACTAAAATTACTTACTCACAAGACCTTTCGGTAGAATCTGCTGTGTGGGTGCAAAAATTAATTACCAAACTGTTAATCAATGAATTAGACATTGATTGCTCTGTTAAGGCAAAGCTCCTCCACTCAGCAGATCAAAGGTTCAGATACAAAGGAGGTAACTAACTTTGCAGAAAAAACTGGTTCTCGTTTATTCGCGAGTCAGTTCGAGCTCGCAAAATTTACGTGAACAACTTGATGCCGCAAAAAAAGTATTGAAGGCTAAAAACATAAATGAGGATGATGTGCTTTTTCTTGAAGATTTCAATGTTTCTGCAACAAAAAATGATGCAAATAATCGTCCAGCTTATAAGAAATTACAGAAATTAATAAGAGAAGGTAGAGTAGCTGTAGTTATTATTTACGCTCGTGATAGAGTACAACGGGATTTTTATGAAGCCTCAGAATTCAATGAACTTGTTAATCTTTATGATGTAGAAGTGATATACACCGCTTCTAATGAAATACCTTTCAACAAAAATTCCAGTATTGAGAATTTCTACGGAATATTTAGTCAGCAGGAAGGTAAGAACATCGGAAGACGTACCAATGATGCGATTAAAAGATATCCAGGGAAAGTCATTGGATTTGAACGCATTGAAGAAACGCAAGAGAATGGTAAAAAGAAATTACGTTTCTCTTTAGATAATAAACGAAGTAATACGATCAAATCATTATTTGAAGAATTTAGCCGGATTCAAACAAAGGAAGAGTTTGTTAGTGTCTTGGCAAAGTATGGTAGAGAGTTAAGTGGACATGCAACAGTAATGAAAATTTTACAAAGGCCATTCTACTCGGGGCATTGTTTCACTGATTATGGCTATGACGAACTCGATCATGTGGAGGCTCTCATTTCACTGGATTTGTTTGAAAAAGTCCAAGCTATCCTTAACCAATTTATTGAGGAATACAATGAGACTGTCTCACGAGCAAAAGACAAGGTGATACTTAATCCCGTTTGTGGGGTTTGTAATAAAGTAATGGTATTCAAAAAGGTCCTAGACAAACCTTCTTACTTTGTATGTGGTTCCCATCATAAGAAAGTGGTAGTCGAATTAGATGAATTCAATAAGATTATTGAAGAAACAATCATGAAAGAAACAGAGCTATTTGTTTTAAAAGAATATAAATCTATTTTCAAGATGCATCTTCGTGGTGTAATTGATAATCTGACTTATCATAAACAACATAAAGAACATCTACTTAATAAATCAATGTTGTCTTTAGCCAGTAATTTTCACTCTAAATACGAGAAATTGAAGTTGGAAATCCAAAGAACTCATGAAGAAATACAAGGAATCGATCATGAAATTACTTTATTACAATCCTTGAGTAATGAAATAAAAACTATTTCACAAATTGTACAACCTGCTCTTGGAAGCCTAACAAAAACTGAATTGGAAACTTTAATAGAGCTCCTTATTAAGGATGTTAAGGTTCATCAAGATTATTTTGAAATAGATTTTTATTCTCTAGTCAAATAGAAAGGAGTTATTTAAAGTGGTGGCAACCCTTAAACCTGCTGTAGGTTACTTACGGAATTCAGACAATAAGCAAAAAGATAATCATTCAGAAGGAATTCAAAAGAGAATGATTACTGAGAAGGCGAAACAAGAAGGGTATGACATCATTAAATGGAGATTTGATGAAGCTGTAAGTGGTTATCGAAAGCGAGCATCTAAACGTAAAAATATGCAGTTACTACTTGATGATGCAAAAGAGGTTGATGCAATTTTTTTCTATGATGAGTCCCGTTTAACCCGCAAAATTTATGACTTTCAGCGGGAGATTTATCTTCCTATTAAGGACCGATTTCCAAAGATAAAATTCTATAGCTCTGAATCAACTAGTGGTGAATGGGATCCAAACGATCCTTTAGTCCAAGCAAAGTTAGTTTTTGCTGCTGAAGAATCGAATATTAAATCTAAGCGAGCAAAAGATGCACAACTCAGCATTCTCGCAAATAATGATTCTGACAAACCAAGTCGTCCAGGTACAAGAACACCTGTTGGATATGATTTAGTCGAAGGTATTTTAATGCCAAACGCTGATTCCCCAATTGTTACTAGGATATTTGACATGGCATCTTGGGGATATTCAAATGAAAAAATTAAAGATATTTTAAATACTGAACAAGTTAAAACTAAGCATATAAGCCGATGGCATAGCAGTACTATCGATTACATTCTAAAGAATATTGTGTATGCAGGTCATCTTAGTTGGTATGTTAAGCAATCTCAATCTTCCATGAGTGATATAAAGAACGAAGATTTGGAACCTTTTAAGGATGTACATGAACCAATTATTTCTCCTGTAATGTTTTCTGTTGTTACACAGGTTAAAAGCTATAAGAAAAGATACGGCAAGCTAGAAACATCATTTTTCCTTAGGAACCTTTTGTATTGCAGCCAGTGTAACACAGCGTTCAAGACAAAAGATAATTCACCTAAAGGCAAAAGTGGGAAATATCAAGTGTATCGGTGCCAAAACTGCAAAATAAATATTAACGCCGATGACATTCATGCAGAAGTTAAAACAGATTTGTCAAAGAAATGGACATCAAATCTGCATCAAATGATAGACGAAAGCAAGTCTGCCCTATCAGGTTGGATGAAAACATTAAAAGTATGGAAAAAATCAGTAGAACAAACTGAAGAGAGAATTCTCTTTAATGAGCGAATGTTAGGCCAACAAGAAGAGCAAGAAGACATTGTAACTATCTTTAAAAGCTCTAAAGAACTAATAAAGGAAGAAAAGCTTAAAATTAATCAAGCAATCGAAAAGATTGAATTGCTTAACAATGACGAGGCATTGCTTGTGGTATACTCTCATTTCAAAAAAGCAGATATCTCCTCATTATCAAATAACGAATTAAGGACTTTGTACTTAACTTTCATAGATAAAATCCAGGTAACATATAGCAGAGATAAAGACTTCAAACTCTCTATTAATTATAGACTGAACCCCTTCGTTGATCTTGAAACATCTACTGGTCAAATAACCGAAGAATTAATGAAACAACTGCCTGAAAAACCGAAAGACCTGAAAATGAAAAAATAAACAAAAATGTCTTATCTCAAAATCTTTGATATCAAGGGATTTTGGAGATAGTTAATCGGTGAAGTAACCACAAAAGGATACTTTTCTGTATGAAAAATCGAATACGTTATTTACTTTATGGTCAAAAAACCGAAAGTTTAAACGTTATTGAAAAACATTTTAAAATTCATTTTCGCTTATGTTCGCCATTCAAATAAGAACTATTTATCATAAGGAGTAAGGAGGAATTTAAATGTATAATACTTTAACAAATCCTAGAAAGCGTATTGCAGTAGGATATATGAGGGTAGCAACAAAGGAACAATTGCTATCACCCGCACGAAATCTTAAGGCTAATCAAACTAATAAATCGTATGCAATGGCAAAAAAACTTATGGAAACTAAATATGATTATCAGTGTCTTTCAAAAGTCCATAGTCTTATTAGGGAAAAGATTCATAAAAAATAGTAGGTAGGCATTTAATCAACCAAAAACTTAATTCACCTCTTAGTAGCAGATGATGATCGTTAAGTTGTAGGTCTTAATTGCGGAAGCTCCGTAGATAAACTTTTTGTAGGGAATGAAAATACAATGAATAGCAAAATTGAAAGTGTCTTATATATTCGTTCAGCAAATAATTACAAAAAATCTTTAGACTTACAAAGATTAGCAGGAGAAAAGTATGCCAAACAAAATTCAATGTCATTAAGCATCATTGAAGATGCCCAATCATTCGGAATTACCCCATTTAATGAACGTGCTGGTTTACGATGGCTAATTCTAATTAAAATTGTAATCGTTGACTCTCTTATTAGAATTAGTCGTGATTTAAATCAAGTTTTGTCATTCGGTTCCCTAATGGAAAAGCACAATGCAAAGCTAAATGTCCTTGATGAAGCTGATGTATACAGAAGTTAAAATCTATTGCAGATACTATTATTAACTAACGAATCATATTGAAAACTGGCACCTTGTCATGCTTTATAACAATAAAGATTCTTAAAAAAAATGTTATATGAACAAGCGGAAGCACCGCTAGCAAATCTGTTGAAGGAATTACTTTTTCCTTTCGACGGTTGTTAGTGGTGCTTTTTTTATCTAAGGAAAATGATGAATCGTATTGTTTCAGATATGAATTCCATAATTTTTCTGCTCATAACAATTTCTGATAGGGGTGTTAATAATGAAAAAAACATACAAGTTGATTACAACCAACATTATGAATCAGTTTTAACTACTGAAGAAGATTTGGAGAAGGTTAAGGCATTAGACTTTTTACACTACTTTTCAGATTTAATAATTAAATATTCGCATCAAATAGAATTGAATCTTAGAAGTAAAAGTGAGGAAACAACTTAATGAGGAAAAAAAGAGCTGTTGGTTATAAAAGAAGAAGTCCTCGATCAGAAAAGGAGTTTGGAAACACGTCTTTAGAAAAACAAGAGGATGAAATTATCAATTATTGTAATAAAAACAACATAGAACTAGTTGATATTTATGTCGATGATTTAAAGTCAGGTAGTTCATTTAAGGGTAGAGACGGTTTTATTGAAATGTACAACAGAGTGTTAAAAGAAGAAGAGGAAATAGACTATATAATTGTCTATAAGCAAGATAGACTCTCTCGTGATTCGTTAGATACATTGTATTTAATGAAGAAACTAAACCAAATTGACAAACATATTATATCAATAGCCGATAGCATTAATACAGAGGATTCTACAGCTAAGATCCTTGTTCATGTTTTAGCGTTAGTTGCCGAATTAGAAAGGGAATTTATCGCGTTTCGGACGAATTCGGGAATGGAAAAAAGAGCTGAAAATGGAGACTTTCTTGGCGGGAAGAATTATGGATATGAAGTTATAAATAAAAAATTATCAATACTTCCTGAGGAAGCGAAAGTCGTTAAATATATTTTTGATAAGTACTCCTTAGAAAAGTGGGGATATAAAAAGATTGCTGCAAACCTTAATGTTCAAGGAATTAAGACTAAAAATCGAAAAGAGTGGACAGTTAATGCAGTTAAAACGGTACTTGAGAACCAGCGGTATATAGGGAATAGCAAATGGCGAGGGGAATATACAAAAGGGCAACATACTCCAATCATTGAAAAGACTTTATGGGATGAAACAAGGAAGGTTATGCAAGTAAGAAGTTTCACACCTCAAAAGGTACATCCAGGATCTTTCCCACTGAGCGGAATACTTAAATGTCCACAATGCAGGGGACCAATGGTTCAAGGCAACAGTGGTCCGAAATATAAGTATTATCAGTGCAATAAGAATAAAAACAGCGGCAGTAGTGTATGTTCTTCCAATCTCATTAAAAAGGAGTATGCTGAAGAATTTGTACTAAAGGATTTCTTGCATCATCTCAAGGAAAAAGTTTCACCATCAACTATTTACTCTGTTACACAGTCAATATTAAAATATGAATTAAACCCTTTGGAGCATGAAGCTAGTAATCTAAAAAAACAGATAGAAAAGCTAGAGCGAGAGATGATAAAAATAATGGAACATTCTAGTGACCCATCTCTTAATTTAGATAACAATATGATAAAAAACCATTTAGCAACAAAACAAGAGGAAATAAACAAAATAAAATCTGCTCTTGCTGATATTTCAAACCAAATTAAGTTGAAACAAAATGACTCTATAATGGATATTATAGAATTTTCTATCAAGAACTTTAAAGATTTTTACCATACGCTCTCTGATGATGAAAAGAAGATATTTTTTCATTCTGTAATTAAAGAAATTCAGGTAACTAAAGGGCATAAAACAAAAGATCGTCTTATAAAGGATGTTATATATCATTTTGATTTGGAAGAACTTAATAACTTAGAGGATAATATTTTGAAAAAAATTAATTAATACTATATATTCCTCATTCTATACCCAGGGTAATTCCTCAAATGAATTGCTCTGGGTTTCGTTATAGTTATGGGAAATTGCTTTAGGAATGGTAATAAAACCCAACTTTTTTTAAAAATAATAAATGTACGTTATCATTCTTTTGCTGGAAATCATTATCCAGTATAATTAAACTAGCAAAATCAATTGAATGATTATTATCACAAGCCTTACATAATTGGAGAAATATCAATAACTTTCTGTTTATATCCCTAATCTCTAGAGATATCTTCATCATCTTTGATTCCTCCATTCTCTCAATGTACAAAATTTCAACCTTTACTTTTGGAACTGTCTGATTGGCCAACTTTTCGTATTAACAAAACACATCAAATATTAAATGTGATATTGCCATTGAGTATGTTAATTATCTTAGTACAGGATGACCAGATTAATTTGATTTAACAGCTTCTTTATTTGTAATTATCTTTTGACTAAGGGGCTTTTGATTTCATACAGTCGGCTTTTAAGTATCACCTACTCTCTATAATATTTTGAAATAAGGTCTCATAAGAGAATTTTTTAAGAGGAGTGATTAGAATATGAAGCAGGAAAACCAGTCGCTAGATGTCTTGCCACTAATGAAGATTACAGAGGTGGAGAAAAATATAGCGGAAAGCCTTGTGAAGATTAGGAGTAAAATTTCTAAGGCCAACCCTTTAATCACTATGATTCAATTATATATACACAAATGTATTAACTTACTTGGGAACATTGAGGCATCGGTGTACGGTAATGTTAAGCCATATGAAAATAAAATGCTAGACTTCACACAAAGCCTATTGATAACTACTAACTGTGATTTAGTGGGTGGATCTTTAGACAAAGATGAAATCAAAGAATATTTAGAGGAACTGGAAAAAATATTTAATGCAGCAGCTTCATATGTGGTTGTCGCCCCAAAAGACGAGTTGATTAAGTATCTCAAGGAATGCAAATGAATGTCTCAGGTACCTTGTATCCTTTTTTTGAAAGGGAGCATTTTACAGATATATTGACTCCATACACAGATTTATTAAAAGAAATCTTTGGCATAACAAGCTTTGAAGTGGTAGAGGGCCTCTTGGCAATCAGTAGAAACTTACGCACTATGGGATTTATGGAAGCTTTGGTAGATACCGTTGATTCGCCAGAAGGAGAATTGTCAGATGAAGTCTTATTCAATTTGGGTGAATACTTTAATGTTGAACGAATTACAGGTTGGCCTATAGACTTCATTAAGGAATTATCACTTCAACAAGGTGAGTGTAAAGACTTCTATGAAAATGATCTACAAGTAATGTTAAAAGAACCTCCCTTAAAGTATAGGCCATTCATATGTATTGGAGGTAAGTATTACTGTTTTTCCATCGATAATTTGATTGATAACTTTTATAGAACAGTCCTGAGAGCTATGCGGAGGAAAAGAGAGAGCATTACAACTAGGATTAATGACATTCAAAAAGATTTATCAGAGTCATTACCCTTTAAATTATTTAAATCCATACTGCTTAAATCCCAAATGTTTCAAACGGTCTTTTACAAAGCACCAGTGGGAGCAAACGGAAAAAATGAATGGTGCGAATGTGATGGTGTTATTCTCTTTGATGATGTAATGATTATTATAGAAGTAAAAGGTGGAGCGTTATCACCAGTTTCACCATTTTCGGATGAAGAAGCTTACAAAAAATCATTGAATGACTTAGCTAAAAATCCTTATGAACAATCTCTAAGATTATTTGATGAATACAAGAGGTCAGGGAAGATAGATTTATTTCGCAAAGAGAGCAAAAAGCGTTATGAATTTATTACTTCAATTGAAAATATTACCTTTGTCCAAGCCTGTTGTGTTACTTTAGATGATTTTAACGAAATAGCTTCTCAAATTGAAAAGACAGAATTTATAAAAAAGAGTGATCTTCCTGTATGGTGTGTTTCTATAAACGATTTACGAGTATATCCAGAACTTTTTGATTCTCCAAGTTTGTTCTTAAATTATCTATATCAAAGGAGCCATGCTGCTAAGAACCCTTATATAAAGCTCAATGATGAGCTGGATCATATAGGAATGTATTTTGCATATAATGACTATTCTACGCGTATTAAAGAGATTACTAATGAAGAAGACATAGGAGAAATATATATTGCTAGTCATAGAGAGGAAATCGATGCCTACATGGCAAGAAAAATCAATTCTAACCTTAGTGATGATGAAGGTGAAAGTTTCTTTGATCTCTTTTTTGGGCCTTCATCCAAACCTAAACAAGAGATGGAATTGATGTTTGAACAATTGATTAATTTGTTAGATAGTACAAAGGATTATTTATGTATAAGGGTTGCTAGATATTTTCTGTTATTAGACTCTTATTCGCGAGATAGCCTTAATGAATTTCTTTCATCAAGAAGTAAAAAACTTTTAGAATTTAAACATCGTAAAGCAATATTAACCCCATATATGGCATTTAACTATAAAAAAGAAGACAGAATCAATAAGTTGCCTGTTATGATGATTTTCCTTCTTCATGCATCCAATAAATTATTTAAGGATGTGGTTCAACGCAAGCGTTTCTTAATGGAAAGAGTAATATATGAAGATGAGCCAACCTATTGCATATTGGTGGGAATAAATAGAAATAAAGAGTTAAAAAAGGTAATTACTCATGTTATTGAACCTGATCACTTTCAAATGTTATCAGAGTCAGCATACCAGTTACTAAAAGACACAAGAGAGAAGATAGGTAATTCACGTAAGTTTAAAGAATTTTAAAATAAATAGATCGAATAATAACTTCTGGGAATAGGGTTTAAAAGGGGGCACTTACCATTTTAGAATTACTGAAAGGATTCAACTAAAAAGGAGATTCACTATGTCTTATTTAATAATTTTAGATACAAATATAATTTTTAATGACTTCTTTTTCAAATCCTCTGATATGAAAAAGTTACTCAAATATACTCGACATGAACCAGTAGATCTTTGCCTAACAAAGTTCAATTATTATGAGATTTTAAAAAAATACCGAGATGAAGTCCGGCCACTTTTCAAAAAGGTAAAAAGTACAAAAAGTGATTTGATAAAGCTAGGGGTATCAGAGATAATTGATTTTGAAAATTTAAAAGTTGAAAAGATTACTGAGAAATATAAAATTTTTTTAGATAAAACAATTGAAGAGAATGCCATAAAAATTATCGACTTTCCTTCATCACCTGGTATTACGGAAAAAATTTCTAACAAATATTTTAATAATATAAAGCCATTTGACGAAAATAAAAGTTCTTTTCAAGACTCCATTATATGGGAAAGTATTGTGGAATATTGTAATGATAATAAACCAGAAAATATTGTATTTATATCAACTAATCATAAGGATTTTGCAAATAAGGACCAAAAAAGTATACACGAGGATTTAGCAAATGATTTACAAGATTTAGCTTATTTTAATTCAATATCAGCATTTTTAGAAAGTGAAGAAGACAATTTAAAGGACTATTTTATTGATAACTTTGAGTATGAGACACAAATGATAAAGGATGAACTAAAACTATTTTTTGAGGAAAATGATTTTCTTCAAATACCATTGATGATATGCTAATGAATTCACAATTTGATGGCGAATATTTTAGTGGTTGGGGTACTGATGGGTATATTGAGGACTATAGCATTACTTTAAATGAAGTTTCACTAGACATTGAAGAAAACGCAATGCTAATATCTTGTAACATTGAAGTTGATTTGAGTTTTAGTATAGAAACTGTCGATCCAACATATGAAAAAGGAGACCCCGGTGATGGTATGATTTCAGAGAGCAGCAGTACAAAAGTACTGATACAGAGTAATATAACCTATTTATTAGACGATAAAGAATTTATAGATTACGTTGAATTAGATAACGAGTATTTCTAAGATTTATGAATTGTGAAAACATCCGTTATATAAGAGTGAAAATCAAAAGTAAGGTGATTGAAATCAATGAAAGATATATTTTCGTATAACGTCGATATAAATAAAACAGCATACATGAATTGGCGTACAAAAAAACATAATCCTATACATAATATGATTATAATGGCAGATGGATTTATAGAGTCTTCACTTATATTAGCTGAAGATGCTATTAACAAAAATATAAACAAAAAAGCAGACATAATTATTTTTCCAATACTCTTTAATGTAAATCATGGAATTGAATTATACCTCAAAGCGATTGCCTGGACTTTAAATATACTAATGGAAAATGAATATAAAATTGAAGGCAGCCATAATATAAAACAAATTTTGAGTATTGTTAAATCGAAGGTTTTAAAATTTGAAAAAGAGCAGGAAAAAAGAGAACAATTTTTAAAAATGATTCTAAACTTGGAAGCTTACGTTAGGGAACTAAGTGAAAGGATAGAATTAGCAGAAACCAAGAAAAAAGATAATATGGATTTTTCGAGATATCCTTTTACCAATAATTATATTCCACATTTTTATATCCGTACATTTGATAATATTGCCATAGATCTGGAAAATTTTATTTTGAGATTTAGAGAAATAGGTAAAAATTTAAATCTGATAGCTAGTCATTATTTTTATGATTACCTGGAAGTTTAAGAAGGTATCATTACTTCTCATTTACTGAGACAACTACTGTCCTAATTAAAAGGAGCATTGGAAAAAGTTCTCAATGCTCCTTTTTGCCTCTTAAATAACTACGGTGAACCGTATCACAAGTGATGGCAGAAAAAGTTTCGGAGTAGTTCTTTGATTTTCGCAAAGATTTTTCTGAAGTCACCTATATCTAAATCTAATTCCCAATGTTTAAAGTTTAATAATAAATGGATACACAAAGATTGGAGGGATGAAGATGAAAATACTTATTATTGGTGGAGATGCAGCAGGCATGAGTGCTGCGATGCAAATGGTAAGAAACAGCTCTGGACATGAAATCACTGTTTTAGAAAAGGGAGGCGTGTATTCATACGGACAATGTGGCCTGCCTTATGTGATCAGTGGGAAGATTGAGTCCACAGATCGGTTAATCGCTCGCACTCAGTCTACTTTTAAAGAGAAATATGGCATTGATGCACGAGTATTCCATGAAGTCCAAAAGGTAGACTCAGAAAATAAAATGGTAAGTGGAATAAACCATAGTAATGGTAAAACGTTTAGCCTGCCATATGACCGCCTTCTGATTGCAACTGGTGTAAGCTCGGTCGTTCCAGAGTGGGAAGGTGTGACACTTCCAGGTATTTTCTCATTAAAGACCATCCCTGATGCAAAGGCAATCATGGATTATTTGAAAAAAGATATAACTACTGTGACGGTGATTGGCGGCGGATATATTGGGCTTGAAATGGCCGAAGTTTTGCGGAGCTCGGCAAGAAGATAACCATCATTGAAAGAAATGAGCAATTAGCCAAAATATTTGATCCAGACATGGCCGAACTGATTCATGAAGAAGCAGTAAAGCAAAACATTGTGTTAAAAATGGGTGAATCCGTGGAAGCATTCGGTGGAAGTGAGCATGTGGAATCTGTGAAAACCGATAAAGGGGAGTATGAAACAGATTTGGTGCTAGTCGCTGTAGGAGTGAAGCCCAATATTTTATTTTTAGAAGGAACAGGAATCAAAATCAGTGTAAATGGTGCGATTCAAGTAAATGCCTATATGCAAACCAGCATTAAAGATATCTATGCGGCAGGAGATTGTGCCACACAATATCACCGGGTAAAAGAAAAGGATGATCATGTCCCATTGGGGACTCATGCCAATAAGCAGGGACAAATCGCTGGATTGAACATGGTTGATGTACATAAAACGTTTAAAGGAATTGTAGGCACTTCAATTATTAAGTTCTTCGATTTAACCCTGGGAAGAACAGGCCTATCAGAAAAAGAGGCCAACTTGCTGAACATCCCCTATGGTTCTGTAACCATTACAGCAGCTGATATCGCTGGTTATTATCCTGATGATAAAAAAATGAAATTGAAACTTGTCTATCATAAGGCGACACATAAGATTCTTGGCGGGCAAATAATTGGGGAAAATGGTGTGGACAAACGGATCGATGTATTAGCGACGGCAATATTTCATTCGATGACGATCGACGAGCTGCTTGATTTAGATCTGGCTTATGCTCCCCCGTATAATGGTGTATGGGATCCTATTCAGCAAGCAGCTAGGAGAGTAAAGTAGCTGGTAACAGCAGTAATCAACACTGTCGACAAGCTTTGTTTTCATTGAGTTTATCGACTTTTCAGGGCTGCTTTTAAGACCAAAGTCTTTGTAAATTAGTTAAGATTTTTATTTTACTTTTGTTTGTTCCTAAACCATATGGAGAGACTTCTCACTTTTTTACTATGGAAAAGTAGTTTATAATAATCAGTATATGGTAGATATTTTAATGTAAGTCTTTATAATAGATTATGTTATGGTTTGAACATGGACGGAAAAGGTGTGGTCCTGGGTGGAACTGAAGCAGGCGCACCTACTCAAATATTAGGGATAAGGAAGGGTATAATGAGCAACGTACAGAAAGCAACAGACGTTATCTTAATTGGTGCCGGAGTCATGAGTGCGACGTTGGGATCCTTACTGAAAGAGTTAGCACCAGAATGGAACATTAAAGTGTTTGAAAAACTAGCATCTGCAGGTGAAGAGAGCTCCAATGAGTGGAATAATGCGGGTACTGGGCACGCTGCTCTGTGTGAGTTGAATTATACACCTGAAAAACCCGACGGATCGATAGATATTAGTAAAGCAATTAACGTAAATGAGCAGTTCAAATTTCAAGACAATTTTGGTCTTATCTTGTAAAAAGCAATTTGATTCGTAATCCTCAGGACTTTATCAGGGCGCTGCCTCATATGAGTTTAGTAGAAGGCGAAAAAAATGTGGAGTTTTTGAAAAAACGGTTTAAAGCGCTTTCGGATATTCCTATGTTTCAGGGAATGGAATACTCCGAAGACCCTGAAAAACTGAAGGAATGGATCCCATTAGTCATGGAAGGCCGTACCTCTAATGATCCGATAGCAGCAACAAAAATTGATTCAGGAACAGATGTTAACTTTGGTGCGTTAACTCGTATGTTGTTTGATCATCTTGAGAGAAAAAAATGTCGAGATCAATTATAACCATAGTGTTAAAGATATAAATCGTACAAGTGATGGATTATGGGAGCTGAAGGTGCATAACCTTGAAAGCGATAAAACTGAATATCATACTGCAAAATTCATTTTTATCGGCGGCGGTGGCGGAAGTCTGCCATTACTGCAAAAGACAGGTATTCCTGAATCCAAACGTATTGGCGGATTCCCTGTTAGTGGACTGTTCATGGTTTGCAACAATCCAGAAGTAGTAGAACAGCACCATGCAAAGGTGTATGGAAAAGCCAAGGTAGGCGCTCCTCCGATGTCAGTCCCTCATCTCGATACAAGATTTATCGATAATAAGAAAAGCCTACTGTTTGGGCCGTTTGCCGGTTTCTCACCAAAGTTCCTGAAAACAGGATCGAATATGGATTTGATTGGGTCAGTGAAACCGAATAATGTGATTACTATGTTGGCAGCAGGCATGAAAGAAATGGCATTGACTAAGTACCTGATCGAGCAGGTTATGCTATCGCATGAAAAACGGATGGAGGAACTCCGTGAATTCATTCCGAATGCGAAAAGCGAGGATTGGAGTATCGTAGTCGCAGGACAGCGTGTACAGGTCATCAAGGACACCGACACTGGCAAAGGGACACTACAGTTCGGTACAGAGGTTGTAAGCTCCTCTGATGGCTCGGTAGCCGCATTGCTAGGTGCATCACCTGGTGCATCCACTGCCGTAACCGTCATGCTGGAAGTGCTGGAAAAATGCTTCCCAGAGCAAATGTTTGAATGGAAAGATAAAATCAAGGAAATAGTTCCTACCTATGGCGTCTCATTAGTGAACAACCCAGGGCTGTTCCATGAAATCCATGAATCAACTGCCAGGTGCTGGGATTGAGCGATAAAGAGAGAGTTTATAGCTGATTTGCATATGTGATGGAGAAAAACCTTTGATCCCGGTTGAGGATTGAAGGTTTTATTGTTGTGGGGCAATAATTGGGGCGGTCCGTTTTAAGACCAAGCGTATTATTTTGACAGGTTTCAGGTGGAAGAGCCCAAAGCTGTCAAGAAAAAGCCGTAATTGTGACAGGTTTCAGGTGGAAGAGCCCAAAGCTGTCAAGAAAAGGCCGTTATTGTGACAGCTTTCAAGTGATAGAGCCCAAAGCTGTCAAGAAAAGACCGTAATTGTGACAGGTTTCAGGTGGAAGAGCCCAAAGCTGTATAGTACAGCCTGGGAAATCTCAAGGCTCATCCACAAAAAAACCACTATGCTGCATTCAGCAGCATAGCGGCTTTATCATTGGTTAGGAAACTATAAAATTTATTTAGTTGTGGATAACTACATGTAGTATTCTTAATCTAGCTCCAGCGCCTAGCCCCTCGAGTCGCTTCGGTCCGCCTAATGAAGTCAAAAAACAACTTCACTGGTCGGCCCTCCAGCGCTTGTCGGGGCTGAACAAGGCGCTTGCGCTTTTTGTTCTTAGTTGCGAATCAAGTAATCAAACGCACCTAATGCTGCGGTTGCTCCTGATCCCATTGAAATGATGATTTGTTTGTATGCACTGTCCGTGCAGTCGCCTGCAGCGAAGACGCCAGGAAGGTCTGTAGCGCCGAGCTTGTCTACGACGATTTCACCGAAGCGAGTGCGTTCAATCGTGTCGCCAAGCCATTCTGTGTTCGGTACAAGGCCGATCTGGACGAATACACCTTGTAATTCAACATGGTGTTCTTCTCCTGATGCACGGTCAATATAAGTAATTCCGTTCACTTTGTCAGTTCCCGTAATTTCACTTGTTTGTGCGTTAGTCACGACTGTGACGTTCGGAAGGCTGTACAGACGGTCTTGTAAAACCTGGTCAGCTTTAAGTTCTGGGTTGAACTCAATCACTGTTACATGCTTTACGATCCCTGCAAGGTCGATTGCTGCTTCAACACCAGAGTTTCCTCCACCGATAACAGCAACATCTTTTCCTTCGAACAATGGGCCGTCACAGTGAGGGCAGTAGGCAACACCTTTGTTCTTGAATTCAGCTTCTCCTGGTACGTTGATATTGCGCCAGCGTGCACCAGTTGAGATGATGACAGTCTTACTTTTAAGAATTGCACCATTTTCCAATTCAAGCTCAATCATGTCTTTCTTTTCCAAACGCTTTGCACGCTGAAGGTTCATGATATCCACGCCATACTCTTTAACATGCTCTTCAAGGCTTGCAACAAGCTTCGGACCTTCTGTGTGCTTCACGCTGATGAAGTTCTCGATGCCCAAAGTATCCATTACCTGTCCGCCGAAGCGTTCAGCAACGATACCTGTACGGATGCCTTTACGAGCTGCATAGATGGCTGCACTTGAACCTGCAGGGCCGCCGCCAATAACAAGAACATCATATGGCTCTTTGTCCGTCAGCTCGGAAGCCTCAGGGCCAGAGCCCATTTTAGCAAGAATTTCTTCCAGTGACATACGGCCGCTTCCGAATGGCTCACCATTCAAGAGAACCGTTGGCACAGCCATGATTTGCTTGCTTTCCACTTCATCTTTGAATGCTGCACCGTCAATCATGGTATGTGAAATGCCCTGATTTTGAATGCTCATCAAATTCAGGGCTTGTACAACATCAGGACAGTTATGGCAGCTCAGGCTGACATAAGTTTCAAAACTATACTCACCTTTAATTGCCTTAACCTGATCAATGACTCTCTGGTCAACCTTAGGAGCTCTGCCGCTAACCTGCAGCAAGGCAAGAACTAATGAAGTGAATTCATGTCCTAAAGGAATACCTGCGAAAGTCACTCCAGTGTCTTCGCCAATACGGTTGACACTGAAGCTAGGTGTTCTATCTAACTCGGCATGCTCCACTTTAATACGGGATGACATTGTTGCCAATTCATCGACTAAAGCCAGCATGTCTCGTGATACATCATCCGATCCTGCGCTAACTTTAAGCAGCACATCGCCCTCCATCATTTGAAGATATTGGGCTAATTGTGCTTTTATATCTGCATCTAATAACATGGGAGTGTACCTCCTTAAATCTTTCCTACAAGATCAAGGCTTGGCTTAAGTGTTGCTTCGCCTTCTTTCCATTTAGCAGGGCAAACTTCGCCTGGGTTGTTGCGTACATATTGTGCTGCTTTGAGCTTGCTTACTACCTGGCTAGCGTCACGGCCAATTCCGCCTGCGTTGATTTCAACAGTTTGGATAACGCCGTCTGGATCGATGATGAAAGTTCCGCGCTCTGCAAGGCCATCTTCTTCGTTCAATACATCGAAGTTGCGAGAAATCTTCTGAGAAGGGTCGCCAATCATGATGTACTCGATTTTGCCGATTGCTTCTGAGTGATCATGCCATGCTTTGTGAGTGAAGTGAGTATCAGTAGAAACAGAGTAAACTTCTGCTCCCATTTCCTTCAATGTAGCATATTCGTTTTGCATGTCTTCAAGCTCAGTAGGGCAAACGAATGTGAAGTCAGCTGGATAGAAAATAACTACGCTCCACTTGCCTTTAAGGTTTTCTTCAGTAACAGTGATGAATTCCCCCTTGTGGAATGCGTTTGCTGTGAATGGTAAAACTTGAGTACCGATTAATGCCATGATTAATTTCCTCCTTGAATGGTTGAATTATTTTTTGAAGAAATAGTTTCACTGATAGAGTTCAGTTAACTATTCGGTAAACTAGAATAATTCTAATACAGTAATGATTATTATATAAAACTAATTAAGTGTCAAGTGATAAATTCCCGGCTTTTAATACTTCATCATTATTTCAGAAAAAAGACACATTTATACCGCAGTTTATAACTTGCCTGTATAAGCTTGTCCAACTTTGCTCCTTGTAATGAATTCATCAGCAAACTTATGTATAGTATTAAGTAGATGAAAAATTCAGAAAAGGAGAAATTGAATGGTTCCTGTTGAGAATATACGCTCATTTCCATATCCATTTGGTGAAAATAATATATATAGATATTCTAACAATGCAATTCCATTAAATCCACCAATTGCAATCGAAGTGACGGAATCTTATATAGAAGAATTGAATTTGAAAAGAGAGCTGCTGAAAAAGCATCACGAACGCTGTTATCATTCAGAGTCCCATACAATGGATGCCAAGTGGGAAGCATTAGACTTGATTCTGAATCAATTGTCCGAATATTATCCTGAGAAATTTAAACTTATTACGAATGATGACCATTGGATATTTACTAACCTGCAAACTGGTGAAAAACAATCATTCACATTTGGGGATCATGGAACACTTGACCTGGAGCCGCTCGATTTTGTCGGTCGGCATGTCCAGGAAGACCTTATTTTGATGATGCAGCGGGATGGTGATCTTTATTTAGATGCGGGACAGCTCTGTTTTCCTGCAAACTGGTCGTTATTTTTTGATGCGGGGATGTCATTTAAAGAAATACATAAGCAGATTCCAGGATTCCAATCAGACTCTCTTGATGAACGCATCCTTCAGTTCTTGATGAGAATCGAGGCAGGAATCCCATGGTGGAGGAAAAACTGGTCACTGATGGCAGGAAACCGGCTGGATACATCGCTTGAAATATTTGCGGAATGGGGCCAGGCTCGTAAAAAAGTGACGAAAGATAATGTTGGTCAGTTTGTGCATCTACGGGTGGAGGTCCAAAGATTATTCCGCCTTCCAAAAAGCTACGGGATCTTATTTACGATCCACTCCCATATGCTTCCGCTTAAAAAATTCATTCAACACACACTGTGGCTGGAGCAACTTTCGGCAATCCTCCAAGAGCTTCCGGAATTCATTGCTGACTATAAAGGAATTTCTCTATACCGTGAACTTGTCCTGGAATATCTGGAAAAGGAATTGGGGAAAAGGTGATTCAAGATATGTTTTCCTATATGGAGGGTAAGAGGAAGTTTTTATTTTGTACGGATTCCGAAGGGGTTAGAAATCTCCATTTTCTCGTTTGCCGGGCATTGAATGAGAATGTGCCATTTGATTTTCATATTTTCCAAGAAGAAAAAGAAGAAAGTTTTTTGAGCGATTGGTTCAGCAAACAGAAAATGGGGGCTTACTTATACATTTCCGGTAAAGATGATTTTGTTAAAAGGATAAAAGACGTAGCAATAATGGCTGGATTTACTGAACATGACATGCAATTACTTATTAACGGACCTGTTAAGAAGAAACTGATTTGCTGCACATGCCACGGGGTGAAAGAGGTGTCGGATCAGACACATGTCGTTTGTGTTCACTGCGGCCAGGAACTGAAAGTGTCAGACCATTATTTACGCCGTTTGGATGCCTATTTAGGCTATGTAACGATCAAATAGAACTGGAGGAGGTTTGAATTGCAGCGGAATGCTACCATTGACGTTCGCATAAAATCAATAATAAAAGAAACAGAGACGATTAAGAGATTTACCCTGCAGGCGGTGAATCGAACGGAGCTGCCGCCATTCAGTGGGGGTTCCCATATCACCACTTATTTACCAAAGTCTTCAGAGACATTGGAGAGATCCTATTCAGTCTTTAATCTATCAGAACCAGATTCCATTGAAATAGCAGTCCGACTGGCAGAGCCTTCAACTGGCGGTTCTGAGTACTGGCATCACCATGTCTCAGAAGGGGATGCTTTAAAAATCAGCTACCCCAAAAACCATTTTCCTTTGAGTTTTCAGGCTAAGCATCATGTTTTTTATGCTGCTGGTATTGGAATTACTCCATTTTTATCAATGATGGCTGAGCTTAGCGAGAAAAACCAATCCTTCGAGCTTCATTATGCAGCAAAGTCAAAAGAGCAATGCGCGTTTTATGATTACTTGAACCAGACATACCGTGGGCGTTGCCACTTTTATTTTTCCCAAGGAGAGATGCCTGAACGATTAACAGCCAATAATCTTAAGGATCATCGAATTGGCACACATGTTTATTATTGTGGTCCAGAAAAAATGATCCAGGAATTCACGAGTGCAGCCAAAAGCTATGGCTATCCTGAGTTTAATGTCCATTATGAAAGGTTCGCACCTCCTGAGAAAAAGGATGCAGTCCTGTTTGGGATTACTCTGAAACAGAGTGGGAAACAACTTGAAGTGCCTGAAGAAAGTTCACTGCTGGATGTCCTTCGCCAAAATGGAATTGATATCCCGTATTCCTGCAGAGTTGGCGGTTGCGGTACATGTGAGGTGAAGGTAGCTGAAGGAGAAATTGACCATTACGACTCCTTCCTGACAGATGAACAGCGGGATTCCAATCGAACGATGTTAAGCTGTGTTTCACGCGGGAAGGGGAATGTGGTGCTTGATTTATAATTGAATATAAAAGACCGCATCTACGAGCAGATGCGGTCTCTTTGTCTTTATTAACCAGCCATTTCGGCTTTCTTCTCAGATTGATCAACTACTGCAGCACCAACGACGTCTCCGACTACATTCGATGCTGTTCCTGCCATTCCGATGATGGCATCGACGCCGGCGATCAGTGCAACGACTTCTAGCGGCAGGTCAAACATCGTCAGCACGACTGACAGGGTCACCAGACCTGCGGCAGGGATGCCAGCTGTACCAATGGAAAGGAGTGTGCCAATAAGGACGATGGTAATGAAATCAGTCAGCGAGAAGCTGATACCTGTTACATTGGCAGCAAAGACAATCGAGGCGCCCATCCGGAGCGCTCCGCCATCAGAATTGAACACAGCCCCCAGAGGTAAACTGAAATTCACCATTTTCTCGCTGATGCCAGCCTTCTTCGCACTTTCAATCGCCACTGGCAAAGAGGCAATGCTGCTGGAAGTGAAAAACGCCGTCGTGTAGGCATCTTTTGTATTAGCAAAGAAGCTTTTGACCGGAATCTTGAATAGTTTCAATGTCCCGCCATAAACAAAGATCCATAGAATAATGACCCCGATATAAAATACTGCTGTAAATTCCAACAGGGAAGTTAATGTATCCCAACCTTGTGTGCTAAAAGTGGAAGCACTTATCGCAAAAATACCGATTGGAGCGTATAGGAGGATGCCCTTTAGAATCCTGAAAAACAACTCATTCGCAGCTTCAAAAAATGTTTGCAGCTGGGCTCCATAGTTTTGGATTTTTTCCTCATTAGCAAATCTCATTCCTGAAATCGTAAAGCCAATAATAATTGCCAGGAACAGGATGGCCATTAAGTTTCCTGATGTAAAAGCTGAGAAGAAATTATCCGGGACAATATTAAAGATCACGTCTGAGATGGAAGGTGTTGCAGGCTTCTCAACCTCGGCATTAGAAAGGGTAAGAGATTTCCCTGGATTGATCCACAATGCAAGACCGAGGCCAATCAAGACGGCAGCAGCTGTTGTCGCTCCATAATAAAGCACCAGCTTACCGCCTGTCCTGCCTAATTGCGCAGGATTCATTTGATTGACTGCCAGCACAACCGTCAGGAACACAACGGGAGTAGCGATAAGATTAAGCAATTTTATTAACAGTGTTCCAAATGGCCTGAAAATCTCGGCCTCCGCGCCTAATAAAACACCAGCTAATATACCAAGTACAAAGCCGACTGTCATTTTTAAAATAAAAGATGAATTTTTGTATGAATGCCAAATGTTCAATTTCTAGTTTCCCCTCATTTTCATAAAATTGTTTTTTAACTTAGTGCTGATGACTATGTTCAAAAAACTGCGCTTAATAATAAATTACACTTGTTGACCGAAACAGACAATAGCGGAATTGGTAAAGGTGACTAAGTGGGTGGTGAAGATAGCTCTATATGCTTGTAAGTTCAGATTTTGAAGAATTAATATGAACCTTATCAAAAATTGTTAGTGTATAGGTTTTATTAGGGTTACGTGTTATTTTTTTGGTGAATATAGTCAGTATTTTTGGATAATTAAATGAAGGTTATTATGAAAGATTAGTTAATTAGTAATAGGTAAGAGATTTTTTAGATACATACTCGCTCTTTTTTCCTAAGGAGGTGCTTTTTCAGTATAGAAGAGGGAGGGTTTTAGAGAATTTTACTAGAGAGGATGAGGCGAAGGAATGAAGAGGTATTTTCCAAGAGGATTACTGACATTAGTTGCATTTGTAATGATTTTTTCTACATTTGGCTTTGGGGCAGCAGCAAATGGAGGGACAACCTCACAAATTAAATTGACTGAATTGCCTTTGGCAGAGATTTTCGGGGATATTGAACTTTCTTCAAGCAGGCCGACTTCGGTCATTGTCGAACTGGAAGCAGAATCAATTGTGGAAGCAAAGCATAAAGGAAAGAAGCAGACAAAGGCCAGCTTGAAGTCTGAACGAGGAAAAGTAATTGGTGCATTAAAGAACTCCGTGAAAAGTGCAGAGGTAAAAAGAGAGTATGACTATGTATTCTCTGGTTTCTCTGCAAAACTGCCAGCAAATGAAATTATTAAACTAATGGCGCTGCCAGGCGTAAAGGCTGTTTATCCGAATGTTCATTACACAGCTGATGTCATTTCTGCTGAAGAAATTTCTGCAGAAGAGTTTAGCCCGAATATGATGAACAGTGCTCCATTTATCGGTTCTAATGAAGCGTGGGACGCAGGTTTTACTGGAGAGGGAGTTACTGTAGCCGTAATCGATACTGGAGTTGATTACACTCACCCTGATCTTGTTCACGCTTTTGGAGATTACAAAGGGTATGACTTTGTAAATGATGATGAGGACCCACAGGAAGGTCCAGGACAATACCACGGTACGCACGTATCAGGAACAGTAGCTGCCAATGGAGCAATTAATGGGGTCGCTCCAGATGCTAAATTGCTAGGATACCGTGTCCTTGGTCCTAATGGCGGTACGACAGAAGATGTTGTAGCTGGTATCGAACTAGCTGTTCAAGATGGCGCAGATGTCATGAACCTGTCTCTAGGTAACTCATTGAATAACCCTGACTGGGCTACTTCCATTGCGCTGGATTGGGCAATGGCTGAAGGCGTAGTAGCTGTTACTTCCAACGGAAATGCTGGGCCGAATAACTGGACAGTTGGATCTCCTGGTACTTCCCGTGATGCGATTTCTGTAGGGGCAACACAGTTGCCTTATAATATGTACACATCCGAGGTTTTTACATCTGAAGGAGTGGAATATCCTTCAGCAAAAGTTCAAGGTTTTCCAAGTGATGAAGAATTACTTGCTCTAAATGACAAAGAGTTTGAGTTTGTATACGTTGGTAAAGGTGCAGCAAGTGATTTCGAAGGTAAAGATCTAGAAGGAAAAATCGCTTTAATCATTCGTGGGGATTATCCATTTGTTGACAAAGCGAAAAATGCGAAAAATGCTGGTGCTGTCGGCGCAATTATCTTCAACAATATTGCTGGAGAACATGCAGATGTTCCTGGTTTGGCAGTCCCAACTATTAAGACAACATTGGCAGATGGCGAGAAATTGCTCGCGGAGTTAGCAGCAGGCAATAACAAAGTATCATTCAATATTGCGTTTGACAAGGCAGTCGGCGAAAGTATGGCGGGCTTCTCTTCCCGCGGTCCAGTTACACATACTTGGATGATCAAGCCGGATGTGTCAGCTCCTGGTGTTAATATCGTAAGTACTTTCCCTGGCGAAGGATATGCGGCATTGCAAGGTACAAGTATGTCTTCACCACACGTTGCTGGTGCGGCTGCATTACTTTTACAGAAACACCCTCATTGGAGTACTGAAGATGTTAAGGCTGCATTGATGAACACTGCAGTAGATGTGATTGACCCAGCTACAGGTGAAGTATACGCTCATAACTCTCAGGGTGCAGGAAGCATCCGTATTGTTGATGCTTTGAATACAAAAACTCTTGTCGCTCCTGGCAGTCACTCATTCGGCAAGTTTGTGAAGGATAGCGGCAAGCAGGTAGAAAAGAACAGCTTTGAAATCAAGAATCTTTCAGAAAAAAGCAAGACATATAGCTTTGATGTGGAATTTGCTAGAAATTCTGATGGCATCAAAGTTATGACAAGCAAGAACTTAAAAGTTAACGCAGGCAAGTCCCAGCAAGTGAACTTCAATGTCCAGGTTGATACTTCCAAACTGGAACCAGGCTATTATGAAGGTACAATCATAATTAGCGACGGCACACAGGAGATTGATGTTCCGACCATCCTGTTCGTCGGTGAGCCGGATTATCCTCGTGTAACAGGAGCGTTTATGGAAAACGCAGGTGAGGATGGATACTATGTTGGTGCGTATCTGCCTGGAGGTGCTGAGGTATTAGAATACGATTTATATGTATTTAATGCTAATGGAACAATTGGAGGCTTTGTTGATACACTCGGTTCATTCACAAATGCTCCTGTTCCATACCATGAATTCCTATGGGATGGAACAGTACAGAATGGTATTGAACTTCCTAACGGAGATTGGGTACTAGCAGTTTATGTGGAACAAGCAGGGAAGGCAGAATACAAAGCCTACCTGGTAACAAAAGAATAATTTTAAAAAAGGATTCCTCTGGATTACTCCAGCTGGAATCCTTTTTTTATACCTTCCGATCAAAAGCCTGAGGCGGCTGTTCGAGCCATTTTTCGGTGATGGTCAACAGCAAGCCTTTTCCGTAATATTTCTTCATTTGCGTGGAAATCATCGTGAATTTGGTGACGATATCAGTCCTCAAACTGGAGGTCAGGGCTTGGTTGATCATGGTGAAGCAGAACATGCCAATGCAGGTGTTGACGAAAAATAACATCAATTTATCGGAAAAAGGCGAATGTCTTGCATCAAATATATTGAAGTCACCAGAAGCTGAATAAGGAATATTTTCTTTCTCAAAAACCTCTTCAAGAGAATCCAGGACTTTTTCTAGTGCATCTCTTCCTTTGCTGAAATGCTGTTTAACATCTTTGTGAGAGGAGAGTTTACTGAAAGTGACAAGGACCATTTTTGAAAAACGAGCGCGATGGATGACTCTTGAGAGGTTTGCGATTTCTGCTGCATTCACAGGTCTCGAGCCACCGAATAGGCCATTGAGATATTTCATTTCATCAACCAAATCGACTGTATGGTCCATTGCTACCTGAGGTGACTTCAAAAAGACCCCTTTTGACAGCATTAAATCAATAATTTCGTTTTGAATTTGCAGCGTAAATTCTATTGCATTCTGGAAATAATTCCTGACATCCTTCCTGGGGCAATCGGGCAAAGCGCTTGGGTATGTGCTTAATGAAAGCATCGTTATATCATGGCAAATGTATAGGGTAAAGATGTCGGAAAAAACTTTATCAGCGTCAAGCCTTACATCCTTTTCCGTAAAACCTAGAGGGAAGGTCATATTCTCTTTTGTGAAAATCCTCTTTAAATCTTCTAGACTTTGCTGAGAAAATCCCATCAGTTTTTCCACTATATTTTTAACGTCTGAATCTTCTGTGGTTGCATAGAAATATTGAAAAAACCTCAACTCCATGCTGCTTTTCAAGTAGGAAGACCATATATTTGATACTTCTGTTGAGGTAAGGTCTACATTTGTTCCACTCATTCGGCGAGTCACTCCTTTGCTATTTAGTGTGTGTCTTTTGCTTGGTTTTATTACAAAAAATGAATTTTTTATCAAGGTTTTACATATTGTTCGCTTTGATTTTAACCGTATAAACGAATTCTGCCAGGCTTCTAGGCCCTTCAGGATTTTGCAAGAATGTGCTCTAATTTTACAAAATTCCCTACATAGAAAAAGAAAGCCTAGGAAAAACTTCAATAAAAGGAGGAATGATAAATGAAAAAGCTATTGTTCATGTTTTTATTGGCCATTTCCATGTTCACCGTGACGGGCTGCGGCAATGATGCACCGCCTGAGGAGGGGGAACAACTGGAGGATGTAGAGGAAGAAGATGAAATTGGTGATGGCGAAATAGACGATGAATAAGAAAAGCGGAAGCGACTCGAGGGGTTAGGCGCTGGAGCTAGACAATTAGCGTAGTGAAGTTTGTACATTCTTATATTGTAAAAATACAAAATCCGCTCCTTTATGAAGCGGTTTTTTCCATGCAATTTAATATCACTACTGTACATCCGAGATTAACAAATGACCGGTCAGTCACCAATGATATTATGGTTAATAAAGTCATTTTGAGGCAGGTGCAGTAGTGAAGGATTTAGTCAATTTTATACTTGGAAATAAACTGGCCGTATGGCTGCTTACGATTATCATCACGGTATCCGGTATTTATTCTGGTACACGGATGAACATGGAGACCATCCCGAATATTTCAATCCCATACCTAATGGTTATGGATGTGTATCCTGGGGCGACTCCTGAAAAAGTTATGGAGGATGTATCGATCCCGATTGTTTATGAAGTTCTCTCTAAAATGTTCAAGAAAAACCGTAAAGACATTGTAGAAAACTAATGAAAAAGCCCTGATGGACGACCGGTGGTCCATCAGGGCTTTTTCTCCTTTCAGAAGACTATTCCACTAAGTAGCTTTATTATTAATAAAGCCGTATAAAAAGGCGTGTTCTACAAGAAACATGTCATCTTTTATCCAGGCAGTAACCTGGCTTAATTATTTTATTTCGTAATCTTCTTCCTCTGTCGTCATCCTTCGACTATATCTAACACTGATTTTCCTAACCTTTACCAAGAGGGGAGGGGAGTCAGCCTGTTGGTGTTCAACTCACCCTTGGACTTTTCTGGGTTATTTTAGCGGCTCTTGCTTGTACTTGTTCACCATTACTTCAATCGCAACTCACTCTTATTCTTTTTTAAAAAATTTCACTTACAATAATTATGAATTCCCCTCCGGTAAGTAACATTAAATTTAATACATATAACCTTAGAATTTTAATGAGTACCTATATAGTTCCAGTTCTATAGCTTGAAAATTACTTATAAAAAGTGAGGGTAGGGGAATTAGAAGGTATAATATGGAAATTATCAAAAAAATAAAACAACATTAAACGTATGTATACATAAACGTAAACTTGTATACAGTTTGTAAACAATACGTGTACAATTATGTTTACAAGTTTACAAAGTTGTATACTTGCTGTTAAATCAACATGTATACAGCTTTGTATTCGTTACATACAATTATGTATACAATCTGCATGAGGTTAACAGCCTGTTTACATGTTTACATTTATATTTCTTTTTCCTCGATTGTCTTGCAGTATCTATTATTTACCTTTACCTTTAAAATAGTAAGAGAGTATACATAAACTTAGATTATTGAAAAGGAATGATAGGAATGACGAAATCTAGAATTGCAGCTGTTGATGTTGGTAACGATTCTATTAAAGCTATTTTTGGAGAATTTGATAATGAGTTGAACATCCCTAATATCATAGCAAGGGATACAGAAGACCGTCCTGTCATCGGTATTGAGGAGCTTGATACGAAGGATCCTCTTGAAGGAATTCATATACGTGTCCACTCCCCTGCCCTGAAGGATAATAATGCTATTTATCGTGTCGGCAATCTGGCGACTAAAAGTGATAATGCGACAGAACTTGATCCTGGAAGCAGCAAGTCCGAGGAAGATCAGACTTTGATCATGTTGTTCGCTACTCTTGCATTAGATGCAGTCAGTGAAGAAAATTCTAAGCTGTTCCCGAAAAGCAAGAATGTCATCGATGCGAACTATACACTGGGAACAGGACTGCCGCTTCGTGAAGTCAAGGAAGGAAAGGATGCTGGCTATCGTTCTAAGTTAGTTGGATCCGTTCACCAGGTAGAATTCCTCGTAACGCCTAAATACCAGGGTCTGAAAGTTAATATTAAATTTGATGAAGTGAAGGTTTACCCTGAGGGCTTCGCGGCTTATATCAATCTAGTAATGGACAATAGCCTGAAAATCATCAACAAAGACCTTATTGATAGAAGAATCCTTATCCAGGATATCGGCGGCTTATCAACAGATATCGCTGTCATAAAGAACCGCAATGTCGATGATGATAAGGCACAGGGCTTCAACCTTGGTGTTTCTGAGGCACTGGAGCAAATCAGGGAAGAAATCCGCAGCAAGCATGGCGTGGAGTTGGACAGCAGAACAGATGTTGTAGAAATCATCACGCGCAAGAATGACCGCAACCACATCATGGTTAAGGGAAGCCGGACAAGCGTCCATGATATCACTGACCGCATCCTTCTTGAACTGGCTAAAAAGCAATACCGCCTGCTTCGCAATGTCTGGGCAAAGAACTCACAGACTGAAATCTGCTATTTTGTCGGCGGCGGGGCAACAGTTTTAAAAGAATATATCAAGACATTAAACAATAATCTTGATGGCTATAACATCGAATTCTTCGAGGATGAAAAAGAAAGCATCTGGATGATGGCCAATGCTTACTATAAGCTCATCATGGATTATTTTAAAAAATCAGAAAAGAGCAGCAAGGCCGCATCTGAACCTGTTAAAAGCTAAAATAAGGTGATTTTATGAAAAAAACCAACCCAAATGAGATTAAGAGAGGACAGGCACTATCGTTCCGGATCCCATCTGATACACCAGACCATATCTTAAGGCATCTTCAAAAATTAAAAGAAACTGAGAGAAGAAATTTCTCTAGCAAGATTGCTGATTTTGTCTTGCAGGGTGTGGGGAATTCATATTCCAGGGAACGCGAAACGATCACCATCCCTCTCCCGCGCCATCTCAGCAAATCGCAACGGGATTGGATCAAGCATGAGCATTCAGAGGCTTTGCTGGGCAATATCGTTTATCACCTGCTGACAGACCCAATACGGGCAGCGGCACTGCTAGCATCATTGAACAGTAAGTCAACAGAAATAGATGAAGCCCTGTACCTTCAAGAAGAAGAGATTGATCTTCCACCGGTGATTGCAGCAGAGGATTCACCGGTAATAGAAGAAACTGCTTCAACGTTTGAAAACGATTCAATAGATGATGACCTTGATTCATTTGTCTGGGAGTCAATTGAGCAAGCCGGTAAACCAGAAGAGGAAATCGAAGAGAAGGAAGAGGATTTGGACGATCTTCTTGGAGATTTCCTAGCTAAAATGAATAAATAACCAAAAAGAACCCATGGGTGCGAAGCTGCCCAAGGGTTCTTTTCATATTATTGATAGGATTGCTCCAGTTCGTCAATCAATGATCCAACATAAGCAACTGCTTTCCGTACTGGTTCCGGTGTCGACATATCTAATCCAGCATGCTTCAGTAACTCAAGAGGTTTCATAGTGCCGCCCGCGCGGAGCACCTCAAGCCAGCGGTCTACAGCAGGCTGGCCTTCTTCCTGGATCAACTGTGATACGGCAGTCGATGCGGTCAAACCTGCAGAGTAGGTGTATGGATACAAGCCCATATAGTAGTGAGGCTGTCGCATCCAGGTCAGGCCGGCTCCTTCATCGATTTCAACTGTATCGCCCCAAAAGCCCTTAAGGACATCTGTTTTGATTTCAGTAAGTGTTTTTGCTGTAAGTGCTTTGCCCGCTTCAGCATGAGCGTACACAAGGCGCTGATACTCTGCCTCAAGCAGATGGGTGACAAAGTTATGATAGTACGTTCCCAGAAGCTGCAGAATGACCCAGCGGCTCATTTGCGCATCATCTTTATTTTTATCAAAAAGATACTGTGCGAGAAGCATTTCATTCATCGTAGATGGAGCCTCGATGAAATACATGGAAGGACGGACATTCATGATACGCTGATTCTGGTTCGCCAGGTAAAAATGACCCGCATGGCCAAACTCGTGAGCCAGCGTAAAGCAGCCGCGCATATTGTCTGCCCATGTAATCAGGATATATGGGTGTGAACCATATGGACTTGAGCAGAATGCTCCTGTTGATTTGCCGACATTATCTGCAAGGTCCACCCATCTCTCTTCAAAACCTTTTTCAATCATGGCGGTATAATCAGGGCCCATTATTTTTAAGGACTCAGTGATCAGTTTGCGTGCTTCTTCATAAGTGATTGCTGGATCAAATTCAGGATCGAAAGGAGCCTTCAAGTCACAGAACATTATTTTGTCCAGGCCTAACACCTTCTTCTTCAATTCAGCAAAACGTCGCATATGCGGTGCCAGTTCTTTATAGATGATATCGATTTGATTATTGTACATCTCCGGTGTTACCTGCTGCGGCTCAAGAAGCATATGTGTAACTGATTCATAATTTCGCAGCTTTGCAAGTGTAACCTGTTTTTTAACTTCAGTTGCATAGGTTGCTGCGATTGTATTTTGATATTGTTTTAGTGTCGATACAAAGGAATCATAGGCTTTTCTGCGGACATATGTGTCTGGTGAAAACTCATAGCGGCTCTCAAATAATGCGAAAGAGACTGACAGTTCATTTCCCTCTTCATCCTGGATCGAAGAGAACTGCATGTCGGCAAGTTTAGCCATTCCATAAACATTGTAAGGAGCAGAATGGACTTCGCCAAGCGCAGCTAGTACTTCTTCAGTTTCAGGCGATAACTTATGCTTCTTCGTTTCCAAAAGCTCTGTTAGGCTCTTTTTGAAGGGCTCAAGGCCAGGCTCTTCCTGAAGGAATTTCTCAATCTTACCATCCTCAAAATCCTGTATTTCGGATGAAATAAATGATAGAGCAGACATAGCTTGTGTGCCAATGGCGGCTACCTTTGCTGAATTAGCCTGATTGACAGGGTCTGTGCCATCCGCTGACTGCTTCAAGCTTGCATATGTTCGGACTTTGACCAACTTTTTCGTTAATTCTTCCTGAGCAGTAAGGCATTCCAGCAATGCCTTAGGTGAGGTATGTAGGCTGCCTTTAAAGCTGCCGAATTTTTTGACATCACCTTCAATCTCATTCAATGCCGCCTCCCATTCCTGGTCAGATAGGAATAAATCATCCAGGTTCCAGGTTAAGTCCGCAGGTACCTCATAACGGTTCAATCGTTTTTCAATCGTCTTATTCAAGTGTATCTCCTCCTTCTATAAGTTCATATTACTACGAAAGTCGAAATGATTTAAGTTAAAGTTAAATTATATTAAGAATTTTAAAAATATTAAGTGGTATCTTCTATAAATATTATGGAAAAGGTGAAATTTCTGGTTTATGATTATTAGTAAATTCGGATTTAACATAGGTGGGAGCCAGTTGATTTTAATAGATTACATAATTAATCTTTCAATGCTATCTTTAATGGTTAGTACTCCTTTAGTAATTCGATCTTATCTGAATCTAAATCCACTCAAACAGCTGCGGCTTGGGGCAGGGTTATATGCGGGAATTGTTTCCGCGGTGCTCGTTGGCTTATCTTTCCAGGATCAAGGATATTCATATGATATCCGTTACTCAGTTATCATTTTGGTCTTTGCTTATCTCGGGCCAGGTTCAGGTATTATTACTGGCAGTATTTCACTGGCATCAAGGCTGATGGTAAGTGATAACTGGTTTCCGGCAATAGTTGGCTGGTTAGTGGTCATGACCGTATTGGTCGTTATTCATAAATTCACTGTACATTTTCAACCAGTTAAGAAGTATATGATCTTACTGGGTTCTTACATAGTCACATATATTATTACTGTACCGATTGTTTTTAACGTAATTAGAGACAATCCGATGTTTCACCTTCAATACTTATTGTTTGTTGCGATAGGAGTGCTTATTGGAGGGTTATTGATCGAGTCATACGAAAAGCTATACAGAATTATTAAAGAAAGAAAGAGGATGGAGCAGACACTGGAGGAAAGTGAATCCAAATACCGCCTCATTGCTGAGAATACATCAGACCTTATAATGGTAATGGATAAAGAGCATACCATAAGTTATTTTTCCCCCTCTCATGAAGTGTTGTTGGGCTACAAGGTTCAGGAGCTTGAAAAAATAGAAATTTGGATGTTAATTCATCCTGATGACGTTGTTATTTTCCGGGATACAATTACAAAGATCATGAAAAATAAAGAATCAATGCCAGTGGAGTTCCGCTTCCAGCATATAAATGGTGAATGGATGGATTTTGAGTCCCGCTGCATGCCTGTTATGAATGATGCCCAATCAATTGAGTACATCGTTATAATAAGCAGGGATATTTCTGAGCGAAAAAAATCGGAAGAAATTCTTTTGCAATCCGAAAAGCTATCAATTGTGGGGGAACTGGCAGCAGGGGTAGCCCATGAAATACGGAATCCTCTTACGACAATAAAGGGCTTTGTCCAACTTTATGGAAAAGAAGATAAGTCGAGTGAAATTAACAACTTGCTTCTAAGCGAACTAGAAAGAATCGAAACAATAACAAGTGAAATGCTTTCGTTGGGAAAACCTCAGGCTATCCAGCTTAACCGGGCCAACTTGTGTGATTTAATCGATCATACAGTCGAATTCTTGTCCCCGCAAGCGAATATGAAAAATATGCAATTCAGCCGAAGTTATCTGGGTACAGATTTCTTCATAACATGTGAGAAAAACCAGATTAAGCAAGTGTTCCTGAATATTTTTAAAAATGCCATGGAGGCCATGCCTAAGGGTGGAAATATAGATATAAAACTACAAAAAGGGATGGATGGTGAATGTATTATCTCGGTCCAAGATGAGGGATGCGGAATTCCAGAAGAGTTGCTTCCGCGATTAGGAGAGCCATTTTACACATTGAAAGAGAAAGGGACGGGGCTCGGGTTGATGATTTGCCATAAAATCATTAAGCAGCACAATGGGACGATTTCCTATCATAGTAAGTTAGACAATGGGACCTTAGTTGAAGTAAAACTCCCCTTAGCGAATTAAGAAGGTAGAGTAACGGTAAATAAAAGGAGGATGGCGAAATAAGCCATCCTCCTTGTTGTTTTTATTGATCTAACGAATGGGAAGTTTTTGTTCGTGCTTGATAGAATTGGAATAAAGCCAGGGCAACCATTGATAAAACAATCCCGGATATATAAGGCATTCCAATGGCGATAGAGAACAGCCATCCGCCTAATGGGGGTCCGATGATCCTGCCGAGTGAATCAAAGGATGAAAGCAATCCAGTTGTCCCGCCATGCCCTGTTGTCGATTTCTTTGTCAGTAATGAAGATACACTTGGGCGAATCAATCCATTGCCTATTCCAAAAATGGTGAGGAATAATGCTGCAGTGCCGAATCCTTCAGTTAGGAGGATTAATCCAAAGCCTACAGCAGATATGACAATACCCAGTTGGATGACCGTACCCTCGCCAAACTTTTTAGTCATTCTGCCGACTAATCCACCTTGTACAATGGCTCCTGCAAGTCCCATGATCATGAAAATATATCCTAACTCCACGGAGCCCAGGCCAGCTTTTTCAGCAGCAAAATAAGCAAATGTTGCCTCCAGTCCTGCCAAAGAAAGTGAAACGAACAGCTGAAGCATGAACAGCATGGAAAGCGGCCCATTTAAAGCTTTCAGTAATGAAGTTTTCTCCTTTTCCTGACTGCTGCGCTGTTCAGCTGAAAGAGACTCTTTCAAGACAAAAGTAACGAATAGGAACGTTACCAATGAGGTTGCCCCTGCAAGGTAAAAAGGTGTACTCAGGCTTGATTGAGAGAAAACACCGCCGATTGCCGGACCGAAAATGAATCCAAGTCCAACTGAAGCACCGATGATCCCCATGCCCTTTCCGCGATCTTCCTCGGATGTGATATCCGCGACATAGGCCATGACAGTTGGCATATTAGCTGATGACAGGAATCCTCCGATGATTCTGGCCGCAAACAGCATCCAAAGCTCTGTGGAAAGTGCCATTAAGAAGAAGGAAAGGGACAGTCCCAGTATACCGATCATGATGACAGGCTTCCTGCCAATCCTGTCGGAAATGCGGCCCCACATTGGCGCGAATATGAACTGCATCAAGGAATAGACCGCCATCAATAAACCTAATTGAGTAGGCGTTGCTCCGATTTCTTCTGCGTAAAAAGGGATGACCGGAATGATGATTCCAAAGCCGACCATCACGAGAAACATAACTAAAAATAAAATAGGCAAAGCCCTTTTAGTATCCATCTTTATATTCACTCCATTATTTCAACAGTATCATTGCTGTATGTACACAATAATAAAAATTATATCAGAAACCCCTAAGGTATAGCGAAAATAACTTTTCGAGAGTGGAAACTTATTTTACTAGGGTGTGCTAACTATTTGGTGGGTTAGTTGGCCTTTTTGATTTATTTTAACAGTATTAGTATTGCAGGAAGATTATTTATTACTCTCTTGATTCAGCACTAATGGAATTGTAATTAAATAAAATTCCTCCTTGTAAGAGTAGATTGTATATTTATATATAAATGAATTAGCAGTGAAAATGTAAAGGAGCATAGCGTACTTTGAGTCTATCGACGAATTTCTGTAGAATGATGACAATGAATTCTTTTATGAAAAGGTGTAATGATGAAAAAATATGTAGTCATCGGTGCAGGAATATTAGGAACTTCCACCGCTTATCACTTAGCGAAGGAAGGAAAGAGTGTAATAATCATTGACCGTGAAGAACCTGGGCAAGCGACGGATGCTGCTGCGGGAATCATTTGCCCGTGGCTAACCCAGCGACGGAATAAGCCTGGTATTTCCTCGCGAAGAATGGGGCGGCCTTTTACCCATTACTGATCAAACAACTTGAAGAGGACGGCGAGATGGAGACAGGCTATCAGCGTGTAGGAGCGATTAGCATCCATCATGACCGGGAAATACTTATAAAAATGGAAGCAAGAGCGACTGTGAGGCGTGAAGAAGCTCCGGAAGTCGGGGAGATTCGGCAGCTGGATTACCGCGAAACAAGTGAACTTTTTCCGCCATTATCAAAAGCGTATTCTTCTGTGCATGTAAGCGGCGGGGCGCGGGTAAATGGACGGTTACTGCGAGATGCTCTTCTGAATGCATCGCAAAAACATGGAGCTTCCATGGTAAAGGGAGATGCCCAATTAGAGTGGTCTATCGGGAGAGTGACAGGAGTTAAAGTAGGAGATACAAGATATGAAGCTGACAGCATCATCATAACAGCAGGGGCTTGGGCACCTGAGTTGCTGAAACCGCTGGGAATGCACCTCAGCATCTCTCCTCAAAAAGCGCAGATCATCCATCTGGAGCTTGAGGATACAGAGACCGGCAACTGGCCTGTAGTCATGCCGCCTAACAACCAGTACATTCTTGCATTCGGTGGAGGAAGGGTGGTTATCGGGGCAACACATGAAGATGAGAAGGGATTTGACTCCCGCCCGACTCTTGGGGGCATGCATGAAATCATCGATAAAGGATTAACGGTCGCTCCGGGTCTGGCTGATGCAACCTATCTCGAAACAAAAGTGGGGTTCCGCCCGGTTGCACCAAATTTTCTTCCGATTATTGGTACAGTTCCAGGATTTGATAATCTGTTCATGGCAAATGGGCTGGGCGCTTCGGGTCTTACAGTCGGGCCATACCTTGGAACCCAGCTCGCCAAACTGGCAGCAGGCGAAGACGTCGAACTAGACCTCGAGCAGTACGATGTCTCAGGAGCCATCAGCGATAATATTTCCTAGGCAATGAAAAAAGCAAGCAGGAAACCTTTGAATAGAAGGCATCCTGCTTGCTTTTTGTGTGTTGGAGGACTGTAATCAGGCTCTGCATTGCCCGATATGAGCTGGAAAGTATGAAAAGGGTAAAAAGAGCAGTTCTGCATTTCCCGAAACGAGTTGGAAAGTGTGAATAGGGTAAAAGGAACGGCTCTGCATTGTCCGAAATGGAAGCGAAGGCTATTAAAAAGGTAAAGGAAACTTTTGATTGATCCCAAATGTGCAAGTGTATTGAAATCGGATGATGATCGCACTCACCAGGTAAAACCAGATAAGTGACTTATCAAAAAATATTCCCAGGAAGGCAAATATATCGCTTATATGCGGGTATAACACTAAGGACATCCATAAGATTGTTTAATCAGTGTTTAGTATATAGCAGGAAGGAGCCAACATCATGCAGTGGAAAGGCAGAAGAGCGAGCAGCAATGTGGAAGATAGAAGAGGAATGGGCGGTGGAGGCATGCTCATGGGAGGCGGCCTTGGCGGCATCATTCTATTAGTGATCATGACATTTCTTGGCGGAGGCGATATGGGTGATGTCGTCAATAATATGACAAACGGCGGAAACGAGTCGCCCGCTCCTTACCAGCAGAGTGCTGAGGAAGAGGAGCTTGCCCAATTTGTTTCGGTAGTCCTTGCTGACACGGAGGAAGTGTGGTCCAAGGTATTCGCGGAAGAAGGGATGGAATATCAAGAACCCACCCTTGTTTTATACTCAGGAAGCGTACAGTCAGCCTGTGGAATGGCGGGATCGCAGGTAGGCCCGTTTTATTGTCCGGGTGACCAAAAGCTTTATATCGATCTTAGCTTCTATGATGAACTTCAAACAAAATTCCAGGCACCAGGTGATTTTGCGATGGCTTATGTTGTCGCCCATGAGGTAGGGCACCATGTCCAGACATTATTGGGAACGACAGATAAATTGAATTCTCTTCGCGGTCGTCTGGACCAGACAGAATTCAATAAGTATCAAGTTCGTTTTGAACTGCAAGCCGATTATTTGGCAGGCGTATGGGCTCATCATGCCCAGGGAATGGGGGTCGTGGAAGAAGGTGACCTTGAGGAAGCAATGAACGCGGCCAGTGCGGTCGGGGACGACACCATCCAGAAGCGATCGCAAGGCTATATTGTTCCGGAAAGTTTCACCCACGGTACCTCAGAGCAAAGAAAAAGCTGGTTCCAAAAAGGCTATAAAGCTGGGAATCTTGAGCAAGGCGATACGTTTAACACAAGAGAATTTTAGGTACAGATAAGCATAGACCTTTTTAGGGTCCGTGCCATCAAGTTAATATTTGTGGATGGCGCCAACTTATAGAGTCTAGCTCTTCAAAAGGAGTAACGAATTCTAATATGAGATAGGAGCAATTCACAATGGGAACACAAATACGATCATTTTTCGCAAACGACACAGGTGATATGCCAAATAATCCGACTCTGCCGGTCATTGTCTACCAAGGTGTTTTTGATGATAACTCACAAATCAAGAATGTTCCTATCCCGGAAACAGATCCGGTATACGGAGAGACAGGTCCACTTCTTCATAAGTGGGTAAAATAATAAGTTATTAATACAGGCAGCAGCTTGGTAAACAACCAGACTGCTGCCTGTTTTTCAGGTCAATTCGTTTCTCTTTATACCTATAAGGGTATATTATATAATTAAGTAAAACTCATGGTAGACAATCAATTGGACAACATAATTAGTTGTAGAAGATAAACGGAATGAAGGAAGGGAAGCCACATGGCTAAGAAGAAATTTGTTTACTTCGTTTCATTGAGCTCCAACGTCCCTTATGTTTTGAAAAAAGCCCTAAAAAGCGCTGAGGAAGAGAACGAGATATCGATTTTCTTTGATTTGGATGGAGCACGCGTACTGGATAAACGATATTTGAAGATTATGGAGAGAACCCACAATATTGATTTGCAAAAAATGATGCAGCAGGCTTTAGATAAAGGCATAAAATTTTTCGGCTGCCAGATGAATGTATTGATCGCCGATGGACTGGAGCTTGTTGAAGGAGCAGAGTTATCAGGAGTTGCAACCTTTTTAGAGACCGCTTACCAGGCTGATGCAGTACTAACCTACTAATGGAGGGGAAGAGCTTATGGAAAGGAAAAAAGTAGTGGTTATGGCACTTCATGATCAACTGGAATCTGCGTACCCGCCTTTGAATGTGGCCGTGGGGGCTGCGTCATCTGGGGCAGATGTCATCCTGGCGTTTTCCCGCAGGGGAGTCAATATTCTGGATAAGCGATATGTATCCGTTCCGTCTGAGGACCTGGAGTACCTATCAAATGCATTGAACGACTTTGGAGTATCTTCCGTCCATGATCTTCTTGGAATCGCCGTAGAAATGGGAGCACAGCTTTATGTCGTAGATCTGGATGTAAACGATCAATTCGATTTCATCCATCCCGCAGAACAGGTCCCAATCAAATGGATACTAAACGAAGCCGCATCCGCGGATTTATTTATGCATTTTTAAAAGTCATATTAAGTTTGAGATAGGGAATTGATTTAGACAGGTTT
>NZ_BAUW01000034.1 GCF_000517385.1 Mesobacillus boroniphilus JCM 21738 | reverse complement strand
AAATTTTATAGTTTCCTAAACAATAAAAAAGCAGCAAGCGCTGCTTTTTTATTTTTACCGATCTGGATCCTGCGGTTTAAGGATCCGCGGCCTTCTGTTCTTTAATGGAATTGGAGACCGAACGAGCACGTCACGGAAGGCCCGCGGGTTGAACGGAATGAACGGCCACAGGTACGGTACCCCAAAGGAATTCATTCTTGCAAGCAAGATGATGAACAAGACGACCCCAATTAGGAATCCGTACAGCTGGAATGCTGCAGTCAGTACTAACAGGAATATCCTTACGAGCCGGTTAGCCAGGCTCATTTCATAACTTGGTGTTGCAAAAGTTCCAATTGCCGCAATCGCAAGGTAAAGGATGACTTCATTCGTCAGCAGGCCCACTTCGACTGCCACTTGCCCAATCATCAGGGCGGCGACAAGTCCAAGCGCGGTTGCCAGGGAGGTTGGCGTATGGATGGCGGCCATCCTGAGCACATCGATTCCTATTTCAATCAGGAAGAACTGAAGAAATAACGGGATTTGCCCCGGATCATTCGGACCGATAAATGTCAGCTTCTCCGGAAGCAATTCTGGTTTGACCGCGAATAAATACCATAAAGGAAGCATGAACAAGGATGCCCATACAGCCATGAAGCGTACCATTCTAAGATAAGCGCCGACAAGCGGCTTATTGCGGTACTCCTCGGCATGCTGCAAATGATGCCAGAAAGTTGTCGGCGTAATAAGGACACTTGGTGATCCGTCAACGATAATGCAAACATGCCCTTCATATAAATGTGTTGCCGCGGTATCCGGGCGCTCTGTGTATCTCACAGTGGGAAATGGGTTCCAATGCTGGCCTGAGATAAATTCCTCGATCGTTTTCTCTCCCATCGGCAGTCCGTCAGTATCAATTTTACTGATTGAATCCTTTACTTTCTTGACCATCTCGGGATCGGCAATATCTTCTATGTAACTGACGACTACATCTGTTTGCGACCTTCTGCCAACCTGCATGTACTCCATTCTCAAAGTGCGGTCGCGGATTCGCCTTCTAGTAAGCGCAGTATTGAAGACCAATGTTTCCACGAAACCATCTCTCGAACCTCTTACCACCCTTTCTGTATCCGGTTCCTGTGGCCCGCGCACTGGATAGGTTCTTGCATCAATCAGGATGATTTCGGCCACTCCATCTACCGCAAGCGCTGTAGGACCGGCCAAAACCATATCCGCTACCTTATCAAGGTCATCAGTCGTTTCTACCTCAACATAAGGGATATATGTCTTGACCAGTTTCTTGAGTGTATCAATATCCAGGGCACCAGGCTCAAGCTTCGCAAGCAACTGCATGATATAGAGAAGGATATCGTCCTTTACAAATCCATCTACAAGAAACAAAGCCATTTCTCTGCCGGCGTACTCGACATCCAGCTGGATGACATCAAAACTCTTGCCAATTCCTAGTTCTTCTCTTAAATACTCAATATTTTTTTTCAGATTTTCCTGTACGGGATGCTTCGTTTTTTCTGCCATATTCTAACCAAACACCTTTCGTTAAGGCTCTTTTATAAACTTTGCTGATGCGATCATAAATCTAACTGCGGTCTTGGACCAGGTTAAAATTGAAAGAGCACTTACCATGTAATACAGGAACAGCGATTATGAAATAAGCTGACCAATATTTTCCTGTCCACTTCTTTCACCATCTTAGACAAAAAAACGTAAATACATACTTAATTGCATGTGTTCCGGACAAGTATCATATAGTGGTTATACCGACCTACCAGACAATCTGAAAAGGGTGAGCATAATGAAAAAGTATATTTTTTTGGGAATTAGCGCTTTAGCCATTGCAGTCTCCGCATTGATGATCCAGCTGCAGAACATGAACAGTTCGGAGGAAACGATCACTTTTTTTCCATTGAATGATTCAGTGCAGTACAAGAGCGCGAGCACTTCGTTGACGCTGCAAAAAGATAAAAAAAATGATAAGCATACGATTGATTGGAAGATGCAATCCAGGTTGGACCGGGAGGCATACTTAAGACAGGATATGGGCCTATTGTTCGTTAACGGCCTTTTAAAAGGTAAAACGGCTAAATGGGAGCAGGATACAGCAGATGTATACCAGGAAGACTTCTTTTCAAATGGGGAAAGCACAAGGTATGACGCCATCACTTTTCATTACTCCGAACTGCATGGTGACGGCGACAGAATCACAAGCGCTCAAAGGATGTCTGATGACATGCTATATGTGATTGATTCTCCTTTCAGCCCACTTCAATCCTTCTCTATCGCTAAAAGCAAGCAAGAGAAGGAATGGAAGAATGTCCTGGATAAGAGTGTAAGTAACACACTGAATAAAAGCTTGAACAAGGCCCAAAAGACATATGGGTTTAAAGCTTCGAATTATATTGCTGTACCTCTCGATACAATCAGACAATACGAAGATCAGCCTTTAAAAGGTTTCACACAAAAGGAAACTGCCAATATTGTTGGAAAGCTATGGGAGGGATTATATAAGAATTATTACCTAGGCATAAAAAAAAGCGATGGCACTGTCGTTAATCCTGTTGACAGTACCATGCCTTTGATTTTGGTTTCTAATGATAAGAGCCACCTGCTGGTGGTAATACAAACTGACTCTGGCGAGAGCATCGTACTCAAGCAGCTTCTTCAAGGTAATAATTAATCTGCTCCAGTGTTTTTCGGTAGCTATCCTGCCCAGGATTTAACTCTACCGCCTTTTCAGCATAAGTTTGGGCTTTCGTGAGATCCTTTTCATCAAAATAAATCAATGCCAGATTGTAATATGCTTCATGGAAGTCAGGAGCGATATCAATAACCTTAAGAAGATTACTTTTAGCATCCTCAAGCTGACCCAGCTTGATTTCGGTAAATGAAAGCATGAATAATGATTCTGCCGAGAGTGTCTCCAACTGGCGATAATCATTAAGCAGCTCATTTGCCTGCTCATACTCTTCCGCTTTAATATGCTGTTGCGCAAGCACCAATATCGATCTTTCATCTACTAAATTTGCTTTGCCGCTAAAACCATACTGCAAGGAGAAAAGAACTGCCGCAACTGAAACAACCAGGAATCCCCCTTGAAGCAATGGACGTTTCTTTTTAGGAAGGTGGAAAATACCGGCTGATGCAAATCCTCCGGCAAGGCCTCCTATATGTCCAGCATTATCGATTCCAGGAATCGTAAACCCAAAAGCAAGGTTGATTCCAAGCACAATAAGAATATTCAGTCCCAATGTGCGCCAAAACAGTCTAGGTTTGGCGACACCAAAATAAAGTAAGGCTCCGAAGCATCCAAAGATCGCGCCGCTCGCTCCTGCTGAAAGATTTGGACTGAAAATGAAGCTGGCCAGTACACCGGCGAAGCCAGAAAAAATATAAATAAACAAAAACCGCAAGTTGCCGTAAAGTCGTTCAACCATCGTCCCTAAGTAATATAAAGCGAGAGTATTCATGAATAGGTGGAGCATTCCAATGTGGATGATAATCGGTGTGAAAAACCGCCACCATTCCCCCTCAAGTATAAGCGGGTTGAATTTTGCACCAAATTTTATCAACGTTGACGTATCCGTGCTTCCTCCCGCTGCCTCAAGTACCAGAAACATCAACACCTGTACCGCAATGAATAGATAGGTGAAAAAAGGCTTCCCATAATTAAATATCGACTGTTCTTCCTTAGCACGACTAACTGCACTGGAAAGAGTATTTTTCCTTATAGAATCTATATCATCCACTGAGAATTCGTCTGCTAAATCAATCTCGATGTTACCATCAATCCTATTTTCTATTTTCCTTAAGGCTTCTGATGCATTTGCCCGATCCACTAAAATGGACTCAATAGTTACCTTGCCATTTTCAGAAAGGGTCGGTTCCGCGATTCTAAACTCATAATCGTCTACTGGGGGATACGCACTAAAGTAAAGGTTAAGAATCTTTAACTCTCCTTTAGCAAGTCTTCTGCGGATTCTGTCTCCATTCTCCGCAATCATCTCGAGATCCCTGAGCAGCCAGTTGCTCCAATCAAGATTATAATGCAGCAGGCGAACAAGCTGCGTATTCTTGTTTTCTGTTTTTTCCAGCCATAGCTCTCCTTGACCCTGGGATAGCTGTAGGATACGATACTCCTTCTTCACAATCAGGAATTCCGTGACCTTCCAAAACAAATACTCTTCCAAAAAAGCCAACTTCTCCCCTACTTTCCTGCTACGGTCCAGCATTTAATATGTATTTATTTTTTCCTCTATAAAATTATTATAAACTAAAGAACCATTAGCAAGATAACAAGAGCTCTATAAACAGAAAAAGACCCGACAAGGTCTTTTTACTGAAACTCCGAAGGTCCTGAGAATAATGAATCCATCATTTTGCTTCTGATACCAGGCAGACCCATGATTGATCCCACTGCCACCCGGCGCAAAAACCTGTTGCCAAGAAGCATATTCATGACACGGTACCTGTTCTCAAAAACAAAATAGCCTGCAAGACCAAGCATGAAAATCGAAATTATCTTCCTTCCCATATAAATCCCTCCCTTTTTATTTTGGGAATAAAACCAATTTTTTATCCACTCATCTTTAAATATCCATTCCAAAAGATGTATATATTTATATAGAAAAAAAGTGTACAAAGTTTATAATTTTTAATACCAAAAAAGGGGCTGCATTTGATCAGCAGCCCGTTCTTCTTATCCCTTCATGACAGGTTCCATTACTTTTCTCAATACTTCTACAGAATGGTCAAATTTCTGTTGTTCTTCTTCATCCAGGGAGAGCTCGACGATTTCTCTGATCCCGTTGCGGTTGACGATAGCTGGAACGCCGATATAGATATCGTCGTGACCATATGCGCCGCTAAGGTGGGCTGAGACGGTAAGGATCGAATTCTCATTTTGGAGTATCGCTTTAGTTAATCGGACAAGACCCATGGCGATTCCATAATAGGTGGCTCCTTTACGCTGGATGATATGATACGCAGCATCACGCACATTCGTGAAAATCTCTTCCAGGTCATCATGTTTAAAATGTTCCTGATCTTTCATCATTTTGGCGATGGGCTTTCCACCTATGTCAGCATGGCTCCATACAGGCAATTCAGTATCACCATGCTCACCTATAATATAGGCATGTACGTTTCGAGTATCTACTTTAAAATAATCTCCAAGCAAGAATCGGAATCTTGCAGTATCAAGGATTGTCCCCGAACCAATGACTCGTTCCTTTGGCAATCCAGAGAATTTCCATACAGCATATGTAAGGATATCAACAGGGTTTGTCGCGACAAGGAAAATTCCGTCAAAACCGTTGGCCATGATTTCATCTACAATGCTTTTAAAAATTTTCGAGTTTTTCTCTACAAGATCCAGCCTTGTTTCTCCTGGCTTTTGATTGGCACCAGCACAAAGCACCACCAAATCCGCGTCCTTGCAGTCTGCATATGAACCAAACCAGATTTTCGTCTGGGAAGGAGCAAACGCCATTCCGTGATTCAAATCCATAGCGTCCCCTTCTGACTTGTCCTTATTGAGATCAACAAGCACTAATTCTTCAGTTACACCCTGATTGACCATCGCAAATGCATAACTTGAACCAACGAAGCCTGTTCCGACCAAAACAACACGGTTTACATGATTTTTCATGCGTATACCCCCTTGAATTTTTTCTTTTCAATTAGATTGTACGTTGTTTATCGAATTTAATGTATCGCTTTTAAATTAAGGAAACGTTATCATTATAAACATTTTGTTACATTTCGATTCTTATTGTTTTCTTAGAATGCTGCCATCCTGTTGACCACGGTACATCTGATTTAAACTTAAAGGGTGTTATATAAAGCCATTCCCATAATAGCCGCTGTCAAACATGAGATAAAGTTTACGACGTCGTTGTTGATCCGGGTAAAACCAGAAACCTGTTTGGTTGGCAGGTTGCAATGGGTTAATTTTTCAGTAAAAAGATTGCAGCGTACGCATTTAAATCCTCCCTGAATATAGCTCCAAACAGCGTATCCAGCAACGCCCCGGTTACACCGAAAAGAAACACTGACAATATCCATCCAACACCTTCACCGAATAGATAACCGCCGATTAAAGCAATTAACAAGGAGCCAGCTGCTGAAGCGGCTGTTCCAAGTCCAGATATTGCTCCAGAGGTTCCTCGCGGCACCCTTTTGAAGGATTTGATCGATACCGGCTGCTGTCTGCTTAGCACACCAAGTTCTGACGCCCAGGTATCTGCATTGGCACTGGCAATGGAAATCGCAAGTACAATGATCCAAACTGGATCCGGAGAAATAAAATGTGCAAGACCTGCAATTGCTGCAGTTCCCCCATTTGCTGCTACCTGGGCCCAATCCCTTGCTGCTCCTTTTTCATGCAACTCTCCGAGGTGTTCCTTCATCTTGCTTTTATACCTGGACAGGAAGCTGGAAGTGAGAAAGAAAACTCCCATTAAAAAAAGCCCCTTTAAACCAAAACCTGCCCATATGGACATCCCAGTCAAAAAAGCAGCCACAGCTCCCGATGGTTTTAAAAGCTGAAAATATCCTGAAGCAGCTGCAAATAATGCAATAAATCCAATTACCAAGAGCTGGTCAATCTCCAATGGCGATGACTCCTTCGCTGGTGATTATTTTTCCAACCGGGATATCATGACTTTCAATCGGAATATCAGAAATGATCTGGTCTTTAAATGCCAAAGAAATCGTTTTTCCATGATAGTTTTCCAGAAAACGGTCATAGTATCCTCCACCGAACCCGAGCCTGTATCCGTCTTTATTAAAAGCGAGTCCAGGAACGATTACTAAATCAATCTCTTCAGCGCTCACAGTATTCGTTTCTGAAACTATAGGCTCTAGCAAACCATAAAAGACGGATTCAAGTTCAGAGAATCGCTTTAGTTCCCTGAAGTCCAGTCTCCGTGTCTTCGGCTCGCATTTTGGAACAATCATCCTTTTTCCCTGCTCCCATCCCTTCCTGATAATTTGGAAAGTATCAACTTCTGGAGCTTTCGATACGGTGATCGCGACTGTTGAAGCTTCCATCCATTCGTCAGTTTGAAAAAACTGCTGTGCAATCTTATATGATTGATCTTCGTATTGTGGCAGGCTAAGCTCTGATAGTTTTGCTTTTATGGACTTTCTAAGATTTTTTTTTGCATCCATCCGTCTTTCCCCCAAACATCCTGAGTACTATATCTATTTTTTTATTAGCACCATTCAGTAACTCTCCATGTATAAACAATACCATTACTTCCAGCAAGCGAGAAATGAATTATGTGATTTTTAGACAAACAAAAAAGCAGCTGGGAAAAATCCCGCTGCTTATTTTGTTTCACGATGTAAAGTTGCGCGCTTTTCTCTTGAGCAGTATTTCTTAAGCTCAAGACGATCTGGGTTGTTACGCTTATTTTTTTTAGAAATATAGTTGCGCTCTCCGCATTCTGTGCAAGCTAATGTAATATTTACACGCATGTAATTTCCCTCCAAACTATTCTAGCTAGGTTCGTGCATACGACTTTTCTATAATATCACTTTTTGTCGGGAATTGCTAGTGTGTTTTTTAAAAGCATTTCATTCAGATGAACTACCATATTTTTTTCATTTCCTTCGATCATCCAGCAGCTGCTTTTTTGTGTTTCACGAGGACCCAATTGCAAATCGAGCGAGAAAAGGCTGGCCGCAGATCCCTTTGCCATTGCTGATAATTAAGCTTCCCTGATTTCCTGCAATTCCAGAGTCGTTCAGTGCTCACATTCCATAATGGCTGAACTGTACACTGTTTCATCCTGCCATTGCTATTCCAACCGTTTACGAGGTAGATTCTTTTATCTGCAAAGTGAAAGATGACATCTTCATTGGGTGATACAAAGCTGAATTGTTCATTAACACTATCAGCATGGCGCTGCATCAAGATTAATTTCGCTTCTTTGCTGACTTTTGAATGGTTCGTCACATAAAGATTGAAAAATTCCACCCTGGAATGAACATCTGCCTGTTTAATTTTAATCGATAAATCTTCCTGGGGCAAAAGTTTCTCAGTCACATTCCCAAGCCAATATACTTTTCCATTGAGCCATATGCCAGGACTAAAAATCATTGGTTTCCTGCTGTATTCAAAGTTCTCTTCATTGTCATTGCCGATTCTGAGATAAGCATCCGTCTTCATTAATAGCCTCCTTATGGCAATAGTTTGAAATCGCTCTTATATATAGTGTATCTGTTGCCTCTGCATTTCGTTCCCAGCTGAATTTCTCATGAACTGAAATCATACCGTTTCGGCCGATTCCCTCAGCGCGGGCTTCATTTTCAAGAATCCAATTAATGATGTGGACGAGGCTTTTTTCATTTCCTGGCTGCATATAGAATCCGGTTTTAAAATCCTCAATCAATGTTTGCATTCCTCCGGTTTTCGCGACGACTGTCGGGACACCAGCGGAAAGTGCCTCAGCAGCGGCAAGACCAAATGGTTCATAGCTGCTGGCAAAAACCGCCGCATCTGCTCTTTTCATTAAACTGGAACGGATTTCTTCATTAACGAATCCTATAAAATTGACGAACCCATCCAGTCCCATCTCCACAACCTTTTTCCTATACCCTTCTAATAATGGCCCATTTCCCGCTACTACAAAGCATAGTTCCTCAGCTTTATGTTTCAGTTGGTCTGCAGCTTCAATCAAGGTTTGAAATCCTTTTTCCGCAACGATTCTTCCTATTGAGAAAACCAATTTCTTGCCGGAGATGAACGGATATAACTCTTCGATATTGAAAACATGTTCTTCCACTTTTTCGGATAGAGCTCCATTAGGGATCACTGTAATCTTATTGTTGGGGACTTTAAATAATGAGATGACCTCAGCTTTCATAAAATCACTGCATACAATGATTTCATCTGCTGAATGGCAAAGTTCATTCTCTTTCCTGGATATAAATTGCTGAAGCTCGGTGAAAATCCCTTTATTACGGCCGAATTCCGTGCCATGAATCGTTGCAATTAATGGGATGCCCAATGTTCTGCTGATAAAGTCTGCTGCTGGTCCTGTCATCCAGTCATGGGTGTGAACAGCATCAAATTCGATATGTTTTGCAATACCCAAAGCTTCTTCAATGACTGCAAGATTCAATCCTGCCATCCAGGAAAGGAAATCAGGATCCATATCATTAATAGGATTTACCCGGTGGATATGGACAGATCCTTGCTTTTCATATTCTTTACTATCAAAGGGTTTACTCGTTAAAACATGAATTTCCTGATTACAGTTTGCAAGTTCAGTTGTCAGTGCATGCACATGTCTCGCAAGCCCGCCTACTATATGAGGTGGATATTCCCATGAGAGCATCAGGATGTTTTTCTCTTTTTGATTCAGGCTAACTTTCACTTAAGGATGCTCCCTTCAAGATTTTCATAATATGTGTAGGTGCTTACCTTTCCGGACCACCCAGGTGAAAGAGGTTTGGACGATTTTAGCTGTTTATCGTTATGCCGGATAATAGAATTTGACTTTAACAATGGGAAAAATGTCTCTGTGCTTCGTTTAATCCCCAGTTCAACATAGTAATTACATGTTGGTTTAATCCCCTTGAACAGCCAGCTTGACACTCCTTGACGAAGTACGACTTCATGGAGGACTTCCCTGGAATCATTCTCATATATGCGCAGAGTCCTGATGAGCTGTTCTTCAGGCATGTAAAAATATTCGCAAATGAACCGCACCTTTTCATCCTGGAGCTCCCAGTAGACAAATAGCTTGCCAGGTGTAAGGATTCTCGCAACTAAATGGTCCTGGAGCTTGTTAATGTAATGATTCCTCTCCCCCACGATGCACCCCCAAATTAATCATTATATTAATGAAATTGATAATATAATCGTTAAATTTATGTTAGCATGTTCGTCTGCCAGCCACAATGAACGCAAATTGTCGTAATTTGCAGATAGCTGGTGCTCTACGCAGAAACGTTCAATTATTTTTCCATAGTCTTTTAGAATTACAAATATGGCGGGGATTCGACAGTCTTTACAGCGATTGGAAATCATAATAAGACAAAACTATCATTTTTTTCAAAAAAAAATATAAATCGAATTTTCCTACCCTGAATGGTAAACTAATTCTATGTGTTCTATTAACAGCTCGGGAGGAATAACAGATGGGCTACATAATCATCAGTCTTTTTGTCCTGGCCGCGCTTCTTTTCGCAATTTCTTTCTTTTTGAAAGATCCATATAAGGAATTGCGCGAAGAAATCGACCAGCTGACAATCCAGCAAATCCAGGATCTATACCAGATCAAGAAAAAGCTTAAGGTACTGGAGGAAGAATTGCTCGTAAATGATACACCACTGGAAAAGCAATCCTCATTCAATTCTGGCAAAATCCAAATCCACGATATCATAAAAAACCAGGTATGGTCCCTTGCCCAGCAAGGCATGGATATAAACCAAATTGCAAAGCTATCATCACTAACAAACAAGGAAGTCCAGGAAATCATTAATGAATTTGTTGATAAAGGACAGATCGTATGAATAAACGAACAGCGCAAGCATTCGCATTAGGACTTATTTTTGCAGCGATTTTCCTCTGGGCAGGCAGCAGCGTGATTGCTGAAAAAGAACCAGAGATGAAAGTTAACGTTTCAGATGCCAAGAAGATACTCGAAGAAAAAGGCTATAAGGTGTTGAGCAGCAGCGAGTTTGCCAAGCTTAACGAGAAAAAAGCAGAAGTTGTAAAAGAAGAAAAACCAAAAGAAGAAGTTCCTGCTGAAAAAGTAGAAGAAGTTAAAGAAGAACAGAAATTCACCCTCATAATCGCCAGTGGTATGTCACCCGGTGATGTCGCGACAATGCTAGCAAGTCAGGGAATCATCGACGACGAATCCAAATTTGAGCGATTTCTGATTGATCAGGGTTACCATACAAAGGTACAGATTGGCAAGTACGAACTAAAAAGCGGCCTTGATTATCACCAAATCGCGAAAATCATCACGAAAAATAGGTAACGAATTAAGACCCTCTTTACTGGAGAGTCTTTCTCTTTGTACTGTTTAAATAATCATGGAAAAAGGAGCAGGGATTCCCTGCTCCTTAATTGTTTATTGATTTAGATCATATCTCTTACCTTTTACGAGGTAAAAGACGTTTTCAGCGATATTTGTTACGTGGTCTGCTGAGCGTTCGAGATAACGGCTGATAAATGAGAGCTGAGTGATTTGCGCCAGCTGCTCAGGCTTCGTTTGAGCTAGACTCAAAAGTTCTTTGATTGTCTCTCCATAAAGGTCATCAACCTGATCATCCATTTGCGCAACCCGCCGCGCTTTGGCGAGGTCCTCTTCATTATAAGCCTCTAATGACAACTTTAACATTTCAAGTGAGATTTGATGCATCTGCTTGATATGCTCAATCGGCTTTACAAGAGGCTCTTTCCCGATCCTGATCGTCGATTTCGCGATGTTAACTGCAAAATCCGCCATTCTTTCAATGTCAGTCGCAATCTTGATTGCAACAATTAACCTTCTTAAATCCACAGCCACAGGCTGCTGCTTGGCAATCAAAAGAATAGCAAAATCATTGATTTCCTCTTCAAGAAGGTTAGCGTTCGCGTCATCTTCAAGAATTTTTAAAGCAAGTTCAATATCTTTTTTTTCAAGGGCTTCTAGAGATTGGTTAAGCGCATTGACTGCAAAGTTCCCGAGTTCCAGCAACTTTTCGTGCAATATCTTCAGATCTTCATCAAACTTACCTCTAACTACCATACATCATCCATCCTTCCACTGAAATAATCAATTAACCGAAACGTCCAGTAATATAATCCTCTGTTCTCTTGTCAGATGGATTTGAGAAAATCTTATCAGTTTCAGCAAACTCAATGACTTCTCCATTCAGGAAGAATGCAGTTTTGTCAGAAATACGTGCAGCTTGCTGCATGTTATGGGTTACGATAATAATGCTAAAATCTTTTTTAAGTTCCTGCACCAGTTCCTCAACCTTCAATGTCGAAATTGGATCTAAAGCAGAGGTAGGTTCATCCATCAGTATTACATCTGGTTCGATTGCTAGGGCGCGAGCAATACAAATACGTTGCTGCTGTCCCCCAGAAAGGCCATATGCGTTTTGATTCATTCGGTCTTTTACCTCATCCCAGATGGCGGCTCCTCTTAAGCTTTTTTCTACGATTTCATCTAAGATTTTCTTATCACGGATTCCATGGATTTTTGGCCCATAGACGATATTATCATAGATGGATTTTGGGAATGGATTCGGTTTCTGGAATACCATCCCTACTTTAGTACGCAGTTCTTCAACTGTGTATGATTGATCCAGAATGTTTCTGCCTTTGTATCTGATTTCTCCAGAGGTCTTTACTCCTGGCACAAGCTCAATCATCCTGTTAAGAGTTTTAATGTATGTAGATTTACCACAGCCAGAAGGACCAATTATAGCTGTAACTTCTTTTTCAATAATATCCAGGTCTATATTTTTCAAAGCATGGTTGTCACCATACCATAAGTTTAACTGTTTTGTACTATACACGATGTTTTGTCCAGTTGGGTCGCTAATTTGATCTGATGTAAGATTTTCTTCCGTCTTTTTGCTGATTGTAGTACTCATTGAAAAGCCTCCTTCATCCTGTTAAAACGTTCATCTTATCTTAATATCTTTTTGAAAATTTATTTCTAATTAGAACTGCAATTGAATTCATGAAAATCAATAAGACTAATAATACGATGATTCCTGCAGCCGCCAGTGCATGAAATTCCTCCTGCGGCCTGCTAGTCCAGTTGTAGATTTGCATCGGCAATACAGTAAATGTATCGAAAACTGTTCTGGGTAAAAACGCTAGAAACAATGGAAGACCAAGTACAACAAGCGGTGCTGTTTCCCCGATAGCACGTGACAATGCAAGGATACCGCCGGTAAGGATACCAGGTATTGCAGCTGGCATTACCACCCTTACAATTGTCTGCCATTTAGTAGCACCCATTGCATATGATGCTTCTCTAAGTTGTTTTGGGACTGTTCGAATTGCTTCTTGGGAAGCGACGATGATAACAGGCAGAACCAGAAGACTCATTGTCAGTCCCGCCGCTAAAACACTCGTTCCTAATGCAAGTGCGCGTACAAAGACTGTCAAACCCAACAATCCGAAAACGATAGATGGAACTCCAGCAAGGTTAGAGATATTCACAAGGATAAAATTAGTGAATTTATTTTTCTTTGCGTATTCCTCTAAATATATCGCTGTACCGACACCAAACAAGAGTGAAATTGGAGCAACTACTAGCATAAGCCAGATAGTACCAATTAACGCCGTTTTTACACCGGCCTGCTCGGGTCTGCGTGATGGCAGGTTTTGAAGAAAATCAAAACTTAAATAACCCGCTCCCTGAGATAGTATTCGATATAATAGGACCGCTAAGACCAATAATCCAAACATGGTCGCCGCGAAAAACAGTGTTTTGTATAAAGTATTAACTAATAGCCTAGGCTTCATTTTCTTAATTACAGAAGATTTATCAATCAAATGCATCTAATATTCCTCCCTAAAACGTCTTGAGATATATTGGGCAAGCATGTTCATGACGAGTGTAAAGAGGAACAGAGTCATACCTACAGCATAAATACTATAATAAATCGTTGTACCATAGCCTGCATCACCTGTACTTACTTGGACTATGTATGCTGTCATCGTTTGAATCGAACCTGTAACGCTCCAATCAAGGTTTGGAGTCGACCCACCAGCAACTGCTACAATCATCGTTTCTCCAATTGCCCGTGATATAGCGAGAACTATGGAAGCAACAATCCCCGACAAAGCAGCTGGCAGTATTACTTTCATAGTCACTTCGAATTTGGTTGCCCCTAGGGCCAAAGCACCTTCCCTCATTGAGTTAGGCACTGCTGACATAGCATCTTCAGACAGTGAGGCAATCATCGGTGTTATCATAATACCAATTACAATCCCAGGGCTCAAAGCATTGAAAATTTCCAGACCGGGAACAATCTCACGCAGAATAGGTGTTACGAATGTTAAAGCAAAAAAACCATAAACAATAGTAGGAATTCCCGCTAACACTTCTAATATCGGTTTAATAAGTCTTCGTGTTTTATCACTAGCATATTCACTTAAGTAAATAGCAGAAGCTAAACCGATAGGAACTGCAACAATAACCGCAATCAATGATACACGTAATGTTCCAGAGATCAAAGGCATAATGCCATAAGATCCCTCCTGCGAAAATGGGTACCATGATTTCGCGGTTAAAAATTCCACGATGGAGACCCGATCAAAAAACATAAATGTTTCAAATATTAATGTAAAGACAATTCCGAGTGTTGTAAGAACCGAAACTATTGCAGTCAGCAGTAATAGAATTGGCATTAGTTTTTCAATGAACATATGCCCGCTTTTTCGCTGCTTATTCTCATCAATCATACTTTGTATTGATATTTTTTGTTCATCCTTTTTCAGAGCCATTAGATAAAACCCCTCTCATCCACATGACAAGATGAGAAGCGAACTGGACCCCGCTTCCCACCTGGCAAATATTTATTACTTAAGGCCTTCGAGTGTATCAAGACCTTCCTCATAATCTTCATCTTTAAGTTTTACATAACCAACTTCTTCCGAAAGTTCAGCGCCATTTTCAAGGGTAAACTTGACAAGATCATATACTTCTGGTTTCTCTTTCACTGCTTGGTTGATCACATATATAAACAATGGACGTGATAAAGGTGCGTATTCATTTGATTCTACAGTTTCGTTAGTGGGTTCGACCGGACCATTTCCACCATCGATAGGAACAACTTTTAATTTTTCTTTATTCTCAGCGAAATATGCATAGCCGAAGTAACCGAGTGCATACTTATCACCAGTCACCCCTGATACAAGAGTGTTATCATCTTCAGAAAGAGTCGCATTTTTAACAATTGGCTCTTCTTCAAGGATTATTTCATTAAAGTAATCGAAAGTTCCTGAGTCTGTACCTGGTGAATAGAATTTAATTTCTTCTTCTGGCCAGCCTTCACGAATATCTGACCATTTCTTAACAGTCCCATCTTCTTTCCAGACTTTAGCCAATTCTTCAACAGTCAGATAATCAACCCAGTCATTCTCTTTGTTGACAACCACTGAAAGTCCATCGTTCGCCAATTTAAATTCTGTGAACTCAATTCCCTTTTCTTCTAGCTTAGCTTTTTCTTCATCTTTGATAGGGCGAGAAGCACTTGAAATATGTGTTTCACCAGCGATGAAAGTTTTGAACCCGCCACCTGTTCCAGAAGATCCAACAGAAACTTTCACTTCTGGTTGAGTCATTCCGTACTCTTCTACTACAGCTTCCATAATTGGATAGACTGTAGATGAACCGTCAATTTTGACTTCGCCTTGTAATTGGTTTCCATCTCCAGAAGCACCATTTTGTGCACCGTTTCCACATGCAGCAGTCAATACAAGTACTGCTCCAACCATAGATGTTAATGCTAATCGCTTAATGCTTTTCATTTCTTTATTCCCCCTACGAGATGTGGTTGTTTTGTCCTACAAGCTAAGAATAAAGCTTTTCTTTTAACTCGGTTTTAACTTAATGTAAAGGTTTTGTAAATTTGAGTGGATTATGTGTAATTTTGTCGAAAAGCAGGTATAGATTAGTTTTGTCCGGTTGAGGTTAGTATACCCAGCGGCTAAAAAAAAAAACTGACCCAAAAGAGACAGTTTTCATGTTTTATTCCTCATTATCATCTTCGATTTCTTCAAGAAGCTCAGTTCCTTCTTCTTTCTCTTCAATTTCCTGAATCGGCTGTTCGGGATTCATATTTCCCTCAAGACGCTTCTTTTTAAGTTCAAAATACGTATCAAGGACCCTCCGCCCGATGTCATTATTTGCATGGTGTCCCTGATTGCCCTCATATGCAGGGAACCATGACAGCCATCGCAATTTCTGGGTTTTCATGGGGAGCATAAGCAACCAGGCTCAAATTCATCACTTCAGGAGGCTTATCATAATTCTTTCTTTTCGGGCCATCATAAAAAGCTTGCGCTGTACCCGTTTTGCCAGCAGGTTTATAATCGGCAGTATAAAATGCTCCATAGGCCGTACCGCCTCTCTCCTGCATAACCCTTCTGAAACCTTCCTGGACTCTGTCAAACCATTCAGGTTTGCCATCAACCTTATTCAGGATGACAGGTTCCAATTCATTCAGCACCGGACCAACCTCATTATTTTTCATGACCGGCTCTCTAATCTCTTTGACAATCCTTGGCTGTAGTCTATTGCCGCCATTTGCGATTGTTGAAACATATTGTGCCAATTGAAGTGTCGTGTACGTATCATACTGGCCAATTGCAAAGTCAAGCAAAAGTCCAGGCCTTTTTTCTGTTCCCTTGAAACCGACCATTTCATTTGGCAAGTCGATGCCTGTCCTTGTGCCAAGGCCAAATTGACTGAAATAATTTCTCATCGTATCAAAAGCTTGTGGCTCAAGGTACAATGGCTGATCATACTTGTAGTTCCCTTTACCGATATTTATCGCAGTCCTGAACATATATACATTAGATGACACCTTCAATGCATTGCGGTCATCAAGAGTACCTAATCCTGCTTTCCAGGATTTTTTCGGATTCGTGCCTTTTATCTTAATCGGTGTATCGTAAAACTGAGTATCAGGACTGATCGCTCTGGTGTTGAATCCGGTTAAAATTGTCGCTCCTTTAACAGAAGACCCGACATTATAGGAAGTTGTAAAGTTCCCGCTCGCAAAATCCTGCATGACTGTTTTTCCCGTTTCTTCATCGTTAACGATCTGCTTACCGGCTAGCGACAACACTTCTCCTGTGTTAGGGTCCATCAACACAACAAATGCCCTGTCCAGCAGCCCTGTTCTTGGCTGCTGCTTCGCCTTTGCCAATTCCTCTTCGATAATCTTCTCAACAGCAAGCTGCAAATCCATATCGATTGTCAGAACAAGGTCCTTGCCACGCTGTCCATCAGTTATCACCTTTGTGTCCAGTACGTTTCCGCCCTTGTCGGTAATGTTTTTCACCTTTGCCTTCTGGCCGTGAAGGACATCTTCGTATTGCTGTTCAATGTAACTTAAGCCAACCCTGTCGTTCCGGCTGTATCCGCGAGCAAGATAATACTCAAGCTTTTCTTTCGGAAGTCCCTTTTCAGAATCACTTACTTTTCCTAGAATCGACCTAAGCATTTTGTCATAAGAATATTTTCGCTCCCAGTCGGTCGTTGTGTCGACACCTGGCAGCATTTCGAGGTTCTCACTGACAATAGCGAACTCCTCCGGTGTTACCTCTTTTTTCACGATTTGAGGCGATAATGCGTATCCGCTCATCATCTCCCGTAAAATAGCGAGTGTTTCAAGATCCTCTTTTGTTAATTCATTGAGCTCAGTTTCAGTAATGCGATCAAGCTGGAGATTATAAAGGGCTTTATCATCCAGCTTTTTTTCATCATACTGTGCCCATTCTTTTTCTTTGATTTTTCCCCTGGCAAGTTCTTCATTTGTTAAGATCCAATAATCTTTTTTGTCCCGTTCCCTGACTTTCTTTAAATCCTCTTCCGAATCCTTTGATATCAACTTTGCGAGTCGTTCTGCAACCATGAGCATCTCTTTTGTCTTAGTGCTCTGGCTCTTTGTATATGTTATAGCCCTACTTGGCGTATTATCGACAATCGTTTTCATGTTCCGGTCGTACATTTTCCCTCTCGGAACAGGATTGTTCACGGTAACGTCTTCAGTTCGTTCTATTTCCCTTTTAAAATCCTCACCGTAAACAATTTGAACAATGCCAAGTCTTAAAATCAGCACTGAAAACAAAACAAAAACTGCAAAAAACAATATATTCAGCCTGAATGGCACATGCGTCTTCTTCTTTTTCTTCTTATTCAAGCCTCTCCCACCTCTTCAGTCTGATGTCCATGATTATGCACTATATTTTATTTTATCGAAAGTGGCCGTTTTTTTCTATCAATAAACTACGTCGGAAATATTTTCCAATTATATTGGATTATAGAAAGACCGGGGAATCATCCCGGTCATGCTAGGGCTTTGAGATGAATTTTCCTGATAAAAAAGTAAATCAATGTATGTCCGCTCCCAAGAATGACAAGCAGGATGGGTATCGTCCGTTCTTCATTGAACATATGGATTGAAACCAGGAATAATAAAATCGAAGCAATACGGCCAAGGTTCAAAAATAATTCGCGGACAACGATATATTCGATTCTCATTTCAGCAGCTTTCCATCCCCGTCCAATCACGTCATAGGTCATTGAGGCATACGGAACGAGAAGCAATGGATAAGCGACTGCAATCAGAGCCGCATATAATAACAGACGGAAATAGCTGACTTGGAATACAATTAGGAAAATCGCTATAAAAAGAAGAACTCCGCCAACCAGAATCGCTTTCTTCCTATATTCCTTTTTCAGCATTCTTGAGACAAAATAGTAGGCAAGAAATGAAATTCCTGAATTGATCAAGCCATAGGTCCCCAGCGCCATTTCACTGTCAGTAGCAATAAATACAAAAACCGAAACAATGAAAACAAATACTCCCTCCCTCAAACCTTGAAAAAAATGAGCATTCGTAATCATTCGCCAATTTTTATCATGCTTCCTTTCAGTAATTATCCGACGAAACCAATACTTCCCATGGGCTGGCCTTCGTTTCAGGAAAAAACTCAACAATACAGCAATTGAAAACAGTCCCAATGATAGTCCAAATACCACCGTATATCCGGTTAATTTCTCAAGCCTGGAAATTATGAATCCTGCAGCTACCGGTCCAATCATTCCACCGACCGATCCAAGGATGCCCAGAAAGCCATTAAAGAAATCACGTGTTTCCGGTTCAGTGATTTCAAAAGTGAGTACATTGTAGGCAAGCCAGTAAAAACCATAGCCGATTCCTAGAAGCACACCTAATAACAGTAAGAAATCTGAAGCTTTAGTGCCTACAAGCAAAACTGTTACATAAAACAACGCCAGAAAGATTACCCCGATCCGAAGGACAATGACCCTGTCAATCTTTTTTGCCCATCTCCCCGCGAGGATGAATGTAAGTGGCTGTGCAATAACTATCGATAAATTATACATTGCCAGATCGGCAAGTTCTCCAGATTGCTTCCATAAATAAATGTTAACAAAGGTATTCGAAAGGGCAATGCTCAATGAGTACAATCCCCCAATAATCAATAGGAGAGATAAATCCTTGGTCAATTCGATGTCTCCTAATAATTTGTTTACTTTGCTCATGATCGACTCCCCTTTTCTCTAGGGTAGTTTCTAACAAAGTAAAGGGGGTTATTCAGTTTTTCCCCAGGGTCTTTTATGGATAGTTCGGACTAAACTAAAAAGAGAGACTACAATCAATCGCAGCCTCTCATATTATCATTCAATTATTATTTTGCAGAAGTGTAGCGCTTGCTGACTTCTTCCCAGTTAACAACGTTCCAGAATGCACCAATGTATTCCGGTCTTCTGTTTTGGTAGTTCAGGTAGTATGCATGCTCCCAAACATCAAGTCCAAGAATTGGAGTCTTGCCTTCCATTAATGGAGAGTCCTGGTTTGGAGTGCTAGTAACTTCAAGCTCACCATTGTTAACAACAAGCCAAGCCCAGCCTGAGCCGAAACGAGTAGTTGCTGCCTTAGAGAACTCTTCCTTAAATCCTTCAAAGCCGCCAAATTTAGAATTGATTGCTTCTGCAAGCTCTCCAGTAGGCTCACCACCGCCATTTGGAGAAATGACTTGCCAGAATAAAGAGTGGTTAGCATGTCCGCCGCCATTGTTGCGAACTGCTGTGCGTGCTGCTTCTGGAACTGCATCAAGGTTAGAAACTACTTCCTCAACAGTTTTGGAAAGAAGCTCTTCGTTTCCTTCTAAAGCATTGTTAAGATTTGTTACGTAAGTGTTGTGGTGCTTAGTGTGGTGGATATTCATTGTTTCTTTGTCGATGTGTGGCTCAAGTGCATCATATGCATAAGGTAATTGTGGTAATTTAAATGCCATTTTTATCATCCTCCTATGTATCGTGTTTCACTCCTTGAACAAAACCTTTTACATAATTCTGTTATTAGAATTGTTCTAAAAGTGCTTCTTGTTTAGATTACCAAAGAACCGTAATCGTTTCAAATAAAATGCTTTCATATAACGTGTTTAAAATTCCCTATTCTTCGACGTTATATACACTTTATTTTCATTGAGTGTATCATCAATGAAAAAGGGCTCGAAAATCCAGGTGGTGGTCAGGGTTGATAAAACAACGAAGTAGCCACTCAAGAAAGTTTCAGAAAATCGTCAATATTCCCCAAATGCAGTCCTGTCAACGATATATGTCGCATCTACAATACAATCGTTCCATTTATTTCCAATGAACCATTGACACAGTAACAATAATTCATTTAAATCAAAAGTATAGAAAGGCTTGATAAGGAGACGACCTTGATGGACAAAAATATATCATTATATAGCTTAATTATACAAAACTTCATTGATCGGGAAACAATTCAAAAAATCAAGCCGGATACGATGCTATTCCAGGAAGATGAAAATGTTCAGAATGTTTATGTCATCCTGAGTGGAAGTGTATCTGTTGGCCGTGTTCATATGAAAGGAAAGGAGTTCATCCTGAAAATCTTGAATGGCGAAGAAATGATTATTGATTATGAACTGTTCAAGCATAATCCGCGTTATCACTTTTCAGCTAAGACTCTTACAGATTGTGAAATTCTCATGATTAAAAGAGAGCAGTTCGAGGAATTCATCATGAACGATAAAACCGCAATGAACGCGATGGTAAACTGGCTCAGTACCAGATACTTAAAAGCGCAGATGAAATGTCAGGACCTCATCATGAATGGCAAAAAAGGCGGCTTGTACTCCATTTTAATCAGGTTGTGCAATAGTTATGGGGTCATGACAGATGAAGGCATCCTGATCGATCTGCCCCTCACCCACCAGGAATTGGCGAATCTGACATATGGCACACGTGAAGTGATCCAAAGGATGCTCAAGGAACTGCGCGAAAAAGACATCATCGCTTATGATCAGCTTAAGTTCACGGTAAAGAACCTGGCTTATCTAAAAAGAGAAGTCGATTGCCAGAATTGTTCATTCGAAATTTGCGGATTAAATTAAAAAATAATACTATAGATGATTAAATCTACCCTTATGTGGGTGATACTGCTCCATAAGGGAACGATTAACTCCTAAATGCAACCTTATTACTAAATATCCTGAAGAATTCAAAAAATCGTGCGGCCGCAGCACGATTTTTATACTAAAATGAAGAAATACACCAACATGATGGTCATGATGATTCCTTTAGTCACCACACTGCTGACAAAACCGACCACAGAACCGAAGCCAACTTTAATCGCATCATTTAATTTCTTTTTATTAACCAGCAATTCAGCAAGTGCCGCACCTAAAAATGGCCCAATCAGGATACCGATGATTGGAATTACAAAAGGCCCAATCAACAAACCGATTGTACTTCCCCACATCCCTGCCTTGCTCCCGCCATATTTCTTCACACCTATTATGTTGGCAATATAATCTGCTCCAAACAGTAATGCAACGAATAGTCCCTGCACGGTCCAAAATAACCAGTTAAATGGCTCGAATGAAAAAAATAAGCCGTAAAGGATAAAACCGCCTAACATTAAAAGTACACCAGGTAAAATTGGGACGACCAAACTTGCAAAAGCTCCAACGAATAACACTCCAATAAGAATCCAATATACAACTTCCATTCAATCCATCCTTTTTATTCATAAAATTAAAATAAGCAAAGGTTTCCCTTTGCTTATTTTACCACTATTTTTGCTCTCCCAAAACGTACTCAGCGATGTTCACTGCATGGTCGCCTATTCGCTCCAGGTTGCTGATGATGTCAACGAAGACGATTCCAGCCTGTCCAGTACACTGTCCTTCATTCATGCGAAGGATATGCTGCTTTCTAAGCGTTCGTTCCATCCTGTCAATTTCATCTTCTTTTGTGACTACCGCTCTTGCAGAATCAAGATTCTTCTGATCTAATGCCTGAAGCGCCTGTTCTACTGTACTTACTGTTAGGTTAAACATTATTTCCAGATCTTCCATAGCCGTATTAGTCATCTTCACTTTATTTGCCTGCTGATACTCGATTAATTCTACAATATTTTCGAAGTGGTCCCCGATTCTTTCAATGTCTCGGACTGTATCAATCAGCATGCTGTGCTCTTCTGATTCGTGTCCTGATAGAGAGCTTGTTGCCAGGTCTACCAGATAGTCAGTAATCTTACGATCAAGATTATTGATTGCTTCCTCCAGCTGGTATGCATTCGAGGAATGCTTTGTATTCTTTGTCTTTAAAAACTCATGCGTTTCTTCCATTCCCTTTAACGCAAACTTACCCATACGAAGTACTTCTTCCTTCGCCTGACCAAGCGCAATAGAAGGTGATTGCTCAATAAACACTGGATCCAGGTGCTGAGCTTTGTACTCTACTATTGAATCTTCACCCGGAATCAGTTTGACAACAATCAGCGCTAATATTGCTATGAAAGGAAGCTGAATGATTGTATTAGTAGTGTTAAATATACCATGAGCAAATGCAATGGTCATTTCAGGATTCAAATCTAGATTATCTCTTAGCAACTCGATCAACTTGGTGAATGGTCCCAAGAGGATTACAAATATAGTTGTTCCTATCAAATTGAATAAAACATGGGTAGCGGCCGCTCTCTTTGCGGCAACAGAAGCACCAATTGATGCTAATAATGCAGTAATTGTTGTTCCGATATTATCCCCAAAAAGAACCGGTAATGCTCCATCTAGGGATACCATGGCTTCAGCGTGTAGACTTTGCAAAATACCGATTGTCGCACTCGAACTCTGTACAATCACTGTAAAGATGGTGCCAATCAATACTCCAAGGATTGGATTTGCACTCATCTCGACTGTCAGTTCATGGAACGCTTCAAAACCTCGTAATGGTTTCATACCTGCACTCATTAACTCAAGTCCAAAGAATAATGCTCCAAAACCAAAGAAAATTTGACCGTAGTTATGAACTTTTTTACTTTTAAAGAAGAATAACATCAAAGAACCTATGGCGATAAATGGCAAGGCATACTCCCCAATATCAATACCAATGATAAACGCAGTCACGGTTGTACCAATATTGGCACCCATTATGACCCCGATTGCTTGTCTAAGTGTCATAAAACCTGCACTAACCAAACCAATTGTAATAACAGTGGTTCCCGTGCTCGTTTGTAATAGCACCGTCACAAAAATACCTGCCAGAACACCCATCAGCGGATTAGTGGTAAAGCGGTCAAGAATGTCGCGCAGTCGATCACCTGCTGACTTTTGCAAACCATCACCCATGAGTTTAATGCCGTATAAGAAGATACCAAGTCCCCCAAAGAACTCAAACAGCATTTCTTGTAAATTCAATTCCATTTTTTCAACCCCAAGATGATTTATTTCGACAAACATCTACAAACACAGATTATTATGAAGGAAATATTAACGAAAAGTAAACTATTTATATTTCGAATTTACATTAGCTTAACATTCGGCTGTTATGTTACAAGAATGTTACAAAGAGGAGGTGAAAAGGTTGTTATTCAACTGTGAGAAAAGCTAAAATAGGTGAGTGTAATTCTATTAAAGGACGTGTATTCATGAATATTTCCACACAAATAGCAAAAAGCATATATTCTCCAAAGTTTATTGCTGACACGCGATTCCACGGGATAGGCAAAACTATATTATTTGTCTTCATGCTGACCCTAATATCCATTTTGCCTGTAGTCTATTATATGTTTGTTGGGATTTCCGGAGCTGTCGGCTCGGTCAAACAATCCATCAAAACAGATTTACCTTCCTTTACTATTGGAGAGGGAGTATTGCAGTCAGACATAAAAGCACCGATAACAATTAAAAATGGAAGTTTCACATTAATTTTTGACCCTACCGGTGCTATCGATGAAAGTGAACTGACTGGCATGGACGCAAACGTTGCAATGCTTCAAAAGGAGATTGTGCTGGCTGCCGGCGGCGAAACCAATGCCGTGCCTTACACCCTTTTCACAAGTGAATCTATGACGAAGGATGATATTATTTCTCTCATCAATACTGCTGAATCCTCGCTCCCTGTTTTGCTGGGAATCCTTTTTATTGTCATCTATGTTTTTTCCAGCGGTATGAAATTCATCGAGGTCTCTCTATTAGCCCTCTTTGGTCTTCTATTAAAAAATCTCGCTGGGAGAAAGCTTCAATATCGACATTTATGGAGAATGGCAGCGTACAGTTCAACTCTCCCTACCATATTTTTCGCAATTATGGCATCTTTACAAACAACTGTGCCATACAGTTTCTCCGTCAATTCGTTTGTTGCCTCAATGATGCTACTATTAGCGATTAAAGAAATTCCATCAAAGATCTCTACTGAAAGTTAAGAAATGCGCCTCTGGCTTATTTCTTACTTTCATTTATAGAAAGTTTTCTCCCTTCTGCTCCAATATGTATCCTCTTTTAAAAAACCATTCCCTCGAAGCAGATCCGATACTATTACTTGCTATATAAAAACTTTCATTATTTCCTATCATTTAAGTTCTTAACTCTATTTCTCCTGCATAAATAATGATATAAGCATTTAAGGAGGAAGGTCCTATGAAAAAACTGGCAGGATTATTGGTTTTCTTGATGGTAGCTTACGCAGTCTACAATGATTTGAGCATAGGAACACTTCCAGCAGCGAAAATGCAGGAACCTGAAAGATCAAAAGCGGAAATGGCAGAGATGGAAAAGACGGAAACAAAAAAAGCACAAGAAATTCCTTTTTTTGAACACGAAGTACTGCCTGGCGATACTGTGTTGTCAGTAATTGACAGTTATATGAACAAACCATTGGACGTTCCTATCTCACAAGCAGTGGAAGACTTTAAAAAGTTGAATGATGGGACAGATCCGCAAAAAATCAAATACGGAAACATCTATAAATTCCCGGACTACAGCAGCCAAAATTAGCAAAGGCTAACAATTGAAGTCTTTCCTTGTCAATTTGAGCAAAAGATTGATAAAATGGGGTTATACAACTTTAGGAACATATTCATGAATTCCATTTTTCAAAGGAGCGAATCACTGTTGAGTGAAATTATACATCGTACCCAAACCCGCCCGATAAAGGTTGGGAATTTAACCATTGGAGGCAACAATGAAGTTGTCATCCAGAGTATGACGACAACCAAGACGCATGATGTCGAAGCGACTGTTGCTGAAATCAAGCGCCTTGAAGAAGCTGGCTGCCAGGTTGTCCGTGTTGCTTGTCCGGATGAAAGAGCGGCAAATGCCATTTCTGAAATCAAGAAAAGAATAAATATACCACTTGTTGTTGATATCCATTTTGATTACCGCCTAGCACTTAAGGCAATTGAGGGCGGAGCGGACAAAATCAGGATCAATCCAGGAAATATCGGAAAACGTGAAAAGGTAGAGGCTGTTGTAAAAGCTGCAAAAGATCGCGGGATTCCTATCAGAATCGGGGTGAACGCGGGTTCTCTTGAGAGACGGATCCTTGAAAAATATGGCTATCCTACAGCGGATGGAATGGTAGAGAGCGCCCTGCATCACATCAAAATCCTCGAGGACCTAGATTTTCATAATATCATTGTTTCAATGAAGGCTTCTGATGTAAACCTTGCGATTGAGGCATATGAAAAAGCTGCAAAGGCTTTTGATTATCCGCTTCATCTTGGAATCACGGAATCAGGGACTTTATTTGCGGGTACTGTCAAAAGTGCCGCTGGCCTGGGAGCGATTCTCAGCAAAGGAATCGGCAACACTGTCAGGGTATCATTAAGTGCAGACCCAGTAGAGGAAGTTAAGGTCGCAAGAGAACTGTTAAAATCGTTTGGTCTTGCAGCAAATGCTGCGACATTAATCTCTTGTCCAACATGCGGAAGAATCGAAATCGATTTAATCAGCATCGCCAATGAGGTGGAAGAGTACATCTCAAAGATAAAGGCACCGATCAAGGTAGCTGTGCTTGGATGCGCTGTTAACGGCCCTGGTGAAGCACGTGAAGCTGATATCGGCATTGCAGGTGCGAGAGGAGAAGGTCTTCTTTTCAGAAAAGGTGAGATTGTCCGCAAAGTGCCAGAGGAGACAATGGTGGAAGAACTTAAGAAAGAAATCGATAAAATTGCTGAAGAAAAGATTCGCGAAGCTGCCCTTCAGAAATAAACAGCAAAAATGCCCGGGAAATAATTCCCGGGCATTTTATTGGCATTCATTTTTAGTGCCATTAGAAGAACGGCAATATAAAGATGCCGACCAGAATTGAGATTGTCCCTATCCCAATTGCCCAGCTTCCGATAGCGGACCCTCTTCTGCGAGCCATGAAGCCAAGGACAATCCCGGCAGCTCCGAAAAGAACAGGTAAGATAAACAGCGACAAGATCGATAGGGCAAGAGCTGATAAAGCAAGTCCTCGTCCTCCAGTTGTACTTTCTTCTTCTGACCTTCTTGTTATCGCAGGTGGGGCAGGAGCTGCAAATTCGGCCGCTGTTTCTTCCTGGTACTGTTCATTACGGCCAGGTCGGGCGATTGCAGTCATTTCCTGATAGTGGACCTCACGTTCAGGTTCAGCGATTGCAGTCATTTCCTGGTAGTGCTCATCGCGTGCCGGAGAGTACAGTTCAGTTGCTGTTTCTACCTGAAATATTTCGTCACGCGCATCCCTGATTGTAATGACATCCTGCTTAGGTTCAGTAATATATTCGGTACCTCTCTGATTTCGCTCTTGGTCTGCCACTTTAATCCCTCGCTTTCTTAAGTGGAGCATTTAATATTGTTTACGAGTAGTGAGGATTTCATCATGGCAATGTTTGACTAACTTGAGAAAGTAAATCTTTTGCGAGCCTTCCATATTTGGTAAGATTAAAGAAAGATCAATGTTTAAGGAGCAGATTGATGAAAAAACGTTTTGGCATAGACATCGATGGTACAGTCACATGTCCGACAACATTTGTACCTTATCTAAATGAAGGTTTTAATTTGAATATTACACTGGATGATATCAAGCAATATGATTTTATGCCGCTTGTATCTGTATCTGAAAAGGAGTTCGCCGCCTGGTTCAAAAAAATGGAACCAGTAATTTATTCCAACTCTCCTTTAGCAGAAGGAGCCAGGGAAGTTTTAAAGAGATGGGAGAATGAGCATGAATTATTTTTCATCAGTGCCAGAGGAACACATTTACTAGACCTGACCAAAGAATGGTTCTCTGCCAACGAAATTCTATATCATGACATTCACCTGATTGGCTCACATGATAAAATCGATGCTGCTCGTAAATACGAAGTGGATATATTTTTCGAGGATAAACACGATAATGCCGTCAACCTGCATGAAGAGCTAAGGATTCCGGTTATCCTTTTTAATACTCCTTACAATCAGGAACCGATTCCTGAAGGAGTGATCCGCGTGAATAACTGGCAGGAAGCAAATAATTGGGTAGAAAACTGGTTTAAAAATAGTTAAAACGGCCACATGCATGGCCGTTTTTTTCGTGTTTACCGGTATTATTTTTATCAATAACTTATTGAACACAGTCAGGGCAGCGACCGTATATTTCGAATTTATGCCCAGAAATATCATAGCCTTTGAAGCTTGCTTCGAGATTCCTCATTGGACAGGTCTCAATTTCCTTCGTTTTGCCACAGTCAAGGCAAATGAAATGATGATGGTGCTCTTTATGTGAGCAGGTGAATCGGAAATGCTTTTCACCTGATAACTCTGTCATTTCCAGAATACCTAGATCAGCAAACACGCTCAAATTCCGGTAGATGGTATCGAAGCTCAAGCCAGGATGATTCCCCTTCATCTGTTCCAGTACATCGCGGGCAGTCAAATATTTATCATTATCGGAAAAAAACTGGAGCATATCTTCCCTTTTTCCAGTATGCTTATACCCTCGTTCCTTCAACAGGTCCATTGCTTCATTCACATTCATGATATCACCTCTTTAGATGGATCTCGTAGCCGCTCGTTTTTTCAGCCAAATGGCCAGCACAAGGATAAGTACAGCAATCATCACAATCGTTCCGCCAGGAGCAAGGTCAAGGTAATAAGACAGGAACAAACCACCCAATACTGAAACCTCACCGAACAGGATGGAAAAGAAGATGGTATGCTTGAAACCTTTTGCAAACCGGATGCTTGCTGCAACTGGCAGGGTCATCAGGGATGAGACCAACAGGATGCCAACGATTCTCATCGATGCCGCAATGACCAGTGCCACCATAATGATGAAAATAAAGTGAAGTGTCTTTGCGGCAATACCAGTTGCCCTTGCATATTCTTCATCAAAAGATAAAAGGAAAAGTTCTTTATACAACAATACAACAACTGCTATAACAAGTATGCTGATGATCAGGATTGTCCATAGGTCAGCCCTGCTCACCGCACTGACGCTGCCAAATAAATAACTGAACAAATCTGTATTGAAGCCATCGGCGAGCGAAATGAAAATTACCCCGAGGCCGATTCCACCAGAAAGGATAATCGGAATCGCCAATTCCTGATAATGTTTATAAACAGTACGCAGCTTTTCAATGAACAATGAGCCGCCAACTGAGAAGGCCATTCCCATGTAAAGCGGATTCAGGCCGCTGAAGATCATAAACTTTTTCTCAAGCAGCAGGCTTGCGGCAATTCCCGCCAATGTAACATGACTGAGGGCATCAGCTATAAGTGAAAGTCTTCTGACTACGATAAAAACTCCCAGAAGCGGAGCAATCACACCGATAATCATACCGGTTAAAAAAGCATTCTGCAGAAATTCATATTGCAACAGTCCGCTAATCATGAAGGTGCCCTCCTCCGTGATGGTGATGGTCGTGTGTCAACACATGGACATCATGACCATAAATCTCCGACACATCATTTATCTTCAGTTGTTCGAATTCCTCGGCACTACCATGGAAATGCATGTTTTTGTTCAAGCAGGCCACATTTGTCACTTTTTCTGAAATCGTACCTATATCATGAGTAACCAATAGAAGAGTGATCCCTTTCTCCTTATTGAGTGTTTCGAGCATCCCATAGAAAGAATTGACGTTTTGAACGTCTACGCCTACCGTTGGTTCATCCAAAATCAGCAATTCAGGCTCACTGACAAGCGCCCTCGCGATGAAGACCCTCTGCTGCTGGCCGCCGGATAGTTCCCCTATATTACGGTCGAGGAACTTTCCCATCCCGACTGACTCAATCGCTTGCTTTATTTTTACATGGTCAGTCTTCTTCAAAAAATTGAAGAGTCCGAGCTTCTTCGTCAGTCCACTGGCCACTACTTCAAAAACGGTGGCTGGGAAGCCTGTATTGAAAGAGTTGGCCTTTTGGGACACAAAGCCAATTTTATGCTGTTCCTTAAACTTGTTAATATCTTGTCCAAACAGGCGGATAAAGCCTTGCTGCGGCTTGATTAGCCCAAGCATGAGCTTAAGCAATGTTGACTTGCCGGAACCATTCGGGCCGACAATCGCTAAAAAGCTCCCCTTCTGGATAGACAGATTTATATTCTCAAGAACATTTTCTTTATCATATCGATAATAAAGATCCTGTACCTGGACGATGTAATCATTCGTGTCCATTTTTATCACCCGCAAAAATAAGAATCATTCCGATTTACTTTTAGTAGTATATCTCTTACTGACGATAATGTAAATAAAAGAACTCACATTCCAAGAAAATTGTCACGAATCCTGAACTGGGCACATACCCTACTATGAAGGAGTGATGATCTTTTGGCTATTTTTGAAAACATCATTAACCATAAGATAGGCAACATCACGGCAGATGAACTGCTGAAGTACGCCTCTCAATTTAATATTTCCATTTCAAAGGCACAGGCAGAGAAAATTGCCGGATACTTACGCGGTAAAAAAGTGAACATCTTCATTGATTCAGAGAGAACAGCACTGATCAAGCAAATCGCCAGAATCACCAGCCCTGAAACAGCAAAAGAAGTTAATAAGCTGTTCGTTAAATTCACTAAATAAGAGGTGTGTCCGTCATGATTCTCTTTGACGGACACTTTTTTCTTTTTACAGATAATTCCAGTACGCCATCGCCCCTATGACGGACACTTTTCCCTCATATCCAGCAGTTTCTGTCCGTCATGCTGCATATAACTATCCTTCCACCTAGGGGTCACTCATAACCGGTCACCTATTTTTACCCGCAAAAAAGCTGTGGAACTCTTCCACAGCTTCGCTTTATGAACTAATTTAGCTATTTCTGATGATATCAAGCAAGTTCTCTTCGAATTGTTTGCTTTTCAGCATTTCGATTTCATGTTTGTAAGGAGCTTTTTTATTGTTCTTGTCCTCACCGACAAATGGGGTTTCGAGAATTTTTGGAACATGTGTCAATTGCGGGTGGTGAACAATGTAGCTTAATGCACTAAAGCCGATATGTCCGAATCCAATATTCTCATGACGGTCTTTCCTCATCCCGACCTCATTTTTACTATCATTGATGTGAAGTACCTTCAGTCTGTCAAGACCGATGATTTTATCGAATTCATTCAGCACACCATCAAAATCTTCAACGATTGGGTATCCTGCATCATGTGTATGGCAAGTATCGATGCAGATAGAAAGCTTGTCGTTATGGGTTACGCCATCAATGATCTTTGCAAGCTCTTCGAAGGATTTTCCGCACTCCGATCCTTTTCCAGCCATCGTCTCAAGAGCGATTTGGACTTTATCTTCCCGAGAAAGGACCTCATTGAGGCCTTCTATTATTTTTTCGATACCTTTATCTGCCCCTGCTCCTACATGCGCACCCGGATGCAGCACGATTTGCCTGGCACCAATTGCTTCAGTCCTGTCGATTTCACTCCTCAAAAACCTTACACCTAAATCAAAGGTGTCAGGATTTTGTGTGTTCCCTATATTGATGATATAAGGAGCGTGTACGACGATTTCATTGATTCCATTCTGCTCCATATGCATGCGTCCTGCTTTAATATTCAGGTCCTCAATTTTCTTTCTTCTTGTGTTCTGAGGTGCCCCCGTATAAATCATAAAAGTATTTGCACCATAAGAAACGGCTTCTTCACTGGCAGAAAGAAGCATTTTTTTGCCGCTCATGGAAACATGTGAGCCAATAAGCATCTTGATCTCTCCTAAATCCCTTTATTTATTTCTCTTTTGTATACGGTTTTCACGTTTCTTGATTTTATCCATTTCATATTGCATCTTCTTTTTATAGCCTGGTTTTACCTTTTTAGGCTTGGAAACGAGCGACTTGGCCTTCGCCTCGCCAGTAGTTTCTTTTTTCTTTCTGTTCTGGCGTCTGTTCCGCTCTTCGATTTGGGTGAATTCACCTTTTTTGAGATCAATGTTTTTAAAAGTGATGCCCATCTTTTCAAGGCGAACCAGTGCATCTTCATCACTCTGTTCATAAACCGTCAAGGCAATACCTGAAAATCCGGCACGTGCCGTCCTTCCTACCCTGTGGATATAAAAATCAAGATCCGTCGGCAGCTCATAGTTGATGACATGGCTGATTCCCTGAATATCAATTCCTCTTGCAGCCAGGTCAGTAGCTACAAGATACTGGAACTCAAGGTCTTTGATCTGCTTCATGACACGCTTACGTTCGCGCGGACTCAGGTCTCCATGGATACGGCCAACCTTCAGTCCTTTTTGGATTAAACCATCGGCTATTTCGTCAACTTTCTTCTTCGTGTTAGCAAATACAATTCCCAAATATGGGTTGAATGCAACAAGAGCCGAATGAACAAGCCCGATTTTATCGCGGTGCCTTGCCGGTAAAAGGATATGTTCTATTTTTTCTGCCGTAGCCTGTTTTGGATCGATTTGTACATATTTTGGGTTTTCCATGTACTTTTTCAAGAATGGTTTTAATTTTTCAGGGATTGTCGCTGAAATACAAGCATTTGAAGCTTTTCTGGCATACGGGACGCAAACTGGTCAATGTCCTCGATAAAGCCCATATCAAGCATTAAATCCGCCTCATCGATCACGAGCATATTCGCCGTATGCACAAATAGCGCGTTTTCTTTGACCAGATCGTTAATCCTTCCTGGAGTGCCGATGACGATTTGCGGCTGTGTCTTAAGCTTCTCTATCGTCCTTTGCTTGTCCGTCCCGCCAATATAGCAACGAGCTGTAATCTGCTCACCCTGCGGAGCGTGTTCAGCAATTTTAAGAACTTCATGGTAAATCTGATTGGCAAGCTCACGTGTCGGTGCAGCGATTACTGCCTGCACCTCATTGCGTGATGAATCAAGCTTATCCATAATTGGCAGTACATAGGCATGTGTCTTTCCTGTACCGGTCTGGGATTGCCCAATGGCACTCTCACCCTTCAGGATTGTGGGAATAAGACGTTCCTGGATTTCAGTCGGCTCATAAAAACCTAGTTTATTGATCGCATCTATAATGAACGGTTTCAATTCATAATGATTAAATTTTGTTTCACTCATTGAAAATCTCCTTCTTTCGCCCTGTTCCCTGCATAATCGGGGATTACAGCTCGTTCCGTAAGCTGATCTCTTCAGGTTCATCCTGTAATTATAATAAAGATTGCAGAAAATCTCCAATCAGTACTATCTTAACCTTTCCTTATAAAAAAACAAACCTGTTTCGCAAACATACTTTTTTCTTAAACCAATCCTGATTATATGCATATTCTAGTAGGAGATGAAATATTGGGAAAGGAGGGGTCACGATGCTACAAGGCCCCCGTATGAACTCACGCGGGATGCAGAACCGATTTTATGGTCCTGGCATGATGGGAGGTCCCTTCATGGGTCAGCGGCAGATGTATCCAAATCGATTTGGTCCTGGACCGAGGCTGCCGCAGGGACAAATATCTCGAATGATGGGAAGAAACCCGCAATCAAGACAAGGTGGAGGATTGCTTTCAAAGATTCTTGGGAAAGGCAGCAGAGGCCAGGGAAATGGTTTTTCAGGTTTAATACCCGGAGGCGGAAACGAGCCGGCACGTGGAGCCTCAGGCGGAGGAATTATGAAAACACTCACTGATCCAACTGCGCTGAATGGATTTCTCACCAACACGCAAAAAGTTCTTAACACCGCACAGCAATTCGGGCCGATGATCCAGCAATACGGTCCTCTCGTCCGTAATTTGCCTTCAATGTGGAAATTGTACAGAGAATTGAAGGACCTCCCAGATGCTGATGAGCCAAAAGCTGAACAAGAAACGAATGAAACAGTCGAGAAAAAGAAGAAATCAAAAAAATCCAAAAAAAATTGTTCCAGTTCTCCAACACAAAAAACGCCAATAAAAAAGCAAAGCAATAATGCAGCTTCTACTCCTAAATTGTTCATATAAATTGGCTAGCAGTTAATTCATTCCTTCTGGAAAGTCGCTTTTGTATTCTTTCTGCAAGTCTTATATAATAAAAGAAAGAATCAGAGGTATTCTTAGGAGGATGACTCAATGAATGTAATTAAAATTTCACCACGCGGTTATTGCTATGGTGTAGTCGATGCCATGGTCATTGCACGCAATGCTGCATTGGATAAAAGCTTGCCGCGTCCAATATATATACTTGGGATGATTGTCCATAATAAGCATGTCACTGATGCATTTGAAGAAGAAGGCATCATTACATTGGATGGAAACAACCGCAAGGAAATCCTCGAAAAGGTTGAAGGCGGAACCGTTATTTTTACAGCACACGGCATTTCCCCCGAAGTCAGGGAGCTTGCCAAGGAAAAGGGGCTTGTCTCAATCGATGCAACATGTCCGGACGTGACAAACACCCATAACCTGATCAGGGAAAAAGAAAAAGAAGGTTTTGAGGTTATTTACATCGGCAAAAAAGGGCATCCAGAACCTGAGGGAGCAGTAGGTGTCGCACCAGGAATTGTTCATCTAGTTGAAACGGCAGCGGATGTAGAGGCTTTGAATCTTCAGGCTGAAAAATTAATCGTAACCAACCAGACAACGATGAGCCAGTGGGACGTTGCTGACATCATGAAGAACGTAAAAGAAAAGCACCCTCACGCGGAAGTTCATAGAGAAATTTGCATGGCTACACAAGTTCGCCAGGAGGCGGTCGCCGAGCAGGCTAAAGAAGCAGACGTGCTAATTGTGGTTGGCGACCCTAAAAGCAATAACTCAAATCGTCTAGCACAGGTATCAGAAGAAATAGCCGGAACAAAAGCATATCGAATTGCCGATATTACCGAGCTCGATATCGAGTGGATCAAAGATGCTGACACAGTCGCAGTGACTTCAGGAGCATCGACACCGACTCCAATCACAAAAGAGGTCATTACCTTCCTCGAACAGTTTGATAAAGAAAACGAAGCAACCTGGGTAAAAGAGAAAAAGGTACCTCTTCATAAAATCCTGCCAAAGGTCAAGAAGACCGAGGCAAACGTATAATATGAAAGCAGCCTGAAATTCATTTCAGGCTGCTTTCTTGTTTTCTTTGAATAAACTTATGCTCTTTTTAAATAAAGGTGAACGGATTTGTCTCCATTTCAGATGGAATGAACTTTACATCGTACCCTTTTTCTTTACATAGTGTTTCCATCACCGTGGCGACTCCCTTTTTCATGACCTTCTCGACATTATGTCCTGGATCAATCATATTCAATCCGGCCATCAGCGCGTCGTGTGCTGTGTGATAGTAGATATCCCCAGTAATGTAAACATCTGCTCCGCGGAATTTCGCCTGTGAGTAATACTTATTTCCATCACCGCCAAGGACAGCTACTTTTTTCACCTTAGCGTTTAAGTCCCCTACAACTCGAACTTTATCAACTCCCAAAGCTTCCTTTACGATTTTGGCATATTCAGACAAAGTCGTCTCTTCGACATGCCCGATTCTTCCAAGTCCAAGTTGTTCTCCGGTATTGTCAAGTCGATATATATCATAGGCGACCTCCTCATAAGGATGGGCCTTGATCATAGCCTGGATGACCTTTTTTTCAATGCTCTGCGGAAAAACAGTTTCTACACGCACTTCACTGACTGCTTCAAGCTTTCCTTGTTCGCCGATGTGTGGATCCGTATTTTCCCCCGGCAGGAAACGTCCCTCCCCGGCTCCAGAGAACGAACAATGGCTGTAGTTGCCAATCGCCCCGGCCCCTGAATGGCCTAAGGCATCTCGCAGTCGCTCTGCATCTTCCTCAGGCACGAAAACGACAAGCTTTTTCAACTCGTCCTCATAAGTTGGCACCAGCACTTGAGAGTTCTTTAGACCGAGTGCAGCAGCCAGCAGGTCATTTACACCTCCTTTGGCAACATCCAGGTTCGTGTGCGCGGCATAAACCGCGATGTCATGCTTGATCAACTTGGCAATCATTCTTCCAGCAGGAGTGTCAGTCGCGATCTTCTTCAATGGCCTGAATATTGGCGGATGATGCGCAATGATTAATTGAACATTCTGGCAATTGCCTCCTCCACCACTTCTTCTGTTACATCAAGAGCAACCAGTACGTTCTCAACCGATTGGTTCAACGCACCTATTTGCAGGCCAACCTTATCGCCTTCCATCGCAAATGCCTTAGGCGAAAATTGTTCAAAAAGCTGAACCACTTCATGTCCATTCACTTTTTTCACTGTAACGCCTCCTCTGCCATCTTTAATTTGATTTTCAGTTCTTGTCTCTTGCTGGCTGTATCATCATTCTGCACAGCCTCATCAAGCTGCTTTAAGATACGCTCCCAATTTCTCACTTCAGCATTCCACTTTTCTTTGAATACAACAGGCTTTTCTTTAAGCAAAAATGGCCCAAATAGTATTCCAATTTCAAGATTGCCATGCTGATATGGATTCATTGGGTCACCCTTCTCGGCTACAAGGATTTCGTAAATTTTCCGATCCTCTTCAAGAATTTCTTCTTTAATCAGCTCCCAGCCATTGTCAATCAACCATCTGCGCACCGCGAAGCTGCCAACATTAGGCTGGAGGACAAGCCTGCTGACTCCTTCCAGTTTTGATTTCCCTTTTTCCAGAATGGTTGAAATCAGTGTACCGCCCATACCGGCGATTGTTATGCAATCCACCTCTCCAAGTTGGATTACTTCAAGACCGTCCCCTTTTCTGACTGAAATCTTGTCTGTGAGATTTTCCTCCTGAACCTGCTCAAGGGCAGATTGGAATGGTCCCTCGGCGACCTCGCCAGCGACCGCCATTGGAACAGCCCCCTTTTTTACTACATTACAAGGAAGGTAGGCATGGTCAGAGCCAATATCGGCCAGACTGGCACCTTTAGGAATATTATTTGCAACGGCTTCAAGCCGGTCTGAGAGTTTTTCAGCATTCATACAAGTCACCTACTAAATCTTATTTTGCTTTTTTAAGTATATGAAACACCATGCCTATTGTCCAATTATCAGAAGGAAATAGCAAAGGCCCTTTGCGTCAGCAAAGAGCCTTTCAATATTACTTCAATTCATTGACGATCCATTCTGCCATTTGATCTTCCTTGCCAGCAGCCAGGCCAGGAGGCATTGCTCCTTTACCATTGATCAGGATGTCTTTAATTTCTTCCTGTGAGTACTTGCTGCCTACACCTTTCAATGAAGGACCTGAAACGCCTTCATACTGGTTTCCGTGGCACATCGCGCAGGATTGCTGGTAAAAATCCTCTGGGTTGGCTTCAGCAGTTTCTTCCGTCTTTTCACCGCCGCCTTTTTTTTCTTTTGCAAGATCCTTGGAATCCCCAACACCCTTGAAAGAAAGCAGGAACATCAAGCCGATTCCCATTACCATGATCAATACGAACGGGATAATTGGATTACGATTCATCATATACCCTCCTTTATGTACAACATCAAATCTTAAATAATGATTTCACACAGATATTATTTTACTTGAAAAACGTTTACAGGGAAAGTAAAAAAGCAAACTTTGTCACACTTGTTCATAATTTAGACAAAAACTTCATCGTTTGATGAAGTTTTTTCTTTACGAAGCATATTTAGGATACCCTTTTAGCAACCAATTAATCTGGCAATCACCATTCTTTGGACTTCTGATGTTCCCTCACCAATCTCCAGCAGCTTCGCATCCCTCATGTATCTTTCTACTTCGTACTCTCGCATATAGCCATAGCCGCCATGGATCTGGACAGCCTGGTCAGCCACTTCCATCGCAATCTCTGAAGCATAAAGCTTGCACATCGAAGCTTCCTTTGAGAATGCGCGTCCTTGATCCTTCAGCCAGGCAGCCTTATAAACCATATTGCGGGCTAGTTCAATCTTCATCGCCATGTCAGCAAGCTTGAACTGGATTGCCTGGAACTGCGAGATTGGTCTGCCGAACTGCTGTCTTTCCTTGGCATACTGCAGTGCTTTTTCATATGCGGCCTGGGCCACTCCGACAGCCATCGCCCCAATGCCGATCCTGCCGCCGTCCAGGGTCACAAGGAATTGCTTGAAGCCTTCCCCTTTCTTGCCAAGCAGGTTTTCAACCGGAACATGGACATCCTCCATCACCAGTTGAGTAGTATTCGATGCATTTAATCCCATCTTTTCATAATTATCAATGACAGAGAATCCTGGCGCATCGGTTGGCACGATAATCGCACTGATTTCCTTTTTTCCATCCACATTACCAGTGATCGCTGTCATTGCGAGATGTTTGGCATAGCTTGCATTCGTGATAAAATTCTTGCTGCCGTTGATGATGTATTCCCCATCAACCTCTTTGGCCGTCGTCTGGGTACCTCCTGCATCCGAGCTGCATTTGGCTCCGTCAGGCCGAAAGCACCCAGTGACTCGCCTGTACAGATTGGTGCCAGGTATTTTTGTTTCTGCTCCTCTGTACCAAATAGATTGATAGGAGCGCCTCCAAGAGATATGTGGGCAGAGTATGTAATCCCAGTTGAGGCGCATGCTTTACTTAATTCCTCGGTGACAATCGCAAAACTGACCGTATCAGCTCCTGCTCCGCCATATTCCTCTGGGAACGGCAAGCCCAGCATCCCTAGTTCTCCCAGCTTTTTGAATATTTCTGTCGGGAATTGTTTTGTTTTATCTCTTTCAATCGCTCCTGGAGCAACTTCTTCCTCCCCAAACTCTCTGATCGTCCTTTTAATCATTGCATGCTCTGATGTTAAATCAAAATTCATTTCCATCCCCCTTAAAACCTTGAATGCGTTTACATTTCTCATTATAAAGGTGAACAAACAATTTTCTCAACATTTAAAAACTTTTAAATTGTTAAAAATTATATAAATATAGTAATTAACAGCACGATCAATCCGATGATTCCTGATAATTTGAAGCTCACCATCTTCCACTTCGTCCCTGCTGTAATCCAAAGTATACAGTTCAGGGCAACGGTAATGTAAATCATGACGGGATGGTCTGGAAATATTATTTCAGCTGCCTGAACAGAGGTGATCAATAAAAGAAGGACAGAAGCAAGTAATGGGACTAAATCTAAAAAAGATTTTTTCACCATGTATAGGACTGCTGTAATGGCACTAAGATCAAAAAAAATGATGAAGGCAGTTTGCAAAAAGATCGACAATTCAGTAAAATAAAATAAAAAAACTGAAAGCGATAACATTCCAATCAGAATAAAACTTAATATTCCCTTTGTGAGGCTCGACCTGTTTCTTGAAGTCGAGTCATCTTCCAAGCTTCCCTCTGTATACAGGTTCAAGAGGAAGTCACAATAGTGCTCAGGCAACAGCCTGTTTTGTTTCCAGTACTTAATCTCATTGATGATGATTTTCCGGCGATGGTCATCCATATTTAGGCACATCCTGTCTTATTGGTTATTCAGCTAATAGCCAGCGGAAAGAAAGGAACAAAAAGCGCAAGCGCCTCGTTCAGCCCCGACAAGCGCTGGAGGGCCGCCCGATGAAGTCGTTCTTTGACTTCATTGGGCGGACCGAAATCGAAAAGTATAGCCGACTGTCAAGAAACGCAGAAACTGGAGACTCCGACAAAGAAGCGCTTTTTGCTTCTGCCGGCGGAGTTGAAGCTT
>NZ_BAUW01000035.1 GCF_000517385.1 Mesobacillus boroniphilus JCM 21738 | reverse complement strand
AGATTAAGAACCCCTAAATAAGTGACCCACAACAATTATTTCCAATGCAAAACACCTCCGCATCTCATAGTTGCGGAGGTGTTTTCAGGATCCTTATCCTATAGGCATGCATCGCTGTTTCACCTAGCTGGTCGAGCAGATGGTAATTTGCGTAAGCTCCTACAACAGCCCCAATCCCGGGCATCAGCTGCAGCATTTTGGCAAAGTCGATATAGTCTCTGTATTCCTGCTGAAATTGCTGCCAATCCAGCTCCGACAATTCAGCTTTTCTTGCTTCCCAGTTCTCAATCAATTCCAGTGTCTGCTTTCGATGGTCATCACTTGAAAAAGCCAGCTGGAAAACATAAAGGATAAAAAGCCTTTCTTGATACTTGGATGGGTCAAAACCATAGACAGATGCAGCTTCGAAAAGAAATTTCATCTTAATCGTTAAAAGCAATGGAAAATCTGCCATCCCTAGCAGTATGCCCCCGGCTCCAGTTCCACCGCCTTCAACAGCAGCCATCCGCTTGTATGCAGACAGCTTTTTATGAAGCTCCTGGTCTTTCTCAGCAAGTGTAAGCCCTGAGCCTGCTGCTTTTTCGTCGTGTAATTCGATCCCGCCAGAGTCGCCTTGACCATATTCTTAATACTTTCCGTCAAGAATTGATGGACTTTGTCTGGAATCAACTGATTCACTTTCGTCTGCGCTTTCTTTGAAGCACGCGCCAAAAGGCTTGAACGCTTATTCAGCTTCCGCTTCCAGGTGAGAGCCTCTTCATAAGCCTTCAATTCATATTCATTCATTGTTTTCACCCCTTACTTTTACTATTACGTATCTTAAGCAAAAACGATTCAAAAAAATCCTTTACATAAAAGCCTCAAAGCGATTACGAAAAGGATTTCCAAATTAGGATTTAAGTTTACTCTTACTGTAAAAATAAACAAAGAACAGGGAAAATGCAGTTCCAGAAGCTAATACAATCGCTCCTAATAATAGATCCCCTTTAATGAAAACTGTCCCTGCAAAAACAGCTGCCTGAAAAATCATTATTCCCAGCAGCAAGCTCGTAAAGGATTTCCTCCTTGCATTCTCCGGCACAGGGTACAGATCGACCCATAGTTTGTTTTTATGATGGTTCCATAACGGCAACAGCTGGAACCCTGTCAAATACATGAAAAGCAAAGCAAACAAAATTTGTCCTGGCCCATATGATAGGAAATAAAGCGCTGCTCCTCCTATCAATGTAAGGCGGACAAGCAATCCGAAATAATCCCCGGACCTTGCAAAGGTCCTTAAGTATAGATGGCTGAAGGCGAGGTACTGCTTGTATGGAATGATGTTAACGAGCCAATCAAGCCATCTTCTCCTTTTAGTGCGGTCTCGCAGCTTTGGAACATCCGTAAACATATTGGCAACACGGTAAAAGGCGTTCATCCGTCTTTCTTCGTCCTCAATCAACTGCTCCCACTTCAAGCCTTTGTCCTTTATCTGTTTTTTATAGTAAAAATACAGCAGGATTAAGACAGCAGCTGGAACAGCTGCAAAAACCAGCTGAGCTCCTGAAAAGATAAAATACAGAAGAACAACATTAATACAAAAACGAATGATGCTATCCGTCAATTTCACGTTCTTCTCGATAAAATACTGGACACTCCAGCGTATCATTATATTGATCCATTTTATCAGAATGAGTGCGATTAAAAGAATGAAAAACGATTTGAAATCGGCACCATGTATTTTTACATGAAGCGGCATTAGCACTGCTAGCAGGAGCAGCAATACATAGGACTGCAGGCTCAGGCTGAATGTGATCGATTTATTGAAATAATCATCCAATCTGGTTTCAAGCGGCAATAAAAATATTTTATCCGCCTCGGTCAAAAATGTCTGAATCGGACTATATGTAAGCACGGCAGCAAGAACCAGGGCGATGATCCACGCTGCCGGGAAATCAGGCTGCAGCGTTTTAATCCACTCTTGATAGTAAAAAGCCGCTGTTCCCAATAAAAATAGGACGACAATCACTAAATGGCCGTTAAAAATGTATCGCAGGTAGCTTCCGGTTTCCTTGGCGAACGTACCGAAACGCTCCTTCCATAAGTGCTGCGGATTAAACATAGTCTTCTTCCTTTGTCAGTTGGATATACAGGTCATCAAGTGTTGCACCAGGCATCTGGAATTGGTCCCTCAGCTCTGCAAGCGTCCCATGTGCGGACCTCTCCATTATGGAGAATGACAAAACGATCGCAATAACGTTCCGCCGTTGCAAGGATATGCGTCGACATCAATATGCCAGCCCCATTTTCTTTCATCTTGTCCATCAGATCCAACAAAGATTGAATTCCAAGTGGATCAAGACCGACAAATGGCTCATCGACGATATAAAGAGAAGGTTGTACCAAAAATGCGCACATGATCATTACCTTTTGCTTCATCCCTTTTGAAAAATGGGCAGGGAACCACTTCAGCCTTTTGCTCATCCTGAATTCCTTCAATAATGCATCTATTCGCTGTTCATATTCCTTTTCCTCAAGCCATAGGCCATCGCTGTCAGCCTCACATGTTCTTCAAGCGTCAATTCATCGTAAAGAATAGGTGTTTCAGGTACAAAGGTAAACTGCTTCCTGTATTCCTCCTTGCCTTCCAAAAATGTCCTGCCATTAATCTTAATATCCCCCTTATGAGGTTCCATCAAGCCGATCACATGCTTGATCGTCGTACTTTTTCCGGCACCATTCAGACCGATCAACCCAACGATTTCATTACTATTGACGGTAAAACTCACATTTTTCAATACCGGATTCCTTGTATATCCACCGGTTACCTGGTTAATCTCCAATAAAGACATGTACAACGTCCTTCCAGTTCGTATTCTGTACCGTTATTTTAACAAATCCCTATACATTATTAAAAGCTTCACCTTTTGATAAAACTTTTTTTGCATATAACCCGATAATCGGGGCATCATAATTTTTGAAGGGGCAACAAGCAATAATTCGAAATGAGGTGTCTGTAAAAGACATATTATTCGATTTATAAAGCACACTGATTTCAACGTTCATACAAGGGGATGGTTGCATTGCGCTACGTAAATGTTAACCCAGCCGTTCAGTAACATCACTCCACATTTTGAAATGAGGTGTGTGTCGCAGATCACTTCCCGCTTTATAAGTTGTGAAACCGATTAAAGCTGATAAGGGGATGGTCCGATTGAACCAGGTACTGAATAACCCATCATTTATAATTCGAATGAATTGAAAATGAGGTGTTTATCAAAGGTAAACCTGCTGAGAACGTCAATGAACAGTAATTAGTTTCCCCTTCAGGGACAGGATTCCATGCGGATCCTGTCCTTCTTTCTTTATTCATATTGGCAAAATGTGATAAAATACCATAAAAAGCGCAGTCCTGGAAATTGAACGGGACAAAAGCGAAATTCATGAACGAAAGGGTGGAAGAAATGAGTGATTGCATTTTTTGCAAAATCATCAACGGCGATATCCCATCAGCAAAGGTGTATGAAGATGAGAACGTTCTTGCATTTCTCGATATCAGCCAGGTAACGAAAGGACATACACTTGTCATCCCGAAGGTACATAAAGAAAATGTCTATGAGCTAACTGACGAGATTGCGACGAACGTATTCAAGCTGTCCCAAAAGTCGCTAATGCAATCAAGGCTGCATACGATCCAATCGGGCTGAATGTGCTTCAAAACAACGGCGAGGCAGCTGGCCAATCTGTCTTCCATTTCCACATGCACTTGATTCCGCGCTATGGCAATGGCGATGGCTTTGGCGCTGTGTGGAAAACCCATCAGGATCAATATACATCCGACGATTACCAAAAGATAGCTGCAGAAATCAATAGCAAGATTTAGACTTCCGCTTTGCGGGAGTTTTTTTTATGGTGCTAAAACAGCTTTCCTATTGGACTATCTTCTGACTATTTCACATGGTGTTTGTCCGATAGAGCCTTCTATCGGACATTTTTTGCGGTTCTTCCTTGTGTTTGTCCGATAGAGCCTTCTTTTTTCGCCTTGCTTCACTCGCGTTTGTTCTTTAGACCTTCTTTAAGAAACAAGCTCCATACAACTAAGTGATCCTTAACGACTATTTTAAAAAAATCTACACTTCTTTAAAATTCATTTTAATTTTTCTGAAAACATTAGAATTATGCTTGAATTTCTGGTAGCATGATGATAACTTTAACACATTAAAGACATACCGTAATTAAATATTCGGGGGGATCCAAATGAAACGAGCTCTCAATTTTAATGCTGGACCGGCTGCATTGCCTGAGTCAGCATTAGCCAAAGCGGAAAAGGAAATGATGAATTATCAAGGCAGCGGAATGGCTGTGATGGAGCTTAGCCACCGCAGCAAGGAATTCGAGGAAATTAATGAGCGCACAAAAAATCTGCTCAGGAATCTGCTTACCATTCCTGATGAATATGAAATTCTTTTTCTCCAGGGTGGTGCAAGTCTGCAGTTTTCAATGGTCCCTATGAACCTGCTTGAGGAAGGATCGATTGCGAGCTATGTCTTGACCGGAACATGGTCTGAGAAAGCGCTGAAGGAAGCTCAGAAAGTTGGAAATGCCGTGATAGCCGCATCTTCCAAAAATGCCAACTATAGATTTATCCCCAGTAGTTCAGAAATCGATATTCCAGCTGAATCTTCATACCTCCACATCACGACGAACAATACCATTTACGGAACCCAGTGGCATTCTATTCCCGAAAATCTGCCAGTTTCGCTTGTTGCTGACATGTCCAGTGATATTCTCAGCCGGCCTCTTAATCTATCAGCATATGGACTAATATACGCAGGTGCGCAGAAAAACCTGGGCCCATCCGGTGTCACAGTTGTCATCATCCATAAAGATTTGCTAAATCGTTCTAGACCAGGGCTGCCTTCCATGCTCGATTATCGTGTCCATGCTGATTCACAATCGCTTTATAACACTCCCCCAACATTATCGATTTATTTTCTGATGCTGGTTCTTCAATGGGCAGAAGAGCTGGGCGGGGTAAAACAGCTGGAACAGCTGAACAAGCAGAAAGCAGCATTGCTTTATGATGCGGTAGACAGCAGCGGCGGGTTCTATACAGGGCACGCTGAAGAAAAGAGCCGCTCATTGATGAATGTCACTTTTACACTCAATAATGAAGATCTAACTTCAGCCTTCCTGCATGAGGCCGAGGAATCCGGCTTTATAGGGCTTGCCGGCCACAGGTCTGTAGGCGGCTGCCGAGCCTCTATCTATAATGCCGTTCCACTTGAGAACGTTGAGAAACTTTCTGATTTTATGAATGTATTCAGAAGCAAAAATTAACAGAATATTAAACCTTTACTCTATTAAAATATGTGTTATAATTGGAGAAAGCTTTTCGCTGCAGGCATAGAGAGCACTGCAGGAGGAGTACTAGTTAGCTAGAATAGCAGAGGAGAGATGAGAAATGAATACGAAGAATCTTGTAGCATTGTCACTTTTAGTGGGGATGGGAGCAGTCTTGCACGTGGTCGTACCCGGCTTTTTCCTAGGGATGAAGCCAGATATGATGCTGACGATGATGTTCCTTGGGATCATCCTGTTTCCTGACAAAAAGAGTGTACTATTGGTTGGAGTCGTCACTGGACTGATTTCAGGATTGACTACTACTTTCTCAGGAGGCCTTGTTCCGAACATCATTGATAAGCCTATTACTGCGTTTGTCTTTTTCGGAATCCTGATGGCCCTGAAAAATTTCAAGTTATCGATTTATACTGCAGCTGGCCTTACAGCGATTGGAACCATTGTGTCAGGAATCGTTTTCCTTGGTTCCGCATATTTCCTTGTCGGCCTGCCAGGACCATTCACTGCCTTATTCGCAGCGGTTGTTCTTCCAACAGCAGCATTCAGCGCTGTTTTCATGGCCATTCTTCATCCTGTGGCAACGAATATTTTTAAAAGAGCAAAGCTTGCAGAAATCCATTAAAAAATATCAGCCCCTGTCTAAAACGGACAGGGGCTTTGTTATGTCTATTGGAATGTAGAGAAAATAATCCCGATCAATAAAAAAATTGCCCCTCCTCCTGCCAGCGTCCCTGCTCTCTTTCGCAGAAGCGCCTTCGGAGGATACATCCCCGGCTTCTTTAACGCAAGGAAATGATGGACAGCCCCCACAAAGAAAGCAACGCTGATGAGAAACACCACACTTGTAAAAATCCCCACTTCCCTCCTCTCCTTCCTGCACATGACCTTATTATATTTTTATGCCTGTTAATTTAAGGCTATGAAGCTAATAACGTTTATTTGTGCGAGAATAGGAAATTAAATATAGAAGAAAAGAGGAATCCCGCTCCATTTGGAGAACTTATACAGAAAAATCGATGAGGTGGTCAAAACATGAAAGCAAAAAAAGTTTTAAGCGGAATGGTTATAGGTGGTGTGGTAGCAGGTATTGCAACACTGCTTGCAACTCCAAAATCAGGATATGAAACGAGAAGAACACTTATAGCCAGTAAAAATGAATACCTCGGATCCATCAAGGATATAAAAGATTCGGCTGTTGAATTAAAAAATACAGTGGCCACTGCTTCAAAAGAAGGCAAAGCTTCTATCCAAACATTTATTACCGATGTCAAGACGGCTATCTTTGAGTGGAAGCTTGAAACCGAAGAAAACAAGAAAGGTCTTCAGGAAGATGTAATGGAGCTTGAAGATTCAATTAAAGACCTGGAAACTGAATTGGCTGCAGCTAATTCTAAAGAAAAATAATCAGGATCAATCCTTCCCCTTAAGTAAAATTTTTTCGGTGGGAAGGATTTTCTTTTTTTATCAAGAAAGATATATTATGCAAATGGCGTTTTTGTTATGACAATTAAAAAATTTGCATCAAAACCCCCCGACTTTAGACGGAATTTAACAAATTCTAAAAATTTTGTAAATTTATATCTTTATTAATTTTTGTTTTATTGGCATAATGAAAATAGAAACAATAAAGTAGGTGATTATGAGAATGGCAGATAAAAATTATTCTATGAAAGAAGCAATGATATTTAGCCAGAGAATTGCCCAGTTGAGCAAGGCACTTTGGAAGTCTGTTGAGAAGGACTGGCAGCAATGGATCAAACCATTCGACCTTAATATCAATGAGCACCATATTTTATGGATTGCTTATCATTTGGGTGGAGCTTCGATTTCTGATGTAGCCAAATTTGGTGTGATGCATGTTTCCACTGCTTTCAACTTCTCCAAAAAGCTTGAGGAACGCGGTTATTTAAAGTTTTCCAAGAAGGAAAGCGACAAAAGAAATACGTATATCCAGCTAACTGAAGAAGGTGAAGGTGTATTGCTCGCTTTGATGGAAAACTATGAACCAGATACTAATGCCGTTTTTTCAGGAGCCATGCCATTGAAGGAGCTATATGGAAAGTTCCCGGACATTATTGAAATCATGGCAATAGTCCGCAATATTTATGGCGATGACTTTATGGAAATATTCGAGAAATCTTTTTCGAATATCGAAAGCAAGTTTTCTGATGAAGACGGTACGCTTAAGAAAATAGATCCAGCCGAAAAGGAGTATGCTTGATACTTATGTATGATGCCACTCCAATAATAGAGGAAGGTTACCTCCTGTGAGCTGCAAACTTGTCTACTTCCTCTGGCTGTAGTTTTTGGCTTTAGTTCAGCTGAAAGCATCTTATAAAGCGGATGAATGAACAAAAACCCTTCCGCTTTTTGTTCTTCTTATAATTTGCTCATTCCCTCACATTCCAAAGCATGATAACAGATTGGCAAATCTTGATTTCAGTTATCTTCCTTTCACCCCTCCTGCACACTAGCTATATACCTTTATCAAATAACTATCTTTTTCTTAAAATATTTGGTATTGTATTTAAGATAAAAAGATTGCTGAGGAGGGATTCTTCGATGATCTCCATTTTGTTCATGTTTGTCCTATTTGCTGCTTTCATTCTTTTCTATATAAATAAGCTTACAGATTCCCTCTGCATCCAGAAGGAAATACCTGAAGACAAACATGCGAAAATATTCAGGACGATCAATATTTTAGTTACAATTCTGCTAATTTCTTCTTTCGTTGAAATTTTGTATGCTTGATAAATTAAGCGGTGAGGCTTCCCTCACCGCTTTTTTTCAGAATTGATGAAGCTTTTTTAAATTTAAGGCATGCAGAAAGCATTGCCCCATCGATGCTTACAGCCAAGATGCACCGATGATGATTAACAGAATGAACAAGACAACGAGCAATGCAAAGCCGCCGCCATATCCATGTCCTCCTCCAGACATTGAGGTTCCTCCTTTCTGCTTTAAGAACTTGCCTTAACATCGCAGTTTAGAAATATGGGGGCCAAATGTCCCCCATACACTTTACTCAGTGATTAAAGCCAAGCTGCACCCACGATGATTAACAGAATGAATAACACGACAATTAAAGCGAAGCCGCCGCCGTATCCTGCACCCATATTAACACCTCCTTCCAAAGTGGTTATGATATCTTATTCAAGTAAGGTCGATTCCGCATAGGCAACTATCCTGCATTACTTGCATTTTGTTGATTACAGGTAAGCTGCACCTACAACGATCAGCAAGATGAACAGGACAACGATTAACGCAAAGCCTGAATTATAATGGCCCATTATCAACTACCTCCTTTTTTTCTATTCTCTACATCCTATGCACCCTCGAACAAACGGTATAGATATCCGCCCATCCCATTAAATAACCAATAATATCCATCATTTATTTTTTGTAGAATATTGAAATTATGTTATAGTAGAATTTGTGGATTAAAAACGGCCACTAGAATTTTCTGTTTAGGAGATGTTCACCATGAAAAAATGATAATTTCCCTCACGGTCGCAGCCGGAGTTATGGGATTAGCCGCTTGCAGCAACGATAATGCCGATTCTTCAGAAGTAATCGTTGAGTCGAAAGCAGGCAACATTACCAAGGAAGAGCTTTATCAATCCATGAAGGAAAAGTATGGAGAGCAAGCACTTCAAGAATTGCTTTACCAAAAAGTTCTTGCGGAAAATTATGAAGTGACTGATAAAGAGGTTGAGGAAAAAGTGGCCGAGCTTAAGGAAGAGCTTGGAGAGAACTTCGAGCTAGTTCTTCAGCAAAACCAGCTTAAAGACGAAGAAGAATTAAAAGAAGTCCTTAAAGATCAGCTTCTTATGGAAAAAGCTGCACTTAAAGATGTAAAGGTCAGCGAAGCGGAAGTTAAGAAGCGTTACGAAGAGTACAAGCCTGAAATCAAGGCAAGCCATATCCTTGTAGAAGATGAAAAGACTGCACAGGAAGTGAAGAAAAAGCTTGATGAAGGTACAAAGTTTGAAGATTTAGCGAAGGAATATTCACAGGATCCTGGTTCAGCTGCAAATGGCGGAGACCTCGGATTCTTCGGACCTGGTAAAATGGTCCCTGAATTTGAAGAGGCGGCGTACGCTCTTGAAGTAAATAAAATCAGTGAACCTGTACAATCACAGCACGGCTTCCACATCATCAAGGTTACTGAGAAGAAAGAAAAAAAATCTTACGAAAAAATGAAGGACGAGCTTGAGTATGAGTTAAAGCTTACCCAGCTAGACTCTAACAAGATTCAAGAAGTTCTAGAGCGTGAACTTGATGCAGCTAATGTAAAGATCAAGGATAAAGATCTAAAAGGCGCTGCTGAATTCACAGAAGCAGAAGCACAAACACAACAGTAAAAATAAAAACAGCAAGCACTATGTCCATAATAAAAACACTGGCTCCATGTCTGGAGACCAGTGTTTTTTTATGCTTCCGCCGAATGTTCACGTCGTTCTTTTTCCCGCTCAAGGCGCTTCATAAAAAGCTCGCCCTCTCGTTCAATGCTTTCCATTTCTTCTTTTCGTTCTTCTTTTCCTGTTTTCACTGCCATGAAGGCACTGAATACGATCCCTGCTGCGACTGCTATTACCCAGATTGGAATTGACATTTCTCCATACCCTCCATTTAAAAGGTTGTCCAAATTGAACTCTTACTGTATTAATATGAGGTTTATTATCAAATATGCCTCAAGAGATCAAAAAGACAAAAAACAAAAAGACCCCCTCCATAGAATTGGATTGAGGCCGTTTTGCTTTTACTTATGGAATACAGGCTTGTAAAAGGACCGGTTATCAAGTGCGAAAACTCTTTCAGAGAACTCGCCTGGTTTAACCCTGGCAAGCGCTCGGTCCAGCATATTCATTTTTGCATCAAGATTATCGATGTAATGCAGAATTTCCGCCTCTTTGATCATTGGCGGCTTCGGGCTTCCCCACTCTGCTTTCCCGTGGTGGGACAATACCATATGCTGAATCATGACTACTTCCTCTCCGCTGATGCCTAGTTCATCGGCTGCCTTGCCAATTTCATTGACCATGATGGATATATGTCCGAGCAAATTCCCTTCAACTGTATAAGTTGTTGAAATCGGGCCGGATAGCTCAAAAACTTTCCCTAAATCATGGAGTATGACCCCTGCATATAACAAATCCTTATCAAGGCTTGGATACAGCGTTGCGATTGATTTCGCAAGGTCCAACATGGAGACAACGTGATACGCAAGTCCTGAAACAAATTCATGATGGTTTTTCGTCGCTGCAGGATATTCCATGAATGCATTCATATGCTTCTTTAATAAATGTCTGGTAACCCTTTGGATGTTAGGGTTCTTCATTTCGAAAATGTATTGGGTGAGCTTGCTGCTCATTTCATCCTGGCTGACAGGGGCTGTCTCAAGAAAATCAGATAGTTTCACAGAGTCAGCTGCCGAAGCTGGCCTGATTTGCCTGATTTTCAACTGGTTTCGTCCTCGGTAATTCTGGATATCTCCCTGGACTTTCACAATGCTCTCAGCACAGTAAATACTCTCATCTTCCTCGGATACATCCCAAAGCTTTGCTTCGATTTCCCCGCTCTGGTCCTGGAGGATGAGTGTCAAAAATGGCTTCCCATTGCTGGCAATCCCTTTTGACGAATGCTTGATCAATAAAAACAATTCTATCCGGTCCCCTGTTTCGTGATTCAAAATTCCTTTATTCATAGTTAACCGCCCTCTCCTCTCTGCAACAGTATAACATACAGAGTCTATTGTCTCTGATTCTCAAACCATGGCATTTTCAAACTATATTTGTGCTTTTTTCTTGCAGATCGATAATTTCATTTTCCGTAAAATAATCCAGCAGATGACGGTGGCATGTAAAAATGAGTATCTGATTGTTATTGCTCATTTCCCTGAGCAGCTTAATAATCCGTGCAGTCCTGTTATGATCAAAATTAACAAAACTGTCATCAATGATAATCGGGAATGGATAACGATCAAAATGTCCGGCTGCAAGTGCCAGCCTGATGGATACATAGACCTGTTCTGCAGTTGCCTGGCTAAGTTCATTTGCTTCAAAAAACATATGATCATTTCTTTCTATCAGAAAACCGCTTCCTGAAAGTTGAGGAATGATTTTCACATAACTGCCATCAGTCAAAATCGACAGGAAGTTTTCAGCTTTGGCCAGCATTCTCGGCAAGCGCTCATCCTTATAACGGTCAATTGTCCTCGAAAGCAAATCCTTGGCAACCGCAAACTTTGCCCAATCCTTCGCAGCTTCAGCGAACTCATGCTGAAGCTGCTTATATTTATGGAGCAATTCACTATATATGCCGCCTTCTTCAAGTACCTTCATCTTATGCTTTACATCGGCGATTACATCAAACTGTGTGGTTAATTCCCTTTTGCTCTGTTCTATCTTTAATTCAATTTCCTCGATTTGTTCCTCAAGCGAAATTCCTTTTACAATCTTGTCACGATCCTCATCGGTTAATCCAGATGCAAGCAGCTGATAATTTATATCCTCCAGCCTTGCTCTCCAGTTTTTCACCAATGCAGCATCCTTCGCTTTCTGTCTGAATTCATCTTCATCTTCTGTTCTCGCCAGAGCAAGTAACCCTTTCTTTTCTTGACTGATCACCAATTCTTCCTTCTGAAGTGATGAATGTTCTTCTTCAATTTCCTCCAGTTTCACGGTAAGTTCGTGATGCCTCGACTTCTGGTCGATTGCTTCACGCAATGTCCGCTTCAGCAGATTAGCTGCCTCCACCGGAGCAAAATTACTATTATGAAGGAATCGCTCAGCAAGCATTTTCAGGCTATTTTCCATTTCCATTAAAGATTCAGTTACTTTCTTTAAGCTTTCCTTTATTCTTTTCCTCTCACGGAAATATTGCTTCTGCGTATCGATTAGTTGATAGGCATCCATAACTTTGATTGTGCCAGCAGTTTCCGTTAGACCAAATTGCTTCAGCAACTCTGCCTTTTTCCGCTTTACAGCAGCCATATCCGCTTCCCATGCTTCAAATTGCTGGACAACTTTTTCAAAACGATCATTCTGCTGCTCAATTTTGATGAGCAGTTCACGATGGCGCAGTCTCGCCTCCTCGTCCCTTGCAAGCAAATTTCTGATTGTAAAAGCACTGCCTTCTGGCTGGCTGTTTAACGCATCTTTTAGCGCTCTTTCCCGCTCCAGCAACTTGGATAGGATTTGATCATCCACTGGCATTTTGTCACTTGGCTTATAGCGCGCAGCCAATAAAAACAGCAATCCTGCTAAACCGATTCCAGCTAGTAACCATGTATCATTAGTGAGCCCCCAAAGAGCCACAAGGAGAAAAATACCTCCAAGAAGGAGTAACTGATTGTTTTCTTTCTTCTGTTGCTTTTTTCGTCTGTTTTTTTCACTTTCTTCCCTGGATTTGGACGCTTCAATCTGGTCCGCGACATAATTTAATTCGGACTGGATTCTCTCCTTATTCTCCAAAAGGTCCATTTCGTTCACTAATTGATTTCGCTTTCCTTCATCAAGAAGTTCACTCTTTGCACCTTCTGCCCTTGCCTCAAGTTCTGCCAGTGCCTTTTTCTCCTCTTCGAAGTCAGCCTCCAACTCCAGCTTTTTATCCTTCAATCTTTGCTCTGTCTGCTGGATGTTTTCAGCTTGTTCCTTAATAAAAATACTTGTGTTGATTTCATGGATATTTTCTTCATTGAAGTCTGCATGAAGCTTGTCATTTAGCTGGCTTATTTCCTCTGTTATTTCCTCCAGTTTGGATTCAAGAAGTCTTTTTTCCTGCTTCAGTTGATCATATAGAGGAAGATTCTCAATTCTGGCTTCAATTTCTGTTTCCATTCCGAGTAATTCAGAATTCGGCCTGCTTTTATCTAATTCATTCAGGAGATGTTCCTTCTTTTCTTTTACCCTTAACAATCTTGCCTGGATCACTTTAAGCTGCTCGTCCAATTTTTCAAGTCGGTTCAGACCATCCTCAGGAAAAAATGACGGATCATGCTCAATAATTTTGCTCTCTATCGTTGCCGCTTCTATGACAAGCTTTTCATTTCGCTTGTACTCACGGAGCTTAATTCCTTTTTGCTCAAGCATTGCAATCTCGTTCTGCAACTGAGCAATTTTCTTGGCCAATCCATCTTTTGTACTCATCAGCTCCGAATATTTTTCATTCTGCTGTTCTGCGATTTTCAATGAGGCTTGGACTTCCTTCAACTCATTCAATTTCTCATTTAATAACGGCCTTTTCCCACTAGGCTTGAAACGCTGCTCCATTTCCTTGGTAAGGAAACTTTCCGTATTAATGAGTTTATCAGTACCAAGCGTTCCGGCAGAGAACAAGTATCTGCCAAGTTCTTCTCCCTTCATTGCATGGATATTTTGCAGCCCATGGACATTGAACGAATAAATAGCCTGAAAAATGGTTTTATCCATTCTTTTCAAAAGATCCTTAAGTAACTCTTCTCCGCCAATCGTCCCGTCCTCAAGAGATACGGTCACATCACCGGCGGCCTTCCCTTTCACTCTCTCAATAACAGCCACTCCCCTGTCAGGAAAAAAGGCTTTAATTTTGCCGCCATACTTCGGGTTATTCTTGGGCTCATAGCGGATTTCGGCACTTTGCTTAGCCGGAAAGCCGAACAGAATACTGTGGATGAATGACATGATGGTCGACTTCCCTGCTTCGTTCTCGCCATAGAAAATCTGCAATTGCCCTACAGAGCCAATCACATAATCCTCGAGTTTGCCATATCCGTATATATGCAGTTCAATAATTTTCATCATGCTGCCTCCTTTCATTAATTTTTCAGCAGCAGCTGAAGCAGGATCCTTTCAGCATCCTCAACCAGCTGTTCTTTTCCGCTTTCTGACAGCAGCCCTAAATGCCTTCTAGCCTGGCTGTGCTGGAATAATGAAGACAGTGAATCTTTTAAATCATCGTATTGATCAATTGAATTGAATAACTCCTCAAAAAAATCGCTTTGCTTGATCAATTCAGCGCGGTCGACAGCAATGTTTTCAGTAAATTCGAGCCTGTGTACCCAGACAAAAGATTCCTCATCCTTTTCAGCTTCCTGCAGAAGTTCAAGGAGTTCACCACTTGCTACTTTTTCAATTACATCCGTCTGACCCGAATCCAGGTTGTCAATCCGGATATCCAGCAGGACCCCTTTTCCCTCTCTTCTTTTCCCATCAATGACGGCCAGGCATTTTTCATAAATGGCATTGAAGCTTAACGAATCCTTCGCGTCAATAACTGTTTCATCCCATATCACATCAGCTGATTCTATAAAAAAACCTCGGCTCCTGCTTCAGTCAGCTTAACAATATACGCTCCTTTTTCGCCGAGTTCCTTCCTGTTTCGTCCCTGGGGATTGCCAGGATAGACCACATAAGGCTGCTGTGAAAGAAATTCCCTCTTATGAATATGGCCAAGTGCCCAATAATCATAGTCTTTTTCAATAAGCTCAGATAACCTGAAAGATGCGTATTTCCCATGATCACTCACACCCTCAAAATGGCCATGAAGCAAACCAACGTGAAAATCCGCGCCATCAATCTTTTCATACTTCTCAATCCATCGCTCCATTACATGCCGCTCAGGATAGCTGAAACCGTACAAATGGACAAGAGTTCCATCATGCTTTGTAAAATCAGCCTTTGCCACCTGATCTGAGAAAAAGTGAACATTATCCGGAAAATCAATCATCACCGATTTTGCGCCAAGGTGGTCATGGTTTCCGTGAATGCCATATACCTTAATCCCTTTGTCAGCGAGCCTTACCATTTCATTGCGGAGAACAGCCTGAGCCCGAATGCTCCGGTCCTCGGCATCGTATAGATCCCCGGCGATTACCACAAAATCAACTTCATGTTTAATTGCAGCATCCGTGATATTTTTCAAGGCTGTAAAGGTGCTCTCCTGCAACCTATGAAATATGACTTTTGGCAGATGCCGCAGGCCGACCATCGGACTATCAAGATGAAGGTCAGCAGTATGCAAAAATTTCACCTGTTTCATTTGGTTATTCCTTTCCCGTCCTATTTTCTTTTATTTTAACATGCTCAAAATACGAATGCACGTTCTATCACCGATATTATAAAAACTGCAGTCCTTATATTGGCCTGCAGCTCTTTTTTATCCAAGATATATGGTTTTCACTGCCTCTTCCTTCACTTTTCTTTTCCATCAGCCTGATAAACATTGTAGACTTCGGCTTCAGGCCTTGAGCTTACCGCCTTAACTAGTTCCTCATCGATATAGTGCAATGCTGCTCCGTCATCAGCGGCATATCCCCAGGATATCCTTCCAGAACCTACAAATCTATGATAAGCTGGCCGGCGCTCCTTTTCGCCATCATTATGCGGGCAGTTGCTGCCTTTTAGGAACCCGAGTGTTTTCAGCGGTTCAAGTCCGCTGCCATAAGAATCTGTTACATCTTTTTTATGGGCACATGTTCACCATTTATATGACCGAAACTCAGTGTGCCACTTCATTTCTTACACCTGCAAGGTTTTCTCTTATAAATATTCCACTAAGCACGTCAAAATCCCTGTAAAAAAGCCGCAATCCGGGGATTGCGACTTTTAGTATTATTCGTTTTTCGTTAGCTGCAGTGCTTTCTTGATGTCCTTGAATGAATTTGATTTTCCGTACATCAGGACTCCACCTCGGTAGACTCTGGCACCAAATACAGCCAGGAAGGCAATTGTGGCAACAAGGATACCGATTGATAAGGCGATTTCCCAGAAAGGAATGTTCAGCATTCCTACACGCAGGAACATCAACATCGGAGAGAAAAACGGAATGAAGGATGTGTATTTTACAAACGGTGCCTCTGGCTGGCCCAGACCGAACATCGCCATCATGAAACCAGCGACAACAAGCAACGTCATCGGTGTAATCATTTGCTGGACATCTTCAATCCTGCTGACGAGTGAGCCAAGGAAGGCAGCCATAGTCGCGTACAGGAAGTACCCTAAAATGAAGAAAATTACTGCATATGCAATTGTGCTGCCTGCGATATTCCCAAAACCGAAGAACTCGAAGAATCCACCTTCCATATTATCGAGATTCTGCATGATTGAGAAGTACCCGACAAGCAAGAGAACGGCGAGCTGAGTCAAGCTTAATAGGCCAATCCCGAGAATCTTCGCAAACATTTGCTTGATAGGGGATACACTGGATATCATGATTTCCATTACTCTTGATGATTTTTCAGTAGCGACTTCCATAGCGATCATGTTGGCGTACATGATGACCGCAAAATAGATGATGAAAAGAAGAACATAGACCAATCCTCTTGCCTGATTCAGTTCCTCTTCCGTCTTGGCATCTTCTTCAAGAGCGGATTTTGCGAATTCAACTGGAGCATAAAGTTTTTCCAATTGATCTGGAGCGATATTGATTTGAGTGGATGCCATCGCCGTCTTAATCTGCTGTAATGCCGCCTGAAGGTCTCCAGGAATAGCCGAATCCGCAATGCTCATCGCTTTGTAGGAAGCTGCCGGAAGTTCTTCATTGTTCAAGCTTAATTCGAGTAAACCTTTATACTTTCCTTCCTCTACTGCTTTCCTGGCACTTTCTTCATTTCCATCATACTTTACCAGGACAAGCTCTTCATTGACCATCTTCATTTGCTCATTCAGCGGCTCAAAAAGTTGGCCAGTCTCGTCAATGACAACGATTTTATCTGCTTCCTCACCTTTATTGAAAAAGTCGATGATGTTTGACATATTTGTGAGCGCTAGCATAATACCTACGGTCAGGATCGTTGTAACTATGAAGGATTTTGTTTTTAACTTGCTCATGTATGTATGGATTAGGATGATAAAAAATTATTCATATGAATCACCCACCTTTTCAATGAAAATATCATTTAGACTTGGTTCTTCAAGAACAAACTTGCGGATAAATCCTTTGCCAACGATATCTTTTAAGATTTCCTCGGCAACCTGCTCACCCGAGATCTGCAAGTGGATTCCCTCTGCCGTCATTTTTGCTTTTGTAACGCCAGGATACTCTTTTAGGAATGAAGTATCAAAATCCGCATGGATGACCAGATTCTTTTTACCAAAAGATCGTTTGATTTCTCTCAGTGACCCATGGACTACTGGACTTCCTTTGTGCATGATGCAAATATACTCACACATTTCTTCCACGTGCTCCATCCGGTGGCTTGCAAATACGATTGTGGTGCCCGCATTTTTGAGCTCGAGGACAGCTTCCTTTAATTGTTCCACATTCACCGGATCCAGTCCGCTGAAAGGTTCATCAAGGATCAACAGCCTTGGCTTATGGATGACGGAGGCAATAAACTGGATTTTTTGCTGGTTACCTTTTGAAAGCTCTTCAACTTTTTTATCCGCATACTCCGGCACCTTGAAGCGATTAAGCCAGTAATCAAGCTCTTTGAGGGCGGCCTGTTTTTGCATTCCTCTTAACCTTGCAAGATAGACAATTTGCTCGCGGACTTTAAGTTTTGGATAAAGTCCCCTTTCCTCAGGCAGGTAACCGATGATGCTGCTCGTTTCATAATTGATCGGCTTACCATCCCAAGTTATCCTTCCGTCTGAGACATCAAGGAGACCAAGGATCATCCGGAAGGTCGTTGTCTTCCCAGCGCCATTTGCACCAAGAAATCCGAACATTTCTTTTTCTGGTATATTGAGTGAAAGCTGATTCACTGCTGTGAAATTGCCAAATCTCTTTGTCACTTGTTCAAGCTGTAAGACCATATTCATCTTCCTCCTTTTCCAATAAATTACTACGAATTTTATAGGGAAATAGTTTCATATTTTAAATACATATTTTATTTTGCATATTTAAAAAAGTTATGCAAAAATAATAGTAATCATCTGAATCTTATAAGAAAAGCGCAAGCGCCTTGTTCAGCCCCGACAAGCGTTGGAGGGCCGACCGGTGAAGTCGCTCTTTGACTTCATTGACATGACCGAAGCGTCTCGAGCTGCTCAAAGCTAACGCTTCTCGCAAGATACTCGAAGAAGCACTAGCAGGGATGAAAACTGGCTAGGCGCTGGAGCTGGACAATTTTCGAAGTTAATTTTGTACTTACTAATCTATTAAAAAAGGAGAAGTTGTGATGGATACTTACAAACTGACAGCCTTTGAACCAAATGGGGAAAAACTGATTGACGAGTCATTCCAGGCCGGGAATGATGAAGAAGCAAAAGAAATCGGCGCAAAAATGCTTGAAGAAAAGAACCTCAGCGACAAGACGCACCGCTGTACATCACCACGAGGAAAATTGATTCTTTTCCATCCATAAGAAAAAGCAAAGAGGATTCACGCCTCTTTGCTTTTTTTGTTTATCTTCCTTTGAAATTCGGCTTTCTCTTTTCAAGGAAAGCATTAATGCCCTCCTGATGGTCCTCTGTCTGGCGCATTTTGAATTGGCCGTATTTTTCCAATTCAAGAATTTTCGATAGAGATGGCCTATTTTTCTCAGCTAGGATTTTCTTTGTTTTTATCATAGCTTGAACCGGTTTGTTCAGCCATTCCTGTAGTTTTCCTTCAATTGCTTCTGCAAAGTCTCCCGTTGGCACCTCGTCAATAAGTCCCAGTGTCAACGCTTCATTGGCAGAAAGCGTCTTTCCTTCCCAGATCAATTGCTTCGCCTTCGTTTCTCCAAGACGCTCCTCCATGAAAAAATGGCCTCCCCCATCCGGAATCAAACCGATGCCAATAAAATTCATTGCAATCTTGCTTGATGGCTCAGCGATTATGTAATCTGTCGCGAGCGCAAGGCTGAATCCCAGTCCTGCCGCAGCACCTGTAACTGCTGAGATTGTTACCTTCGGCATGTTATACAGAGTCACAATCATATCGTGAATATCATCCATCACATGATAGAAATCGCTTTCATTAGTATTTGAGAGCATCGTTTTGATATCACCGCCGGCAGAGAAGGCCCGTCCGGCTCCTTTGATTACAAGGATATCTACCTCAACCGACTTGCAGATTTCCTTTAAATTCATCGTAATTCCCTTAATCATTTCGACATCAAGGGCATTCAGCGCTTCTGGCCTATTCAACTCGAGAAGAGCAACACGTCCATTAATGTCCAATTTTACAGTGTCCGTTGAAAATTCAATCGCCACCATTCATCCCCTCCATTTATCCTTATATTTTTATTATATAGGGAGAAGTTATATTTAAAAACCTTTTTCTCACTATTTAGATTTTTTAATGAATGAACGATTTTTGCATTGAATAAATGTATTTTATTCCACTTCGCGGAATTATGGTGGTTTTTCGAGGAATCACTTGTTATTTTCGCGAAATTAGAGGCTACTTTCGCGGAAATGCTGGGTGCCTTTGCGGCTACAGAAGATTTTAGCCGGAAGTTGCTAGCATTTATTGTGAAAAAACTTATTTCAAGGCGAAAAGCTCCCGAGATTCATCTTCGGGGGCTTTTCACCATTAGATTGTCGCTTTATTAAACACAGAGTCGAGAATTCCAATCTTTTTATTGGCATATTCTTCAAAGCTGTCGTTATATGACTTTGGATCCTTGGGATTCGAGAACTGTGTAATAACACCTGTTTCGGGATCAATGAACTTGCTTGATGCCCCGCATCCAAGGCCGATGATGGTTTGCTGTTCTTCCATGATGATGATATTGTACAGGCTCTCCTGTTCCGGGAAAGCGTAGCCTACATTCTCCAGGTTTCCAAGGATGTTCTTCTGCCTGTACAGATAATATGGAACATAGTCATGTTCCTTCGTCCATGATTCAGCCATATTCATCATTTTTTCTATTTCATCGCGGCCAGCGACTTTATATTTCTGTTTATTTCTGGTCATTTCTGACGCTCTTTTAAATGAAAGTGTATGGACCGTCAAAGATTCTGGCATAAGCTTTTCCGTTTCAGCGAGTGTATGGGCAAACTCATTCGTCCCTTCACCCGGAAGACCGATGATTAGATCCATATTAATGTTATTCATGCCCATCTCGCGGGCCAGATGGAATTTTTCAATCGTTTCTTCTACGGTATGATGACGGCCGATTGCCTTCAAGGTTTCCTGGATGTATGACTGCGGATTGATGCTTATCCGGTCGATATTCCACTTCTTCAGCACTTCCAGCTTTTCAGGAGTGATCGTGTCCGGCCGGCCGGCTTCTACGGTCACTTCCCTGATATTCTCAACATCCGGGAATGACTGCTGAACCTCTTCATATAGCATATCCATTTCTTCAGCGGTAATCGATGTCGGTGTGCCGCCTCCATAGTAAACCGTTGTAATCTTGATATCATTCTTTTTAAGCCATTCCCCGATTTTGCGGATTTCGTAATGTAGCCCGCCAAGGAAAGAATCCACCGACCCCTGTCGTCCGTTGATGGCATAAGCGGGAATGTGCAGTATGCACATTTCGTCGGGCAAAATGGGATGCCAATATAAATACTGACGCCATTTTTCAGATCATACAAATCAGGCAGGACAGCAAGCTGGCGGTCGACAATTTGCTGCATGAGCTGTATTTTTTCATCTGATATCAAATATTGTTCCTTCAGCTCTTTATGGGCTTCATCCTGTTTCATTCCTTCACGGAGCTTTTTATGCAAAAGCTTAGTAGGACGGACTCCGGTGAGTATGCCCCACTTCTGGATCATTCCTGTCCAGTCCTGAAGCACTTTTAAATAAACCCTTGATATGACTGTTTTGAGCAATTTGAATTCTTCCTTATCGCTCAAGCCGGCGGGAATTTCTTTGTCAGCCTCCGCTGTAAAAACTTTGCCATCCTCTTCAACCAGGGTTGCTTTTACAGAAATCTCCCCGTCGACGACTTTGACTTCAAAGTCAATTGCTGCATCGGCATTATGCTCCGTATCGCCTATTGCTACTTCTGATTCTTCAAAGAACAAATTAGCGATTAACCCTAATGGGCGTTGAAATCTGTCCTCTTGTATACCGTTTATATTAATTCTCATGAGATTCACCTTTTTCAATTTAAACATGCTCCAATAAGTGTAATAGAAGTTTGATTCACAGGTCAAGACAGTGTAAAAGCTACCAGTTTTAGCTGTGGTCCGATTGAGTAACATAGACGGCCGATTTATTTTTTTTAAAAAAATCATATATTCCTAATCCAGCATTAGTATTCCGAAAAAGTTTCTTGTTTTCCTTAAACACTCTGAGATATTCTCTAAAACTCTATTATAATCACAAACATAGCAAAAGCATGCCTGAATTCTTCCCAGGCATGCTTCTATTCTACATTTTTATAATATTCATCTTGCGAAGGAATTCAATTGGCTGCTGTTTGCGAAAGTGTTCCTTGACCATATAGCTGACACCGTGCTGGTTGTTCGATCGGGTTACCCAATCCGAAGCTTTCTTTACCTCTGCTGAAGCATTCCCCATAGCGACGCCAAGTCCGCAGGCTTCGATCATTTCAATGTCATCATGGCCATCGCCAATAGCGACCATTTCTTTCAGCTGTATGCCAAGGTGTTCACCTAACTGGATCAGACCATTCAGTTTTGAGACACCCTCAGGCATGATATCCAGCCGGTATTCATTCAGCTTGGACAGGGAGACTTCTGAGAACATCCCATTTATCGCCTGCTGTGCATCGTTCAAATCTTCTTCGTACTCGAAATAGACTTCGATTTTAGGTGGAGAGACTGGCTCATTGACCAGGGTTTCACTGATAGAATCCGTGAATTGCTGTGAGTAAAAAATCGGATCGCCTGATGTGAACACCGTTTTCGCCAGCAGGTTATGGTTTAATTTATACTTGTTTGCCAGTGAAAACTTTTCATGCACAAGCCGGATTTGGCACGGGAAGCTTTCCAGGAATCTGACGAGCTGGAAGGTTACATCTTCTGAAACCCGTTTTTCAAAAACTGGATCGCTGCGAAGGTCGTTTGAAATATAGGATCCAAGGTGAGTCACAAGCAATGAATTTATTTTCAGCGCTTTAGCCACCTTTTTGGCAGATGGAAAGCTTCTTGAAGTTACTAGAGTCACGTAAACTCCTTTTTGCTGAACGTACTCAATCGCATCCCTCGTGGATTTATGGAGCCTTCCATTTGATTGGAGAATCGTTCCATCCACGTTAAGCGCAAGAAGACGGTAAATCATAATTATGCCCCCATTTCTTCGGTGTTTTTGTCCTTATTTAACTTGTATGATAGAAACCGCGAGAATAGAACATGGGCAGAATTATGATTTAGCTTACTTGCTGGATCCAGTTGTCAGGGTAACACGAGCGAGTCTTGTCTCGAAAAAGAATCATAAATGAGGGACAGTTTTTCCTTTTTTCCGCTGATTTGTGTCCATTATGGAATTGATAGCGGACAAATTCCCCTCTTTTACGAACAACAAAAAACTCCCGCACATCGGCGGGAGTTCTGTCATTCTATTATTGCTGCTGGTTCGGATTTCCGTAAAGCTCTTCAAGAGGCTTCATGATGACCTGATTAAGTTCGCCAATAACCATGCTCATTCTTTGCTCTGCTTCCATCAGCTTTGAGATTAACTCATGCTGCTGGACAAGTGCTACTGTCTTTTGCGCCTGTTCTACTTCTTCCTGGGTAATTTCCTGCCCAGTCATTTGCTTTTCCTGAAGCTGCAGCTGGATATTGCGGAAGCTTTCAAACATTCTTTTTGCTGATTCATCGCTATTTACAGCATCATAAAGTTTTTTTAGTTGTGTGTATTCCGAACTGTTCCTGATTGCTTTTTCCAATTCGTAGGCTGAATCGTAAAGATTTACTGCCATTCAAATCACTCCTTCTACGTTAAACGCTCCACACCACTATAACAAACTATGTTGCTGAATGCCAAAAGTTCAGGTTGTGTGCATTCCATCTCCTATTATGAAAATCACCAATAACAACTAATATTCATAGGATGCAATATGTGTGTTTGCCTATTTTACAATAGGGTGTTTTCTTAAACAGCCTAAAAGAAAATGAGGAGAAGCTATGACGCCAGCAAAATCGAGAAGCTTACCCTGCAATCCCGTCATCGCTTTGCTGACTGAAATAAAAGAAGATAACGGACCTGACTTTGGTAAAGTCCACTCCTTTTGCGAAGAGCTTCACCAGGGAGTTTCTGAACAAGGCGGAAGTTTTTACGTGTTTTCACTGAAAGGCTTTTCTGATGAAGGAGTCGAGGGCTATTCATATGATGACAATGCAGATGACTGGAAAAAAGGACTCTTTCCTTTTCCTGCTGTCATCTACAACCGGGTTTCATCCCGAAGGACCGAAATCAGCAAAGGATTTAAGGGATTTTTAAATAAATTGGATGCTCTGGGAATAAAGATATTTAATCACCGATTTCTTTCAAAGTGGGAAATCCATGAATCTTTATTGAAAGAAGACCATTTGCATTCGTTCATACCTGAAACACATCTATATTCCGGGAGTCAGCTCGAAACAATGCTCGAAACGCATGATGAGCTATACATCAAACCTGTTCATGGCAGCCAAGGACGCAATATTATCCAGGTGTCCAAGAATGACGGGATGATCCATGCTTCGTTATCCTCGATGCCTGCCAAGGACTTTCCAGGTTTCAAACATGTATCTGAACTGGCCCGGGCCATCAATCCCATTGTTGGAACACGGCTATGCATCATTCAACAGGGCGTACAGCTATCAGAGTTAAATGGCAGAAGGATGGACTTCAGGGTCCTCTGTCATAAAAACGCCCAGCAATTCTGGAAGGTTACTTCCATCGTCGCCAGAGTTTCCGCAGAACAGTTTTTCGTATCCAATATAGCCCGCGGTGGCGAGGTCATGAAACCGGGGCATACTCTCGCATTGATTTTCGGAAAGGAACAAGCGAGGCATCAGTTGGCGCTAATGAAAGAGCTGGCCCTGGAGATTGCAGAAGTCATCAGCAGAAATGCGGAAGGACTCACTGCCGAACTGGGGATTGATATTGGGATTGATATTAAAGGTAACCTGTGGCTGATCGAAGCCAACTCCAAGCCATCCAAGAACTTTGAAGAGCGCGGCACGAAAATCAGGCCCTCGACAAAAGCCATCATTGACCATTGCTATGGACTTTGCCAATTATAAAAGAAAAGCGCTGCAGCTGAACAATTTTCTATGTGAAAAATATACTTTTTTATCCCTGCACAAAAGGAGTAATGCAAATGATTTCATTCGGAATGATGTCACTTTCCTTAAAAAGTGAACTAACATACTTTACCGAGATTGCCAGGCGGGCGAATCCAAACATGTTCACCTGCTTTCGGTTCTCACCGGCTAAAATCCATCCAGTAACACAATTGGTATCGGGAGAAAAATTCGACCACAAGAAAGGCTGCTGGGTTAAGGCCGAATTTCCTCTTCCTATGATCGTTTATGACCGTTGTTTTTATACAAATGATCCTTCATCAAAGCAGGCGATGGCGATTGTGAAATGGCTCAAGAAAAAAGCCGATATTACCTTCCTGGGAAACGGCTTGCCAAATAAATGGGCCATTTACGAGATTCTGTCGAAATCATCCCTGTCTCCATACATCCCAAAAACGATTCTTATCGGCAGCGGAAAAGGTGTTATTGCCCAGCTGGAAGTGATGAAAAAGGCAGTCTTGAAACCGATCTTCGGTTCTGGCGGCGCAGGAATCCATAAAATTGAAAAATCAGGTGGAGAGTTTGAAATTTCAGCTGATTCTGGCGGCAGGCTATCCACAAAAACTTTCCATTCCACCAGTGAGACAGAGGATTGGCTCGACAGCCTGTTCAGTAAAAAAGAGTATATGATGCAGCCTTTCCTAGAACTGTCCGATACGCTAAATTGTCCTTTTGACATAAGAGTGCTGCTGCAAAAGGATCAAGAGGAAAAGTGGATTGTGCGCGGCAAAGGAATTCGCCGCGGCAGCAAGAATGGAATCCTTTCTAACTTACGTGCCGGCGGAGAAATCCTGCCATTTGAAGAGTATGCGAATTCACTGAATATCCGTACAAGAAGATTCATTTTACATGAATTGGAGGAAATTCTCTCAAAGCTGCCCGGTATCCTTGAAGCATCTTTTCCTCGGCTTTTTGAGCTGGGCGTAGATATTGGTGTATCAAAGGATCATGCCCTATGGGTGCTTGATACAAATTCAAAGCCCGGCAGAAAAGTCATCGCTTCCACAAATCCGGACCTGAAAGAGGTGCTATATAATGCACCGCTTGAATATGCCAGAGTCCTTTCGGAAACTCTGCCAGAAAGAGAGGAACAGCACTTATGAGAAAAAAATATCCTGTAGAAGTCATCTCGCACACCAAGCAATTAGTCTTTTTGCCTGCTGACTTAACACATAACAAGGAAATTAATAAAATTGCGTTTGGCAATAAGGTGGTTGATGTTACCTTTGCTCCTCATCCTAAGGGAAGAAATGTGATCGTCCTGAGCAATGATGTGCAGAAGGAGCTCTCGATGCCTGATCTATCAACTTCATTGCATATTTTTATCGATCAGCATACATTGTTTATCGGGCCACTGATAGGCATTCTGACGTCTGGATTCACGCCTTTTCCTCTGAGACCGATTGGTGAGAGGTCCATGTTCTTTGCCAAGCTGCTTTCGGTCAATAAATCTGTCGGCGCCCTTCCCTTCGTCTTTGGCGAGGAACACATCGACTGGAATCAAGGATTGATCGAGGGTTATTTCTTTTTCGATGGAGGCTGGATGAAAATTAAGGTGCCCTTCCCCAATGTTGTATACGACCGTCTTCCTAACAGGCGCACCGAAAGAAAATCTGAACTCCGCAGCCTGAAATCCAGGATGCAGACCGATTATTTGATTCCATGGTACAATCCAGGCTTTTTTAGCAAACTGGATGTATTTGAGCGTCTGCAGCAGGATGAACGTGCAATAGAGTACTTGCCAGAAACACATCAATTTTCTTCTTTTTCCGTAATTGAAAGGATGCTTTCAAACTATGGAAACGTCTATGTCAAACCAGCTAATGGAAGTCTTGGACTGGGAATCCACCAAATTTTGTTTGATAAGCACAATGGCTATTATTATTGCCGTTACCGCGACCAGGAAGGCATTAATAAGTTAACGAGGTTTGAAAGCCTTGAAAAGTTAATGAAAAAGGTTTTTTACAAGCGAAATCTTTCCCAGATGATTGTCCAGCAGGGGATCAGCCTGCTTAGATCGGAAAAAAGACTCATCGATTTCAGGGTTCATACAAATAAAGATGAATACGGGCAGTGGCAAGTAGCGGCGATCGCCGCAAAAATTGCCGGCCAAGGCAGCGTGACCACCCATGTGAACAATGGAGGAGTCGTAAAATCACTTGATGAATTATTTGAAGACACGACCGAGCGAGAGCTCTGTGAGAAGAAACTATCTGAAGCATCTCTGCTCCTAAGTTCCATTTTGGAAAAGAATATGGAGGGCATCATAGGCGAGATTGGTTTTGACTTAGGAATTGATAAATCAGGAAAAGTTTGGCTCTTTGAAGCCAACTCAAAGCCAGGACGGTCGATTTTCAAGCATCCAAAGCTAAAGAATTTCGATTTGCTCACGAGAAAGCTGTCTCTATCCTTCGGCATTTTTTTAGCGGAAAAAGCCATCACGGCACCTGAGGATATTTTCAAATGATCCTCCGCTATAATACTGAATCGAAGGAATGGTCGCATGAAGCCAAAGCTGGCGAAAAATTCAGCTTTGGCTTTAATAGAATCAGCGTCCCTTCTGCTGCATCAGGGACACTCCCGGAGAGCAGCCAACAGTTTTTATTGAAAAACAAGCAGGAAAATATCGGACCGCTGGTTGGAATCATGACCTCAATGAGCAAGAATATGTCCCTTTCCGGCAATGGTTCATTGTTTCAGGCACTTCAATCCGAGATGCTGAAACGGAATGGATTGATTGTCGTCTTCCCTCCTGAAACCATCGTCAAAGATGGACTCACCGGGTTCGTATTTTTGCCTGATGCTCGAAAATGGATTCCTGTGAGAACACCTCTGCCTCATCTTGTTTTTAACCGTGTCCCATTCCGGAAAGCAGAGCAGAAGCCAGCCTTTAAAGATGCCGTGAACTACCTGACTGCGCTTGGAATCCCATTTTTCAATCCTGCCTTTATCAATAAAAACAAGCTATACTCACTTTTTGCCAGACATCCACAATTAAGAAAGCTAATGCCTGAAAGCATTCCTGTGAAATCGATGATTCAGTTAGCCGCCTTCCTTGATAAGCATGAGGGCATCTACCTGAAGCCTGCTTCATCTTCAAAAGGAATCGGGATATTCCGGCTCCGTCAAAAAAACGGGCAAATCGAATTCGATAGCCATTCACATCGCCATCTTCATCCAGGCATAAAGGAATTCTGGAAAGTCAAATCCAGGCAGCTGTTAAGATACGAGTACATTGCCCAGAAAGAAGTCATGCCGACATCCATCGATGGCAAACGATTTGACTTCCGCGTCCATGCCCATGACGGACCGGATGGGTACGAAGTGACTGGAATCGGTATCCGCCAATCGCAGAAGCAGGACCTGACCACGCATCTGCCAAACGGAGGAATCATGCTGCCCTATATTAAGGTCAAGAATGACAGACATGACCAATTTTTCGACTGGGCCGTAAAAGAAATCGGACAGCTGCTTACTGAAGAGTTAGGCTATTTCGGAGAATTCTCCCTCGATGCAGGAATCACCGAAAAAGGCCATTATGTCATTTATGAAGTCAACTCAAAGCCAATGAGCTTCGACGAACCCCAGATTGAGGAAAAAAGGATCTCCGCTCTTGTCGATTTATTTTTCAGGAAAACAGGATTTTAATAGAAGTTCATTGGTACATCATATTGTGGGCTGCAATGATACGCGGCTCCTTTTTTAGTTTCTCTATAATTCTCCTTCATATCATCAAGGGTTATTCCATAGTATTTATCTTCACCTCCACTTGCTTGAATACTATATAATATTGAAAAAGACATTTTTCACAGGGGGAATCAGATTGATTACTCATTTCCAATTCAAATCATTATTCGAAAATAAGGATATGCCCGGCTGGCATTTTTCATTTTATTTTAACAAGCAGAAGTTTACGGGAATCTATCATCAAAACGGGCATATCGAGTGGACCTCTGAGGAGCCGTCCAATGAGCATATTCATGAGTTGAAAGAACAAATTCATGAGCTGATGCTCTTCCATGTATATGACAAATAAGGTGTATGTTTCTTCTCCTTTTCCGGAACTCTAAGCTTAAAAACGTTGAAGGAGGATATCATGAAACAAAAACAGAGCAAGAAGTTCGCTGAGGACTTGCAATATGAGGGCCGGGACAAAGTTTACGTCGATGTTGACCGGATGATCAATGAAGGCATGGCTGGCGGTACCGTACATAGACTGGACAGTACACCCAATATTGAGGAAAGCCATGATTTTTACCCAGAAGATCCGCCGAACAAATGAAATGCAGAAAAAAGACACCACATCCTAAAAGGATGCTGGTGTCTTATCTGCTTTTTACAATCATATTCACTGCTTCTTTGATCGCTTCATCAGCATCTTTGCCTTCCTGTGTTGCTTCAGTGATGCAAGATTCAAGGTTCTTAGCGACGATGAAACCAATCGCGCGGTCTACTGCGGAACGGACAGCTGATAATTGGGTAACAACATCCTTGCAGTGGTTTTCTTCTTCCATCATTCGAATGACTCCGCGTACCTGTCCTTCCAATCGCTTCAAACGATTTTTCATTTCTGTTGTGTATTCCATTTCCTGCACCTCTCTCTTACGGTACCCCGTATTGTATCTATTATACAAGCATTTTTTCTTTTTTCTGCCAGTTATAGCTATTTGAGCGAATTAACATTTAAAAGCTACACCTGTTATAATAAAAGATATGTCAGCTTTTATCAAATTAAATCTGAGGATACTTATATGATTAATAAAATATTATCTTATTTCCCTGATTCTGTCACGCAAGAATATATCCCAGTCCCTCCGTCACCTGATTACTACTGGTTTAGAGAGGCAGATGAAAGACCTTTGTGGATTGGTATTCCAAAAAAAAAATTTCTGAAAGCCAGCTTGAACTAATGAAAAACTTGTTTGAATTTGTCGAGCTGGAAAATAATACACATCTAACAGGGACAGCGCATTCCTGGAACCAATTTCTTTTCCATGATGGTGCTATGCCATCCGCAGCAATCGACGAAGTCCGTTTCATCCAGTTCAAGCTGCAGTCAAATAATATCGAATCAGAGGAAATCCATGAAGCTTTAAAAGGGTTTTTCCCTGACCATACTACAATCTGGGTAAAGGATTCGTACGGAATCATTATCGAAGAAAAAAAGGGAGTGCCGGAAAACGCTGATGATCTATTTTCCATTGCCTCGACACTCGAGAGTGACTTCTATGTAAAGACCTCCTTTTATATCGGAAAATTCCAGAAGGTTTCTAGGCAGCTGCCTGACTTTTTCAAAAGAGAAAAGCAGGTATTCGAGGAGTTGACCACACATACAACCCGGGATGCTGTATACACCTTCGAAAAAGCTTTCCCTATGGCAATAGCGACACATTTGCCAGATTACCTTAAGGAAATTATTGAAGCTACCATCCTTGAGGCATTTGGAGAGGATAAAGAGTTAATGGCCACGATAAAAGTATTTCTTGAAAGCAATTCTAACGCCTCTCTTTCGTCCAAAAAACTTTATATTCATCGCAATACTCTTCAATACAGATTGGACAAATTCATGGAGAAGACAGGCGTCAGCTTAAAGGATTTCGATGCAGCCGTTGTAGTTTACCTTGCCAGTATTTATGAAGAAATGCGCTGATTCATTACCATTAAACAAATTGCATAAAAGGGCTTACATAATTTTTGTGCACCCTGCCGATGATTATTACAAATCATTTCCGCTAAACTGTTTTTGTAGACAAACATTCAGGGAGCTTTAAAAAATGGCCGAGTTAAAATTAGACAATATTTATAAAATCTATGACGATAAAGTAACAGCTGTAGAAGACTTCAACCTTCATATCCAGGATAAAGAATTCATCGTATTCGTCGGCCCATCAGGCTGCGGTAAATCTACTACACTTCGTATGATTGCCGGACTTGAAGAAATTTCCAAAGGTGATTTCTATATCGATGGAAAGCGTGTTAACGATGTACCTCCAAAAGACCGTGATATTGCAATGGTTTTCCAGAACTATGCACTATATCCACATATGACTGTTTACGATAACATGGCATTCGGATTGAAACTTCGTAAATTCGCTAAGGATGAAATTGATCGCCGCGTTCAAGAAGCTGCCAAGATCCTTGGTCTTGAGCCGTATTTAGACCGTAAGCCAAAGGCACTTTCTGGCGGACAGCGTCAGCGTGTTGCATTGGGACGTGCGATTGTCCGTGACGCAAAGGTCTTCTTAATGGACGAACCATTATCAAACCTTGACGCAAAACTTCGTGTACAAATGCGTGCAGAAATCGCAAAGCTTCACCGTCGTCTTGATACAACGACTATTTACGTAACGCATGACCAAACTGAAGCGATGACAATGGCAACTCGCCTTGTAGTCATGAAGGATGGTATCATCCAGCAGGTTGGAGCTCCTAAAGAAGTATACGAAAATCCTGAAAACGTCTTTGTTGGCGGTTTTATCGGTTCACCTTCCATGAACTTCTTTACTGGTAAGCTTGAAGAAGGTAAATTCACAAACAATAACTCTTCGATCGCTATTCCCGAAGGCAAAATGAAAGTTCTTCGCTCTCAAGGTTATGTCGGCAAGGACATCATCCTTGGCGTTAGACCAGAAGACCTTCACGATGAGCCAGTATTCATCGATGCTTCCCAAGGCGCTACTATCAAAGCGACTGTTGAAGTTTCTGAATTAACTGGTGCTGAAACAATGATCTACTCTCAATTCGAAGGCCAGGATTTTGTTGCGCGCGTCGATTCACGTTCAGATGTAACACCAGGCCAGATAATTGAATTGGCATTCGATATGAATAAAGTCCACTTCTTTGATGCTGAAACAGAGAGTCGAATCCGTCCTTAATTTTGGATGATAAAAAAGCAACCGCTGCTGCGGTTGCTTTTTTCAGTTCTCAATGTCCATTAACCCCTCATTCTTTAATTAAGAATACCTGGCTAGATCCGCAATTCGAACATTTGAAAAGATGCGGACACTCCCCTTCAGCGAAATCAGTTGGATACCCATCTTCTAGCTTCATTTGATCGATTGGCATATAAGGACTGTAATCGTCGTAAAAGTCTGCTTCTCGCCCATTGTTCTCCATGTTGCCGCTGCAGTTTGGACAAGACCGAGTGATCGACTTGAAGCCATTGCAAATCGGGCACATACCCATTCTCTTCAATCCCTTCTGCTTTACTGATATCGATAGTTTGCGTTGATTGGAATTGGTTATGTAGAATAATTATTTTGGAAGTAATTACCTAACTCACTCGGCACATAAACTTTTTAAAACAAAACATACTAGTTATTAATAAAACAACGCAGCAACAACAAGCGCAACAAAATCAATGGGTTAAGCCTAAGAAGGCAGCTATAACGCGCGCCGGTGCAATTCCGGCTAGCCCAGCCAAATTCCTTATCGCGGGTTAAACCAGGCGGCGTGGCAAAAGCCATGATTGGTTCGATTCCAATACTGACCCAAATACAACTTTGAAAAACACAAAGGAGGAAATATTAATGGCTAGCAGTAACAACTCTAATCAATTATTAGTTCCTGGTGTTCAACAAGCTCTTGATCAAATGAAGTACGAAATCGCTACAGAATTTGGCGTACAACTTGGTGGAGAAACTACTTCTCGTGCTAACGGATCTGTTGGTGGAGAAATCACTAAGCGTCTAGTTCAAATGGCTGAGCAACAACTTGGCGGTTCTGCACGCTAAATTGTAATTAACAATAAAATTAAATAGAATGGCTAGGCCCCCTTGTCAAAGGGGGCCTTTTAACTTATCATTCAAGACCTTTCGAGCAACTGCTTTATTAAACCTGGAATTTGATGACTTCCATTCACCTATTACAGCTACACGAGAAGCATTCTGTTAGATCATTTTTTCAGGATTAACCCACTCTTCATATTGCTCTGATGTTAAATAGCTTGTTTTAATCGCCGCTTCTTTCAAGGTTGTATTTTCTTTGAACGCAAGCTTGGCGATTTCTGCTGCTTTTTCATAACCAATGTGAGGATTTAAAGCAGTTACAAGCATTAATGACCGCTCAACATGGCCAGCAATTACATCAAGATTCGCCTCAATACCTTCTGCACAGTTATCATTGAATGATCTCATTCCATCCGCCAACAGCCTTGCACTCTGCAAGAAGTTATAAATGATAACTGGTTTGAAAACATTCAGCTCAAAATTCCCCTGGCTGGCGGCGAAACCGATGGTTGCATCATTTCCAAATACCTGTGTCGCTACCATTGTCAGTGCTTCACTCTGGGTTGGATTAACCTTACCAGGCATGATGGAGCTGCCAGGCTCATTTGCCGGTATCGATAGTTCTCCGATTCCGCTTCTTGGGCCGCTGGCGAGCCAGCGAACATCATTGGCAATTTTCATCAAGTCTGCTGCTAGCCCTTTTAATGCTCCGTGAAGGAACACGATTTCGTCATGTGAGGTCAGTGCATGAAATTTATTTGGCGCGGAATGGAAGGTTTCACCCATTTGTTCAACAAGCTGCTTTGCAACCTTGTCACCAAAATCCTTCGCGGCATTTATGCCTGTACCTACAGCTGTTCCGCCAATCGCTAAATCTCGGACGTATTTCAATCCATCCTTAATCATCTGTTCATTTTTTTCAAGCATGGCTCTCCAGCCGCTGATTTCCTGTCCCAATGTCAATGGAGTCGCATCCTGGAGATGGGTTCTGCCAATTTTGATAATCTCATTGAATTCTTGTTCTTTTTTCTTCAATGTTTCTTTAAAAAGTTCAAGCGCAGGCAATACTTCACCTGTCACTTTTTTGACAGCAGCAATATGCATCGCTGTCGGGAATGTATCGTTCGAGCTCTGTGACATATTCACATCATCATTGGGGTGGACTTTTTCATCAGATCCTTGATTTGCTAGCAGTTCACTTGCCCTTCTTGCGACCACTTCATTCACGTTCATGTTGGATTGAGTTCCGCTCCCCGTCTGCCAAACAACTAACGGAAAATGTGCATCAAAATTCCCGGCAAGGATTTCATCGCAGGCTGCTTCGATCGCCTTTGCCTTTGCATCTGGCAACTTTCCTGAAGCGGCATTCACACTAGCTGCAGCTTTCTTTACTTCTGCAAATGCATAAATCAAATCAATGGGCATTCTTTCTGTGCCTATCTTGAAATTCTGTTTGCTCCGCTGTGTTTGCGCACCCCAGTACTTATCTGACGGCACTTTGATTTCACCTATTGTATCTCTTTCAATTCGATAATCTGTCAACACAATCCCTCCTCTATCTAATTATTAACTTATCGAAACATTTAAAACATCTTCGCCTCTAGGATAACTGTTTTTAAGAAGCAATTACAGAAAAGTGCATAATGCATGACACGCCAAAAAGCGGAAGCAGCCATGAATGCTGTTTCCGCTTTTCATTATGTCTATTTTCGCTCCAGATTATGCCTTATAAATTGCATAGCCTATATAATAGCCCAGGATCATGATGCTAGCGATGCTTAAGGTTACTGCGAACTCTGCCATCTTGACAACCTCCTGAATTTTTTATGTGTTTATTATTAAATTACCACAGGAGGCCAGATGGCAACGGGAGGGTTTCTTAACATTCTGTGACAGAAACAGGATTAGAAGTGACCTTTCTCATATAACAACACCCTATCTCATTGAACTTCAATTTTTTATTATCTAAAAAATCCACACCCAAAAGAATGGGTGTGGATATTTCTTAACCTGCCTTAACTTTGTTGCCAAGCTGCAGCTGATACATTTGAAAGTATTTGCCTTTGAGCTCCATCAGCTGATCATGGTTTCCTTTTTCAACAATCCGACCGCGGTCCAGTACAAGGATTTGGTCAGCATTGCGAATGGTCGACAATCTATGGGCAATGATAAAGGTGGTCCTGCCTTCCTTTAGGACGTCCATAGCTTCCTGGATGATCGCTTCTGTCTCGGTATCGATGCTCGATGTCGCTTCATCAAGAATCAAAATGGCCGGGTCGAAGGCCAAGGCTCTGGCAAAAGAAACCAGCTGTCTCTGCCCGCTTGATAGCGTGCTGCCCTTTTCAATCACCGGCTCATCATACCCTTTTTCAAGATTTTTCAGGACGGTGTCTGCCCCAACGCTGGCCAGCGCTTTTTCAACCCTATCCCTGGTGATATCCGGATGATCAAGGCTGACATTAGAGGCTATTGTGCCGGTAAAAAGGAATGGATCCTGGAGGACAATCCCCATATGCTTCCGCAACGTCTGCCTTGCATTTCGGTAATATCCATGCCATCAATCAGAATCTTTCCTTGCTGCGGATCATAGAACCTGAACAGCAGGTTCATGATCGAGCTCTTGCCTGATCCCGTATGGCCAACGAGTGCGACTGTTTCACCCTGTTTTGCTTCAAAGCAAAGATCCTTAAGCACATATTCGCCTTCTTTATAGCCGAAGGATACATGGTCGAAAAGAACATTTCCTTTGTAGCGGGGAATTTCCTTCTCGCTTACGTCGATTCCTTCCTCATCCATAAGATTGAACACCCGCTCTCCGGCAACCAGCGCCTGCTCAAGGTTCGCCAGCTGGTTGACAATTCCCTGGACAGGATTGAACAGACGGTTAATATAATCGACAAACGCGTAGAGCACTCCTAGTGAAATGGCGGAAGATGGCTGAAGGGCCTCGCCGCCAAAATACCAGATGAACGCCACGAAGACGATATTTCTTAACACTCCCACAAGATTATGGGAGGTTGACGAATTCAGACTCAACAATTTATTTTGATAAGTGAAATGCTCCTTGTTCAGCGTCTCGAATTCCTGTTGTGTTTCTTTTTCCCGGCTGAAGGCCTGGATGATGCTCATGCCCTGGATTGATTCATTGATCATGCCATTAATATCACTTACACGGGAGCGGATGACATGATTGTATTTTGAGGCGTACTTGCGGTACAGCTTTGCCCAAACATAAAGGATTGGCAATAGCAGTAAACAAATCGCTGCAAGGTTCGCATTCAGGATGAACAAGGCAATATAGATGCCAGTAATATAGATGAAACTTGTAAAGAAAGTCGACAGGACCGTAACGTACAATTCGCGAATCGCCTCTGTATCATTCGTGATCCTCGCAACGACCTTCCCTGCAGGAAGATTGTCAAAATACTGGATTGGCAGCCGCTGTATCTGTCTGAAGACATCCTCCCGGAGCCTCTGGATAATCCGGTTCGCTGACTTCTGCAAATAAAATCTCTGCCCATATTGGAAGATGGACGCAATGACCAGCAAGCCGAAATAAAAGGAAAGCAGCTTAATAATATTCGGGATTTCTGGTTTATAAAAATTCATCAAATCATCGCCGGATAGAACTTCTGCTTCATATTGCGCAGCCTTTGACCCTTTGCTGATTGTTAATAAACCATCCTCATAACTGCGGCTTCCGTCGAATTCGACATCAGCATCCACAAATACAAAATTCCTTCCGACCTGTAAAATTCGTGCTGAAACCCCATTCCCCGCTTCGCCATCCTTGGTGTAAAAGCTGCCATTATATTCAACGGCACCATCGCCAGCTTCGGTCTTATGCCAGACCGACTCAATTCCCAATATATGATTATCAATCATCCGCTTGGCAATGAATGGTCCTGCCAGGTCTGCGACAACGGCGACAGTCAGCATCGCCAGGGCAATCAGGATTATTTTCTTATAATTTAACGCATATCTAAACAGTCTTTTTCCTGTACTCATACGGAGTGCACCTCCTCTTCGACTGCTGAAGCCTGCTGCTTGATATATTGCTCGTAATACCAACCTTGAGCAGCAATCAATTGTTCGTGCGTGCCTTCCTCGATTATTTTTCCATCCTCCAGCACGACGATATGGTCAGCATGCTCAACCGCAGACATTCTGTGAGTTGTTATGATGGTTGTTTTCGCATTCCGCTCTTTGCGGATATTATCTATGATTTTTTTCTCTGTTTTTGCGTCGACTGCTGAAAGTGAATCATCGAGAATAAGGATTTCCGGATCCTTGATCAAAGCCCTTGCAATCGAAATACGCTGCTTCTGCCCGCCGGACAGTGCAACTCCTTTTTCACCAACAAGTGTTTCCAGGCCTTCCGGAAGCATCTCCAGGTCCTTCCGGAAAGCAGCCAGGTCGATGATCTCCTGTAAATCTTTTTCAGTAGCCATTGGGTTTCCAAACAAAATATTTTCCTTGACCGAACGGGAGAAAAGGATATTTTCCTGCGGGACATAACCCATCCAGCCCCTAGTCTGCCTCAGGCTATGCTCCTGGATTGGCACGCCTGATACCAGCAGATCGCCACTGCCTTCAGGATATTCCCTAAGCAGCTGTTTGATAAGCGTTGTCTTGCCGCTTCCTGTCTTCCCGACGATCCCGAGCGTTTCACCACGGTTCAAATGCAGCTTGATATTATCCAGGTTGTTTACATTTGAAGAAGGATATTTGAAAGTGAACTCAGACATCTGTAAAAATTCTGGCTCATTTCCCTCAACCGGTTGTACTGGATCGGCCACATCCTCTTTGTAGGATAGTGTTCCACTGAGGCGGTCAAGAGACGCATTGCCTCGCTGCATGACATTGATCAGTTCACCAATTGCGAACATCGGCCAGATCAGCATTCCCAGGTATACATTGAAGCTGACCAGCTCTCCCAGCGTCAGCTTTTGCTGGAAAACAAGAAATGCCCCATATCCTAACCCAATCAGATAGCTCATACCAACAAGGATTTTTATCGTTGGTTCAAACAAAGAATCGATTTTCGCGACTTCGACATTTTTACGGTAGACATCTTCGGTCAAGTCATGGAACTTTGATTCATCTGATTTCTCCTGTACATATGCACGGATGACCCGCACTCCTGATACCGATTCAAGCACCCTGTCATTCAGCTCGCCGAATGCATCCTGAGCAGAGGTGAATTTAGAATGAATCTTTTTGCCATATACGTTAACTAGAAATGCCATGATTGGCAGTGGGATGATTGAAACAAGTGTAAGCTCCCAGCTGATGAAAAAGCCCATTGTGAACAAAATCGTCAGCATGAAAATGCTCGAATCGACAAGTGTCAGTACTCCGAAACCAGCCGTGATTGATATTGCTTTTAAATCATTCGTTGCCCTTGCCATCAAGTCACCTGTACGATTCCTTTCAAAGAACGTCGGTGTCATTTTCAGCAAATGCTTCATGAAGCGGGTCCTGAGTTTCCGTTCAATCAGGAAGCTCCACCGAATAATTGATACATCCAAATGTAAGTGATGAAATAAGAGACCACCGTAATCAGCAAGAGGCCGCCAATGTACTTTAGAATTAAATTCTGGTTCATGGAACCAATCTGGATTGCATCGATTGCCATCCCGACGATTTTCGGCGGCAGTACATCCAGAATACCGACAAAAATCAGTAATGAGATCGCCACACTGTATCTCTTCCAGTTTTCTTTAAAAAACCAGCTTAACTTTGATAAAACTGATAACATCAACAATCACTCCTCTCTCTCTGTGTAAAAATCTGACTAGCCGCTTTCGAGATATTCCTTTTTCACCATTTTTCTTACATCTGATTTACTCATTTCAATTCCTCCTCAATATATTTTGGAAATGGATATTCTCTGAACATGAAAAAAGACATACCGCGGCATGCGATATGTCTTGAATCAATCGATAAAGACAGAAAAGGGCATACGTCACGCAGATGCGCAACCCATGCCTTTTCAGTCACAGAGCAACCTGATAAAAAAATCAGTTATGGTAAAAGGATGGGTTACGTGTATTAAGTTGAGCGTATCTTGCGTTTTTTACAATGTTCATATCCGTAACCCTCCTTTTAGTTATATTTTCCATTCCTTTGTAAGGTTATCACCTTAACAGTCACAATGTCAATTCTAACTTTTCGATATTTTTCATCAATTATTTTTCAGCTGACTTGCTGCGCCATATTTTACGTACAAACAGCAAAGAACAAAAAGCGCAAGCGCCTCGTTTAGCACC
>NZ_BAUW01000036.1 GCF_000517385.1 Mesobacillus boroniphilus JCM 21738 | reverse complement strand
CCTATAGAAAGACTCTATAAGCCCAAAAGTGGCTAAAGGAGCGAAAAGGTCCTATAGAAAGATTCTATAAGCCCAAAAAGCGGCAGAAGGAGCGAAAAGGTCCTATAGAAAAATTCTATAAGCCAAAAAGTGGCTGAAGATGTGAAAAGGTCCTATAGAAAGATTCTATAAGCACAACCGAGACCGTGGAACCACAAAAGGTAAATAGATAGCTATTTAATGCCCGGAATAGGTGTGGATACTGGCGCGGCCACTCTTCTCTATAAGATCAACAAAGCTGTTCCAATCGTGATTAGTACAGCACCTGCAACGGTTGATTTTGTTGGTTTTTCTTTTAAAATGATGAAGCTTAAGATCATCGTTAACACTACGCTGAATTTATCAATCGGATTGACGATGCTTACTTTGCCGATTGCCAGTGCTGCAAAATAACATAACCAAGAGAAGCCTGTTGCGGCACCTGATAGGATTAGGAATATGTAAGATTTCCTCGAGATTTTCTTAAGCTCCTTCACAGTTCCCTGGAAAAACACAATTCCCCACGCAAAAATAATGATCACGATTGTACGGATGAAGGTGGCCACGTTTGAATCAACATCCACAATTCCGATTTTCGCGAGAATATTGGTCAGGGCTGCAAATATTGCTGACATGATAGCGAGAAAAATATATGATTTGGTGTTGAAAACCTTTTTCCTCTGCTTTTTCTTCTTTTTGTCTTTTCCGATCAGTACAAAAGTTCCAAGAGATAAAATGATGCCACCAGCGACAACAGTCATGGTGGCAGGCTCCCTAAGAATCACGAAGGATAACAGAATCGTCAGAACGACACTGGCCTTATCGATCGGGACTACTTTGGATACATCCCCAATCTGGATTGCTTTAAAAAAGGCAATCCAGGAAAGACCGGTTGTCAATCCGGAAAGGACTAGAAAGATAAATGACTTCGCAGACACTTCCATTATGTGCCCCGTTTGCCCGGTGATCACAACCATCAGGTAGGCCATGATCACAACAACGATCGTCCTGACGGCAGTTGCCAGATTTGAATCGACATCCTCGATTCCGATTTTAGCGAGAATAGCAGTAAAGGAAGCAAATAGAGCAGCTAGTAAGGCTAAAATGATACTCATCGTTTATCTCCATTTCTAATAAGGTACTCTTAGTTTGGTAATCTCTACTGGGAATATGCTTGTCCATAAATCGAACAATGTACGTTTCGTGGGTACTGGGCATAGGATAAGTTGATAAAACCTGTGAAGGGAATGAAGCAAATTGTATAACGTTCCATCCTATTCCTATCCATATTATGTTGATTCCTCATCATATAGCCCAAGAACCAGCCAAAACAGCCATCAGCAAGTACTTGAAGCACTGCTTGCTGGGATAAAAGGGGAAGCTTCAGCAGTTGATTTTTACAGCCGCCTGGCGCAGTCAGCACCGAATCAAAGGCATAAGAAAGCGATACAGCAGGCTTTGGAGGATAAGTATGTCCACTTGAAGCAGTTTACCGATCTGTTTGTCACACTTACGGGACAACGCCGCAGTATCAGATTGAACAAGTGAATTTTCGCTCTTATCAGGAAGGCCTGCAAAAGGCATATGAAGCAGAAGTAGAAGATTATCATGAATATAGAAACAGTTATTTGCTGACTCAGTATCTTCCGGTAGGGAATGTATTCTTTCGGGCATTCGCAGATGAGATCGAGCATGCAACACGGTTTGGCTGTTTAAGGCAAGAAGGCGACATGCAATTAACGGATTTTGGAAATGAGCCATTTACCATCAATATTGAAGAAGCAACCTTGCAAAACGAAACATTCCGTACTGCCATATGGACGGGGAAAAACCTTCAGGTGACTGTCATGAGCATTGATGTAGGTGATGACATTGGTCTCGAAGTCCATGAAACCGGGGATCAATTCATCCGGGTGGAAGAAGGAGAAGCACTCGTACAGATGGGGGACAGTAAAGATAACCTCGATTTTGAGTCTAGAGTCTCTGATGACTTTGCGATCATGATACCTGAAGGCAAGTGGCATAATGTAACCAATATAGGCAATACAAAGCTTAAGGTATATGTAATTTACGCACCACCAGAGCATCCATTTGGAACTGTCCACGAAACAAAAGCAGATGCTGAAGCTGCTGAGTAAATATTGAATACAGTGATTGGAGGTTAATCTCTCCAATCTTTTTTTGATTCACCGTATAATATGGAAAACTTTTGGGCACTAATCGTGATAGTATGTATTTTTCTAAGAGGGTGTTTTTGTTGAAAAAAGAAAATAAGAATTTATTCATCGCCGGCTTCATTCTCGGGTTGGGCTTATTGGGTGCAATTGACGGGATTGTCTTCCACCAGCTTTTACAGTGGCATCATATGATTCTTAGCGATAATATACAACTTGAGATTTTTACAGATGGACTTTTCACGGCACTGTTCTCCGCAAAACTTATCTGGGGCGGCGTGAAAATCTTTCAGGATGCTCGAAAAAATCAGCTCGGCTCCAGCTGGAAAATCTTCCTTGGAGGAATATTCATCGGCGGCGGAGCGTTTAATCTCGTTGAAGGAATTGTAGATCATCATATTCTGCAAGTGCATCGTGTCAAACCATTGGCAGAAAACCCTTTAATGTACGATCTGGCATTTTTGGCGATTGGGGCTTTATTAGTGGTCATTGGGTTTATGATCAAGCGGCTGGAACAGAATGCATAAGGGTGAGGTGTAGAAATTGAGTAGGATGAGGAGTTTTTTAGTCTTTTTCATACCGTTCATTGTTTTCTTTATTTATTTTACGAGTAATAATGAACATAATTCTTCTTCGGCGAACCATATGCAGCATGACTATGTTGAAATTCCAGAGGGTAATAAAATTCCCTCTGTGAATATAAGTGTCAACCAGGACATGTCAGGCACATGGCTATTAAGTGTTGATACTACTCATTTTAACTTCGCGCCCCAAAAAGTAGGGAGCGCTGATCCTAGTTTTAACGAGGGCCATGCCCATATTTATGTGAACGGCAAAAAAATCAATCGACTGTACGGACATTTCTATAATTTGGACACTTTGAAAAAAGGAGAGAATGAAATTATGGTCACACTTAATTCCAACAATCATGGGATATTATCCTACGAAGGGAAGCCGATTATGAGCATGGTTGTTGTGGACAACCAGAAGTAGGGTGGGAAGGTAATCTTCATCCAGTAGAGCAGGTGGAAAAGGTGTCCTATGGTTTTGCTTGAGAACAGATACATGAAAAAACCTCAGTTCGGTTAATCGAACTGAGGCTGTTTCTTATTCCGTATCCTTCTTTTTAGTATCATCTACATAACTGTCTCCCTCTTTATAAGGGATATCTCCAAGCTCGGACTCGATGCCGGCTTCGTCCAGCATTTCCTCGTATTCCTCTTCAGTATCACTATGCAATACTTGGCGGTCATCACCTTCGATATCAGTTGTACTGAAGGATTCATAGTCTTCCGTGAACCCTTTTTCTTTTTCATTATCAATGTAGAGCTTGTTGTAGTCTTCATGATCTCCGGTAAAATCAGAAGGTGTTTCAGAGGTACCGAACTCGGCTACGTCATCAAAGCTGTTCCTGTTGTCGGCCATTTCTGCGTTTTGTCTGCGGTCAAAGTTGGTGTCGTGAGTATATTCCAGTACATCCTCTTCAACTGGGCGGTCATTGGACAGATTTTGTTCGCTTGAATGCTCGACGCAATATAAAGTATATGGTACTGCTTCAAGCCGCTCATAAGGAATCTCTTTCCCGCACTCCGCACATTTTCCGTAAGAGCCATCCTCTATTGCCTTCAGAGCATTGTCGACTTTCTCAATCTGATCTTCATGATGCTCGTCCATCGCGAGAGTTTTGCTGCGCTCAAATAATTCTGTGCCACTGTCAGCTGGATGGTTATCGTAGGAAGACAGTTCTCCTGTCGCTTCACGCTGGCTGCCATCAAGGTAACCATCCTCATTATTGCTATCTATTTGCGAATTTAGTGTTTCTTTTTCATCTATAAGCGTTTGCTTCAATTGGGCAAGCTGGTCATTTGTCAGCATCATTACACATCCTTAGTTTTGATTCGTAGTCATACGTACTAAATACCCGCTCGTGATTTTAAGAAACATAGAAAAAGCTTCCGCCAAAGGCAGAAGCTTCTCAAGTATACTTATATTAAACTGATGAAAATGCCTACTGATAAAAGCAAGCCGAAAATCGTGTTGGTCTTTGCTGTTGCTGCCATCGCAGGCATCATTTGTAATGGATTTGATTTTCCTATGAAGCCCTTTGTTGCTTTTACAGCCTTCGGAATGCTGAGAGCAACAATCGCCAGCCAAGGTGAAACGACTCCTGCAATAATCAGGCCGATTACCCAGGCATAAGAGACAATGAACATTCCTGCTAGCAGCCTGATGGCGCCTTTACGTCCAAGCAGGATCGCCAGTGTCTTGCGGCCAAATTCCTTGTCGCCATCAAGGTCACGAATATTATTCGCAAGCAGAATCGCGCCGACAAGCAAAAAGCTTGGAAAAGAAACAAGTACACTAGTAGGAGTTACCGTGCCAGTCTGGATGTAGAAGGAAATCAGGATGATCAATACACCCATGAAAAATCCTGCGACAAGCTCCCCGAAAGGAGTGTAGGCAATCGGCAATGGACCGCCTGTATAAAGATAACCAGCAGCCAGGGAAACGACACCGACAGCAGCGACCCACCAGCTGGTACTCATGCAAATATATATCCCAAGAAGGACTGAGATTCCATAAAGGCCAAACGCCAGGTTCAAAACCGTTTTAGGCTTTATGCCGTGGCGGACGATCGCTCCGCCGATCCCAACGGAATTTTCATTATCAAGCCCGCGTTTAAAATCATAATACTCATTGAACATATTCGTTGCTGCCTGAATCAACAGGCTCGCTATTAACATCGCGAGGAACATTCCCCAATGGATTCCACCGCTGTATTCTATCGCTAAAGCAGTCCCAAGAAGGACAGGGGCAAATGCGGCAGTCAAAGTGTGCGGCCGAGTAAGCTGCCACCAGACTCTCCAGTCTGCGCCATTGACCGCTGGTGAAGAACTAGGCTGTAGCTGTGGTTGCATAACTAATTCTCTCCCTTATATATCAATCTATCAAACCTTAATATTTTATCTAAAAGAACCAAAATTGTCAAAAAGACCTTTCATATCTAGGCTAAATTACCTTACAATTATAAGTGTAGATATTCACATAAACACTGTCAATTAGTATTTTCGCGTATAATGAGGATGGATTTTCCAGATTGCCTCAGCTGTTTGGGTGTAATATATAATAAGGGTGTTAACAGGTTTAGAAAGCCCGCCATTATTGACATCGTGGTGTATGAGGTGTATCTTAAAATAAGCTTAAAAACGTTGTGATAACAGATGAGAGGCTGTTATTGGGGGGATAATTTTGGTTGCCATTCAGGAAACGGAACTTAGACAGGGAATTCTTGATGCGATTGAGCGGGCCAAAGGACAATCTCAATCGGTTTTGGTCAGCGAGGTCCATAATTTAGATTGTATAGATCCTTTTTATTTTTTTGCCTCAGGCAGGGAAAAGTTTTTTGGAGAACGCTTTTTCTGGAAGGATCCTGAAGGGGATCACTTCCTAACTGGATTGGGTATATGCGGACAAATACAGTCGGATCAGGGAGCTGACCGCTTTTTTCATGTTGAAAAAGAGTGGAAGCGCTTCAAGGATACAGCGCTGGTTTTTAATAAGCACAATGTAAATGGAACAGGACCATCTATCTTTGGCGGATTTACCTTTGATCCATTGAAGAAAAAGACAGGCTTATGGTCCAAATTTTCAGAAGCTCTTTTCCACATTCCGAAATATATGCTGACTATTGTCAAGGGAGAGGCATACTTAACAACCAATGTAGTCTGCACTCAGCATGATGATATGTCACTATTTGATAAAGTCACGAGGGAGAGGGAAGAGGTTCTTTCCAAGGGTGGACAGAAACCAGTACTAGCCAGGCTTGATCTTAAGGATATTATCGAAATTGATCCTGAGGCATGGAAGAAAACAGTCACTGATGTTGTAGACGGTTTTGAAAATAGCGAACTTAAGAAAGTCGTACTTGCGAGAGAGCTTCGTCTGCATTTTACAGATGAAGTCCAGTCAGAAAGTGTTCTGGCGGATCTACTTGAGAATCAGCAAGCAAGCTTTACATTTGCCTTCGAATCCAATGGGGACTGTTTTATCGGAGCTTCTCCTGAACGGTTGGTCAAGAAGGATGGAGCAAGCCTGTTTTCAGCCTGCCTGGCGGGTTCGATTGCCAGGGGCAGCACTCCTGAAGAAGATGAGAATCTCGGCGAAGAACTTTTAACAGACGAGAAAAACTTGATTGAGCATCAATATGTTGTGGATATGATTAAGGGAGCGATGGAAGAAACCTGTGATGAGGTGCTTCTTCCTGAACAGCCTGTATTGATGAAAATGAAATATATTCAGCATTTGTATACACCTGTAATCGGCAAGAACCGGGAAGGTACATCACTTCTTCATTTAGTAAACAGACTTCACCCGACTCCTGCACTGGGCGGATTGCCGAAGCAGGCAGCGATTGTGAAGATCAGGGAAATTGAACAACTTGATAGAGGCCTTTATGCAGCACCTGTTGGCTGGATGGATTATCAGGGAAATGGTGAATTTGCCGTAGCGATCCGTTCGGGATTGATCCAGGGAAACGAGGCTTCGCTATTTGCTGGCTGCGGGATTGTGGCAGATTCAAATGCCGAAAGCGAATATAAAGAGACTAGCATCAAGTTCAGGCCGATGCTTGCAGCACTTGGAGGAAAGATCACATGAGCCACCAGGAAGATTTAACAGCATATATCGCTGCATTCGTTGCAGAGTTATCCAAAACTGGAGTGAAGGATGTGGTCATCAGTCCTGGTTCTCGGTCAACACCAATGGCACTGGTAATGGCTGAACACCCAGACCTGCGCATCCATATCCAGGTCGATGAACGATCTGCTTCATTCTTCGCCCTGGGAATTGCGAAGGCCACTCGAAAGCCTGTCGCATTGCTTTGTACATCGGGAACAGCTGCTGCGAATTATTATCCAGCAGTGATTGAAGCCAGTATTTCAAGGATTCCATTGATTGTCCTGACAGCAGACCGTCCGCATGAATTGCGTGATGTCGGTGCACCGCAGGCGATTGACCAAATCCATCTATACGGCAAAAATGTAAAATGGTTTGTCGAAATGGCACCGCCGGAAAAAACCGAGGAAATGATCCGCTATGCTCGGACAGTTTGTGGAAGGGCAGCGGCTACCGCATCAAGCTATCCACAGGGACCGGTCCATTTGAACTTCCCATTCAGGGAACCGTTGATTCCGATAATGGATGAAAACATGTTCGAACTTCCTGAGCGCGTTGGCGGTTATGTGGAAATCGAGACAGGACGTCTTAGTTTATCAGATCAAACGTTTGCTTCAATCAGTGAGGATATCGCTTCATATACAAAGGGAGTTATTGTCTGCGGACAACTCGACAACAGCGAATTTACAGATGAAGTCATTGCCCTTGCTGACAAATTAAAATTTCCGATCATCGCTGATCCACTGTCACAATTGCGAAGCGGAGAGCATGATGGACAACACATCATTGATGCCTATGATGCTTTTTTAAGGAATGAAGAAGCGAAGGCAGCCTTGAAGCCTGATGTGATCATCAGGTTTGGAGCAATGCCAATCTCAAAAGCCCTGACTATTTTTATAAAAGAAAACCGGACAGCCCGCCAATTCGTTGTCGACAGCGGCGCCGGCTGGCGTGAACCCACGATGTCAGCGTCCGAAATGCTATATTGCGATGAAGCTCTGTTCTGTAAAAAATCGGCGAGGCTGCAGGAGCAGCAGGCAAGTCTGACTATCTGCAAAAATGGCTCACCGTCAATGAACTTACCAAAGAACAGTTAGCAGCTATTTCTCAAGTTGAGGAGTTAAGTGAAGGGAAGCTATTCCAGCAGCTCACTGAAATGCTTCCGGAAGGCTCGACATTGTTTGTCGGAAACAGCATGCCAATCAGGGACCTAGATTCGTTCTTCCTATTAAATAAAAAGAATATCAAGGTAATGGCAAACAGAGGTGCGAACGGTATAGACGGTATCGTTTCTACCGCAATTGGTGTAGCCAGTGTATCGCAGCCATGCTATCTTGTATTGGGCGATCTGACATTCTATCATGATCTGAATGGTTTATTGGCTTCAAAACTATATAATATCGATATCAATATTTTGCTGATCAACAATAATGGCGGCGGAATCTTCTCATTCCTTCCTCAGGCAAAAGAACCGAAGCATTTTGAAAAGCTTTTCGGTACACCTTTGGACCTGGACTTCCACCATGTTGTCGAAATGTACAACGGGAAATATGATTTGATACAAGATTGGGAGCAATTTTCAGAGACTTTTGCCAAAAACCAAGAGGTTGGCGGCTTAAAAGTGATGGAAATCAGGACAACAAGGGATTCCAACCTGAAGGAACATCGAGATTTGTGGAATTCTGTTTCCCGGGAAATAACTACTATGCTAAAAGGTGACATGAAATGAAAACCATGATTAACGGCGTACGATATCATGTCGAGCAGTGCGGCAATGGTTTTCCCCTTGTGTTGCTCCATGGTTTTACAGGCGCGGCTTCTAATTGGAAGCGTTTTGTCCTATGTGGGGGAATCATTCAAAGCTACTAATGGTCGACCTTATTGGCCACGGGGAGACTGAATCGCCAGGCGATATGGCGCGATATGACATCAAGAAAGCTGCACATGATTTGAAAGTGCTTTTAGACCAGCTGGGAATTGAGAAAACCGATATGCTCGGGTATTCAATGGGTGGCCGAACAGCCATCACATTTGGGAGTATGTATCCCGAAAGAATCAGGAAGCTGGTCCTTGAGAGCACAACGCCAGGTCTTGAGAATCCTGCAGAACGGGAAGCTCGTGTCGAGCAGGACAACAAGCTGGCTATGAAGATTGAAACAGAAGGACTTGAAAGATTCATCGATTTTTGGGAGTCAATCCTGCTTTTTCAATCACAGTTGAATCTTCCGAAAGAAATAAGGGAACAAATAAGGAGTCAAAGGCTGAGGAATAACCTTGTGGGACTGGCAAACAGTCTTAGGGGAATGGGGACAGGTGCCCAGCCTTCATGGTGGGACAAGCTAAAGACTTTCGATTTCGAGACTCTTTTGATTACAGGTGAACTCGATGAAAAGTTCTGTAAAATAGCCGCTGACATGGCTTCAAAGCTTCCAAATGCGACACATTTGTCGATAATTGATTGCGGCCATGCAATTCATGTGGAAGAACGTGAAAAATTTGGTACAATAGTAAGTGAGTTTTTGTCGAATACATAATAGGAGGTTTTCTTGATGACAGTTGAATGGGTTTCAGAACGCAAGTATGAAGATATTCTGTATGAAACATATAATGGCATTGCCAGAATCACCATTAACCGCCCGGAAGTGCGCAATGCATTCCGTCCTAAAACGGTAATGGAATTGATCGACGCATTTGCTTATGCACGTGATGATGCCAGTGTTGGAGTAATCGTCCTGACTGGTGCTGGAGATGATGCATTCTGCTCCGGTGGAGACCAGAGAGTCCGCGGACATGGCGGATACGTTGGTGAAGACCAAATTCCTCGCTTGAATGTCCTTGACCTTCAGCGTTTGATCCGTGTGATTCCTAAGCCTGTAATCGCTCAGGTTAAAGGGTACGCAATCGGTGGGGGACATGTACTTCATGTTGTATGTGACCTTACAATTGCAGCAGATAATGCTATTTTCGGCCAGACTGGACCGAAAGTCGGAAGCTTTGATGCTGGATATGGTTCAGGCTACCTTGCTAGAATCGTCGGCCACAAAAAGGCTCGCGAAATCTGGTTCTTATGCCGTCAATACAATGCCCAGGAAGCTTTGGACATGGGTCTTGTCAACACAGTTGTACCTCTTGATCAGGTTGAAGAGGAAACTCTCAAGTGGTGTGAGGAAATTCTTGAGAAGAGCCCAACAGCACTTCGTTTCTTGAAAGCTGCCATGAATGCAGACACTGATGGACTTGCTGGACTTCAGCAAATGGCTGGAGATGCAACATTGCTTTACTACACAACAGAAGAAGCGAAAGAAGGCCGCGACGCGTTCAAAGAAAAGCGCAAGCCAGACTTCGGACAGTTCCCGCGTTTCCCTTGATTTTATAGTTTTCACACAGCTTGATGGACTTCCATCAAGCTGTTTTACTATGTAGAGAAGAGGTGACATCCATGACTGAAACCATGCCAAACTGGCTGAAAAAGCGGGCAGATCTGTCTCCTGACCGCGAAGCACTGATTTTCGAAGGGAATACATATACGTTTAAACAAGTTTTTAAAAAGGCAAAATCCTCTGCAGCAAAGCTGGGTGCACTTGGTCTGCATAAAGGTGAAACAGCGGCGGTGTTGTTTTCAAATCAGGCTGAATCTGCGTTTATTTTATACGCCTTGCAAATGGCTGGAATCAGGCAGTTATTTTGAACAATCGCCTTACACCCGAAGAGCTGTCATGGCAGCTTGGTGACAGTGAAGCGAAAGTACTTGTATATGAGACTCGCTTTGAAGACAAAGTGTCAGAGATTAACTCTGGCATAAGAAAAATCGGTACTGATGAATGGAGTCAGTTGCAGGAAAAGACTGTTTCTATTCTCGAAGAATATAATTTGGACGATGTAACGACGATCATGTATACATCAGGCACGACCGGAAATCCGAAGGGTGTCATGCAAACTTATGGCAACCATTGGTGGAGCGCGAATGCATCTGCGCTCAATCTTGGATTGCATGAACAAGATAAATGGCTTTGCACTGTGCCTATCTTCCATATCAGCGGATACTCAATTTTAATGAGAAGCCAGATATATGGGATGCCAGTTGTTTTGCATTCTTCTTTTGAAGAAAAAAAGGTAATTGAGGATATTCAGCGATACAAAATATCCATCATGTCAGTTGTCAGCACGATGCTGCGCCGGCTCCTTGATGAACTTGGTACCGGAAGATTGCCGAATTCCTTCCACTGCATGCTGCTGGGCGGTGGACCTGCGCCGCTGCCTTTGCTTGAATCCTGCATTGATAAAGAAATTCCTGTGTTCCAGACATATGGAATGACGGAAACATCGTCACAATTTGCAACTCTGTCACCGGAGTACAGTATTGAACGGGTCGGTTCCGCAGGAAAAGCGTTATTCCCTAACCAGATTCGGATTGTCGATTCAGATGGGCAGGATGTTCCACAGGGAGCCGATGGGGAGATCCTGGTCAAAGGTCCAAATGTGACGATTGGTTATTTGAATCGTCCAGATGTAACTGCTGATAAAATCCGGGATAAATGGCTTCACACTGGTGATATCGGCTATTTGGACAGCGATGGCTTCCTTTATGTCCTTGATCGCCGTTCAGATTTAATCATTTCAGGAGGGGAAAATATCTATCCTGCCGAAATTGAAGGCGTACTGCTTTCACATCCAGGGGTTTCCGACGCGGGAGTGATTGGGGCGCCAGATGAAAAGTGGCAACAAGTGCCTGTGGCTTTTATCGTGAAAAGCGATCCAGGAGTTTCTGAAAAAGAATTGCTGGCTCTTTGTGAAGAGAAACTTGCAAAATACAAGCTTCCGAAAAAATTCTACTTTGTAGAGAGCCTGCCAAGGAATGCCGCGAAAAAATTATTAAGACGCAAACTGCGCGAGTGGCTTGAAGCGGAGGGGGATGGCATTGGACATTAAAGGTGTTAAACTATCAATCGTTAAAATGCAATTGAAACACCCGTTCACCACCCATCTAGGCTCAGTGACAGAAAGGGAAGCGATTATCGTCGAGGTTGAGGACCGTAATGGTTTTATTGGATATGGTGAAGGTGTGGCCTTTTCATCTCCATGGTATACGGAGGAGACCGTCCAGACTTCATACCATGTCCTGAAAGATTTTCTTATTCCTATTTTAAGAAAAAATGGGATAAGTCATCCTGATGAAGCCTTTCTTTTATTCAGTTCAGTTCGAAGGAACCATATGGCAAAGGCAGCTCTTGAAACGGCATTATGGGATTTACAGGCAAAGATAGAAGGTCTCCCATTATCGACCCTGATTGGCGGAACCATGGAAGCTATCCATGCAGGTGTGGTTGTAGGGAATCCCAATCTACCAGAAGCGCTAAAACAAATAGAAGGTTATCTGGAACAAGGATTTAAGCGGGTGAAGGTAAAAATCAGTCCGGAAGATGATTTTCAATATATCTCAGAAATTCGAAAGCAGTTCCCTGACCTTCCGTTGATGGCTGATGCCAACTCGGCATACTCTTTGGAGGATGTAGGACGGTTAGAAGCACTCGATGAATTCGGCCTGCTGATGATCGAGCAGCCGCTGGGATATGATGACATCGTTGACCATGCCAAACTGCAATCCCAAATAGAGACACCTATATGCCTTGATGAAAGCATCGTAACTTTTGATGACGCAAGGAAAGCAATCGAGCTCGGCAGCTGCAAGGTCATCAATATTAAAATCGGCCGGGTCGGCGGACTTGGCGAAGCGAAACGGATCCACGATTATTGCCATTCCAACGGGATTCCAGTCTGGGCTGGCGGGATGATTGAATTTGGGATTTCCAGAGCACACAATATCGCTCTCGCATCACTCCCAGGCTTTACGATACCAGGTGATATCTCCGGTTCAGACCGTTATTGGGAGCAAGATATCATCAAACCAGAAATAGTAGTGGAAAACAGAATGATTAATGTGCCAGACAGGCCGGGTATTGGCTTTGAACTGAACAGGAAGCGGTTGAAGGAAGTTACTGTTTTTGAAGAACGATTTAAATTTTAGGTGGAGAAGCACTGCTTAGGCAGTGCTTTTGTTTATTTTTAACTGGAAAAAATCAGCGTTAATTTCCAATTCGCTATAAAAATGAAAAATTCGCTATAAAAATTATTCTCGAACCTTTTTTGTAAGCTTGCAGTCGGTCTAAATAGTAAGATTTCCTAATAAGGTGCATTTTTAATAAAGAATTCTTTTGGCAGGAAGCAAATTTCCTGCAAAACTGTAATTCGAAAGCACTATTTTACGATAGTGTGATTTGCATCACTTAGTCTGCTTATTTTATCTATTATAATCACTATGGGAATGAGGTAAACAAACCTCAACAAGAGGATACAAACATAGGGGAGTGTATATTATGCTAGACCAAAAAACGATTGAGATCATCAAATCCACAGTGCCGGTTCTTGAAGTTCACGGTGAGCAAATCACGACAGTATTTTATAAAACAATGTTTGAAAATCATCCAGAGCTTTTGAATATTTTTAACCACGCGAACCAAAAGCAGGGCCGACAGCAAAGAGCGTTAGCTGGAACTGTCTATGCAGCTGCTAAATATATCGATAATCTGGAAGCAATCCTTCCGGTTGTAAACCAAATCGCCCATAAGCACCGCAGTCTTGGCATCCTTCCTGAGCACTACCCAATCGTCGGAAAGCACCTCCTGATTGCGATCAAAGAAGTGCTTGGAGATGCGGCTACAGACGAAATCAACAATGCTTGGGCAGAGGCATATGGTGTCATTGCGGATGCGTTCATCTCTGTTGAAGCGGAAATGTATGATGCTGCTGCTAACCAAAGAGGCGGCTGGGATGGATTCCGTCCATTTATAGTGGAGAAAAAGGTGGAGGAAAGTGAAGTCATCACTTCTTTTTACCTAAAGCCTGTGGATAGAAAGGTAATTGCTTCATTCAAGCCAGGGCAGTATATCAGCATCAAGCTTGAAATCGAAGGCGAAGAATTCACGCATATCCGCCAGTACAGCTTATCAGATGCTCCTGGAAAAGATTATTACCGTATCAGCGTTAAAAAGGAAGCTGGCATGGGGACTCCTGATGGCAAGGTATCCAACTACCTGCACAGCAGTGTGGAAGAAGGGGAAGTCCTCCAAATTAGCGCTCCTGCAGGTGATTTCTTCTTAGATACAGAAAAGGACACACCGGTTGTATTGATTAGCGGCGGTGTCGGACTGACTCCGATGGTCAGCATGCTTAACACAGTTGCAGACCTGCAGCCGGAGAAAGAAGTTACCTTCATCCATGCAGCCCAAAACGGCAAAGTCCATGCACTAAAAGATGAAGTCGCAGCCACAGCTGCAAAAGCAAAGGTGAATTCAGTGGTATTCTACGATCAGCCAACTGAAGAAGACCGCCAGAATAACAGCTATGATGTTGAAGGATATGTAACAAAGGAATGGCTAAAAGAAAATGTGAATCTTGAACAATCAGACTTCTATTTCTGCGGCCCGGTAACATTCATGAAAGCAATCAACTCAGCGTTAAAGGATCTTGGGGTCAAAGAAGAAAGAATTCACTTCGAATTTTTCGGACCAATGGCTAGCCTAGAGGCATAATACAAAAGGCACTCTTCATCATTGAAGGGTGTCTTTATCATTCATTTATCATTTCAGCACATTCGAAAGGGTTATCAATTGACAAATGTTATACAAACTTTGTATAAGTGTTGTATAACTTATTAATCTGAATCTATACATAATCAGCTTATAAGTTATACATTATTTAAACAAAGGAGAGATGGAGATGAAGAAGTTTTCGTTTTTGCTGATTTTCACCATGATTTTTGCCATGTTTGGAGGGTCTGTGCTAGCTGATAATCATGGCGAGGCGAAGGTACGTATTGTTCATGCGTCCCCTGATGCGCCAGCTGTCGATATCACAGTTGATGGGAATGTAGTAGTCGAAAATGCAGAATTTAAGGCTGTAACAGATTACCTGATGGTAGCATCGGGCGATCATGAAGTAAGCATTTTTGCTGCTGGTACTGTAGCTGATGGCAAGCCGGTATTGACAACTAATTTATCGGTTGAGGCAGATAAGGCATACACTGTTCTGGCGATCAACAAATTAGAAGCACTTGAAGTTGCCGTCATGAATGATGACATGATGACAGAAAAGGGCAAGGCTAAAGTTCGAGTCGGCCATTTTTCCCCTGATGCGCCAGCTGTTGATGTAGCAGTGACTGATGGAGATGTTCTTTTTCCAAACGCGCCTTTCAAGGGTGTAACGGACTACTTGGAAGTTGATTCGGCAACATTGGATTTAGAAGTTAGGGCAGCTGGTACGCAGGATGCGGTGCTGTCTTTACCAGAAACTGAGCTTAAAGCAGATATGATTTACACTGTGCTTGCTGTTGGTCTTGCCAGCGGGGAGCCTGCACTTGATGCAATTGTCCTTGCGGATCCATCGACAACTGTGATGCCTAAAGAAATGCCTGACACAGGTAAGGGCGGAGTAACAGGTCTGATGATGAGCATGCTGCCATTTGTATTGCTGATCGGTGCAGCCGGTTTCTATTTCTATAAAAGAAAAAATGCTTTTCATTAATCTTTTACTAGTTGTCATTCTTGCAGGCTGTCAACCCATGTACTCAGAGCCGATTGTGGACATTGAAGAAGCTAAGGCAGAACCAGTTGTTCATTCACCAGCTTCAACTTCGAAGCCCTCCGCCAAAAAAGGTCAACCAAGAAAAAGGCATGGTCCCTTTAAACATAACCATTGCATCGATCGAACTTGATGCAAAAATCATTCCAGTTGGACTCCAAGAGGATGGAGCAATGGAAGTCCCGGAAGATGTGAAGGAAATTGGTTGGTACACTAAGGCGCAATGCCAGGGGAAAATGGGAATGTCGTCTTAGCTGGGCATGTCGATAACTATCTTGGAAAAGGTGTGTTTTTTGATCTGGAGGATGTCGCTCTTGATGATGAAGTAGTTTTGTCAGACAGTGAAAAGACCTTGCGCTATAAAATCGTAAAGATTGAATCCTATCCTTATGATGACGGACCAATCGAAGAGATTTACGGCTTCACTTCTCAAAAACGTTTACAATTAATCACATGCACAGGATGGTTCAATCCGCTCACAAAAAATCACGAAGAGCGATTAGTCGTCACAGCCATACAGCAATAAGAAGCAAGCTGGGCTGTACTTTCTTAGGCTAAAAGTGTGAGTTTTTTGGGAAATAAGATGGCAACAATCACATGGTAACCAACCCCCGTCCTTAACCAATAAAGTTAAGAGGGGGTATTTATTCTTCGGAAAATTTTTGAACTTAAATAAAATTCTATTTACTTATAATCGTTTCGGGTAAATGCAGCATAAAGAGGTGATGCTTTTTATGCCATATGCCAAAATCGATGACTCTCTCTCACTTTATTATCATATAAAAGGTGACGGATTGCCTGTTGTTTTTATTCATCCTTTTGTGATGGGACATAATGTATTTTTGCATCAGGAGGAACTCGCTGATCGATACAAGACAATCTTTTTCGACCTTGCAGGGCATGGCCGGAGCTCGAAAGGAAACAAGCCTGTAACCATTAGGGGACTTGCAGAAGATCTGAAAAAGATGCTAGACGAACTAGGTATTGAAAAAGTGGTGCTATGCGGCTATTCATATGGTGGGTTGGTTGCCCAGGAGTTTGCAATGAAGTACCCTGAACGATCTGAAGCCTTAATCTTGTCTGGAGGGTTTTCAAAAATTGATACCCTTATCCCGAAATTTATTATTAAGTTAGTGATGCTAATGGTCAAATTCGGTCAAGTGTCCCTGGCTGCAAAATGGCAGGCAAAGTTTCATAAAGGTGATCCAGGAGATGAAAAAAAGATATTTGAATACGCCAAACGTTCTGATGCCCAGCGATGCTACGAGTATTGCAAAGCTGGACTTCAATATGATTCCACTGATTCTCTTGGCAGGCTGGAATTGCCGATTCTGCTTGTATACGGTTCGCTTGAAAAACCAATGCACCATTACCGCATTCCTTTTCAAAAAAAAACTCCCCAAACCCAAGTGGTGTATATAAAGAGTGGCACCCATCAGCTGCCGCCGAGGTCATATCCTGAATTCAATGCGATTCTCGACCGCTTTTTACAGCCCCTCAATGAAAGATTTAAATTAGAAAGTAACATGAAGAAGGAAGCTGGTCTGGGGTAGGTGGGTATGAAGAAAATTTTTCTGCTAGTCGGGCCAACGCTTATGATTTTCATAGGTCTTCAAGTGCTAGAAAGCGTAATCGCAACGTTTTTGCTCTTCTATAGCTGGCTTCTTACAGTGCCGTTGCTTGGCCATGGATTTCCGCTGGAAAGGTTCAAATTGACAAGCAAGACTGTTATTTTGGGTTTCGGAAGCGGGCTGCTCTTTTTTCTGTTCATTTTTGGCGGGTTGAACTGGCTGCATATTTATCTTTTAGATATAGATCAGCTGCGGGTATTACTATGGGAGTGGGGATTTTCTGCACGAAGTGAGATTTGGCTAGTGCTGATTTTGCTGGTGGCCAATCCAATTTTGGAAGAGGTCTATTGGAGAGGGTATATCTTTGAAAAGCTGAGAATGGAAGGCACAGCTAAGTATGCGATTTTGATGACGGCAGTTTTTTATACGTTGCACCATTTCCTCTCGGTGATTCCCATTTTCGAAGGGATATTCGGCATCATTGCAACTGTCCCTGTCTTAATTGCGGGCATATTATGGGGCTATATCAGAGAGAAAACCGGTTCCATCACAGCAGCAATAATCGCGCATGTATTGAGTGACATGGGGATCATATCTGTGTATTGGTTTATCATACGGTAAATATAAAAGACCGGGCTAACCCGGTCTTAGTCATTAACTTAAAGCTTCAAACGTTTTGCAGTCTGTTTCACGGCTGTTATCGCTGTCTCGCCGACATGGCTGACAACATATATTTTATCGGCACTGCAAAGATTGCCATCTTGCCAGTACTGGCAGTTATTCACTTCACATAACACATCTTTTGCCATCGGTGTAACACTCCTTTTTTGGTTGATACAACCTTAGGATGCAGCGAAATGGCAGGAGCAATTCCCGCTAAATTCAGGAAGCCTTAAGTTTGTTCTTTCGTTTTTTTCTGACGCAAGTATCTTTTATCCTGCATGAACAGACTCCAGAAATAAATAAAACCGGGAAAAAGGATTAAAAATCCGACAATGTATGTCGTGAAAACAGCCCGGAATGAGTTTGGGTCTGTAAAAGCGGATTGGATTGTTACTTCTGGATATACGATGTAAGGCAGATGAGCCTTCCCGTAAACATAGCTTGCTGCCAGGTATTGAAATGTGATCAAAATGACTGCAAGCCTTGGAATTCCTCTAAGTGATTTATTATTTATCGATGGAAGGATAAGTGCCAGACCTCCGATCAGAAATAATATAACCGAAAGAATCAGAATGGAGAGGTCATCCATCATTTTATCGTAAATCCATGCCGCCTCATTTCTTAATGTCAGCATGATCGCAAAAGCCATGATTAGCGAAATCGGCCCCATGATCAATGCATCACGCCTGTATACGTGATAAGCATGAAGCTCATCGGAGGCTTTAGAGTAATCGGCTAGCAGCAGGGAAGACAGGAAAAGTGTACTGGCGACTGCAAAACCAATAAAAGCGTAGACATTTGGACTTGTAAACAATTTGCCCAAATCCAGGTTCTGTGCTCCATCCGTAAATTCTACGAAACCGCCATGGGTGATTGGCAGGACGCTGATCAGCAACCCTGGAATCAGAATTCCGCTGATTCCCGAAATATAAGTCAGCACCTTCCGATAATCCTCCGCAATATTCGAAAAAACAAGGAAAGCACTTCGCAATGACAATAGCAGCAAAATCATACTGCCAGGAATCAGCAATACAGTCCCCAAAGTGTAAGCCGCTCTGGGGAACATGCTGTAAACAGCGACAACAAGCGCAACAATAAAAGTATTCGTAACCTCCCATGTCGGTGACAGATAGCGGTTGGCAATATTCGTTGCTTTCGTTTTTGTTTTATTGATATAGACCATCGACCAGAACCCAGCTCCGAAGTCCATCGTTGCCATGACAGCGTAGATAAAGACGAAGCCCCAGAGAACGGTAATGGCAGTTAGCGCATCAGTCAAAATGGATCATCCTTTCATGAATTGGAGCCATACAAAGGGATTTCTTTTTGCTGTGCCCTGTTTAAATCATCTAAAACCGTATTTTTACGGAAGAAGTAACGAAGCACGATGATTTCCATAGCACCCAGTAAAACGTAAACTCCGGCAAACAGCATAAATAAAATACCCAGGTTAGAGGCGGTTGTCGCAGCATCTTCTGTCGATAGAACATGGTAAATCACCCAAGGCTGCCTGCCTGTACAGGCAAAAACCCAGCCAAATTCAATTCCGAGCATTGCAAGCGGCCCAGTAGCTACAAAAAGCCACATCAGGAATTTCGGGAATTTGTCTTTCTTTAAAATTTTGTTCCAGACAAAGGCAATCATAGAAAGGGTGATCAACAGCATCCCGACACCGACCATTGCATTGAATAGTGTATGGATAAACAGCGGCGGCCAATGTTCTTCAGGGAAATCATTAAGTCCTTTTACTTCGGTATCAAAAGAATTTCCCGCAAGAAAACTCAACGCCCAGGGAATTTCAATCCCCCATTTGACCGATTCTGTTTCCCTGTCGGTGAACCCGCCTATAGCCAGTGGCGCATATTTCTGTGTCTCAAAAAGGCCTTCAGCACCTGCCAGTTTTTCAGGCTGGTATTCATGCAGGTATTGAGCGGCAGAATGGCCATTCACTGCGGTCAGGATGGAAAATATCCCGCCAATGATCAAACTGGCCATTAATGCTTTCTGGTGGAACATATAAACTCTTGAGCCGAAGTCACTTCTTAGCATCTTATAGGCAGCAACCGTGGCGATTATAAACGCGCCAGTCATATAGGCAGTGACGACAACATGCCCACCTGTTATGACAAAACTTGGGTTCCAAAAGGCAGCCCAGGGGTCAATATCCACTAATTCACCGTTTTCCACACGGAACCCTCTTGGTGTACCTTGGAAAGCGTGAACGTTCGTAATCAGCACGGCTGAAGCAAGAGCACCGAGAGCCACAAGGGTAAGACTGGCGATTCTCATCCAAGGTGAGATCCTATCAGCTGCGTAAACATAGATAGACATGAATAAAGCCTCGATAAAAAAAGCATAAATCTCAATTTGGAATGGAAGCGCCATTACTCTGCCGACGACCTCCATGAATCCTGGCCATAGGAGGGAGAGCTGGACACCAGCAATCGTACCAGTTGGGATGCCGACCCCAAGAGTCACTGCAAATGCTTTTGTCCATCTTTTGGCCATGACGGCATAATCGACGTCATTTGTTTTCTGGTAGAGAAGTTCTGCCGCCAGAATCATCAAAGGCAGTCCAACCCCAATTGTTGCATTGATAATATGGAAACCCATTGTAGTGCCAAACAGTGAACGGGCAATTAAAATATCATCCATCATTTAACTTCCTTTCCGTAATATGACTTTCAATATTGTTTTCATTTTTATGGAAAATATGTGATTTTTCAGGGACAAAAAAAGCCTCCCGTCAGAGGGAGGCTACTAGATTATTCATTTAACGCTTTTCCAAGGGTAGCGATATTCTTTTCCATTAATGTAAAATAAGTTTCATTATTTTTAATATCTTCGTCGGTCAATACAGAAAGATTGTGGAGTTTCAGCGATTTTGCGCCAATTTCTTCCTGGACCATTTTTGCCAGCTTGGAATTGAAATTTTGTTCGTTCAAAACATATTTGATTTTTTCATCTTTGGCATGCGTAATCAACTTTTGAAGCTCTTTTTGAGAGGGCTCGTTTGTAGTTGATTGCCCAGAAATGCTGATTTGCTGGATTCCGTAACGCTCTTCCCAATAACTAAAGGCAGAGTGTGATACAAGGATTTCCTTGCGCTTGGCCGAGCCGATAACCTCAGAAAACTCCTTGTCGAGATCCTTCAATTGCGCAGCTAGCTCGGTATAATTTTGTTCGAAAGTATCTTTATGCTCAGGCATCTGCTCTGCTAATTGTTCTTTGATTGCAAGTGCTAGATTGCTTGCGTAAATCGGATCAAGCCAGACGTGAGGATCGAAATCTCCGTGAGCATGCTCATCTTCATCAGCGTGCTCTTCTTCTTCATGTCCAGCCTCATCTGCATTCTCATTCTCATCTTCATGTCCAGCCTTATCTTCATGCCCATCTTCATCTGCATGCTCATCTTCTTCATGCCCTTCATCAGCGGAACCCCCCTTGTTGTGCGCTTCTTCTTGATGCTCCCCAGCCTCATCCAGATTCAATGACTCACCAACCGGTACCATTTTTACATCTTCATTTTTTAGTGTCTTGCTGGCTTTATCAACGAACCCTTCAAGGCCTAGGCCGATATAGAAAAATAAGTCAGCGTCTGCCAGTGCCATCATATCTTTTTGGGAGGGCTCGAATGTATGCTCATCCGCCCCCGGTGGATAGATTGTATCAACGTTTACAAATTCACCGCCAATTTGCTGTGCGAAAAATTGGAGTGGATATACAGTGGTGTATACTTGCATCACATCATCATTCTTTTTTTGATCAGCACCATCTTGCCCGCAGCCGCTGAGAAAAGCAGTAATCACCATAAATATAGATAAAATAAATGCAGTTTTTTTCATATGTTCCTCCTGTTAGTCAAAACGGATTCATTACGATTTATAAAATAGAGTTTAATTTGTTATTAGTTTTATTATCATATTCAAAAATATTAATTCGTAATGGTTACGATTTACCTTCTGTATCATACAAAAGGCTGGCGACAAAATCAAGTAAAACATTTTGGTTCAGATTCAGTTTACGGTATTCTATTAGAAAGAGATGTTTAAAAGGAGAATGAAACGATGAGAATGCTTGCTGAAATCCTTGATTTTAATGAAAAGTTCGTAGCTGAAAAGAAATATGAAGAATTCACCACAACTAAGTTTCCGAATAAAAAGATGGTTATTTTAACCTGTATGGATACAAGGCTTGTTGAACTTTTGCCCCGGGCTTTGAATATTCGCAATGGTGATGTGAAAATTGTAAAGAATGCCGGTGCCCTTATCATGCACCCATTCGGAAGTATCATGAGAAGTCTTCTTGTCGCTGTTTACCAGCTGCAGGCAGAGGAAGTGGCAATCATTGGCCATTATGACTGTGGAATGAGCGGGATGAAGCCCGACATCATGATTGAGGAGATGAAAAAACGCGGTGTTACAGATGATATGCTGGGAACACTGAATTATTCGGGAATAAACATAGAGGAATGGCTTCACGGTTTCGACAATGTTAAGGACAGCGTTGCCCACAGTGTTGAAATCGTTAAAAACCATCCTTTGATGCCTAAGGATGTTCCGGTCCATGGACTAGTGATTGATCCTTCAACGGGAAGGCTTGATCAAGTAATCGATGGCTATGAAAAGTAAATTTAATGGTTATGGGCTTTAGCTTTTTTCTTTGATGGCCACTCTTCCGGTACCGGGTCCATGCCTCCCGGATGTAAGGGCTGGCACTTAAGGATGCGTATAATCGTCAGCCAACCGCCTTTGAAGGGACCAAACCTTTTGATCGCTTCAAGCCCGTAATGGGAGCATGTTGGGTAGAAACGGCATGTAGGCGGCTTTATTGGCGAAATCACAACCTGATAAAAGCGTATGATGCCGATGAATGCTTTTTTTAACATCGTGTTCATCCCTTCATTAACTCTAAAAAGGAGCTGTGTCGCAGCTCCTTTTATTTATTTTCATCATTAGAATCTTCATGGCTGTTATTGTTGTCAATCGGATCGACAGTATGTTTATACTGATAAGCTTTTGAAGTGGTGACTACACTTAATACTAGAACAATGATAACGATAATGACTGAGATAATCAAAACGGTATACATAAAACGTCCTCCTTTGCTTCAAAATTATTGTAGCATGTTCTTTTCCGGGATAGGTAAAAAGTTGCTGGCAGCATGTTTTTTAAATGGCTGGAAGGGGAATATATACTATGACTAAAAGGGAGGATGAAAATAACTATGGCACAAACAGATTTAATCCAAGCAGTTAACAAACAAGTTGCAAACTGGACGGTTCTTTACACAAAGCTTCACAACTATCATTGGTATGTAAAAGGGCGGCACTTTTTCACGCTGCATGTAAAATTCGAAGAGCTTTATAACGAAGCAGCGACAATCATTGATGAATTCGCCGAAAGAATTCTTGCTTTGGACGGAAAGCCTGTTGCAACGCTTAAAGAATACCTTGAACTATCTTCAATTGAAGAAGCAACTGGTTCAGAAAATGAAGAAGACATGGTCAAACAATTGCACGATGACTTCGCTACGATCGTGGACGAGCTCCATAGCGCAATTGAACTTGCAGAAAAAGCAGAAGACACAGCTACAGCAGATATGTTAACAGAAGTGAAAATGAGCCTTCGCAAGCATATGTGGATGTTCAAGGCTTATCTTGGATAAAAGGAAAACTGGCCGAAATGAAATCGGCCAGTTTTTTCATTGTTGAACAAAAAAAACCGGCACGCAGCCGGTTTATATGTATGATATTAACAAGGATTAGTGCACATTGCGGGAAGGATATGAATTGACAGAGCGCGCGCCGAAATCATCTTGGGCAAACTTTCCCTTCAAGCTCTCGATCAGATATAGGCCCATTAAATCATAAAGCTCCTGCTTATCAAGATCCTGGATAATTTTCAACAAGTCCTCACGGCTCATTTCTTCAAGGAAGGCAAAAGCGAGCATATCGATATCCTCTTCATCACCGGTCAATTTATTGCGGTACAGTTCGTATAGCTCATCAATCAGTTTCATTTGGATTTCACCTCTCCTTCTTGATCGTCCATAATTCCTTATACTTATTTAATACCCTCCAGCGGAAAAAATATGCCTTTGCAATTGAAGTATTTTCCTGTTGGGTTTGGTATTTACCTCTATCTATATTTGGTCTAATTTTAACATACAGACAACTTGAAGAGTAATTTGGAGGGCAGAAAAAATTATTTATTTTAAAGATATTCAGTATAAACGATTATAGACGCAGGGAACGATATCCATGAGGTGAGGAACATGCCAGAAGGCAAAAAAACATACTACATCAACATCAGTGATGGCGAGATTCAAAGCGTTTCAACTGCATCTCCATGGAATTTTAAAATTGAGGCAAATGACGAGGAAATCACCGCGCTAAGGGAAATATTCGACCAGAGCCATTCCACAGGCTGGCAAAATTTCATGAGGGCGCACGTTCCATATGTGCAATACCATTATGACCGTGAAAATGATGCGCTCGACAGACAGCTGATCCAGACCTATGAAATGATTTATAAACTCGGTGATGAAGAAGCCAGAAACCATATTGAAAGCATGGGAATCCTCCCCGAAAAATAGAACAGCCGCAGACAGTGTCTGCGGTTTATTCATTTTTTGTTTTTCTATATAATTAGGTCATGATTTAGTGGCGGGGGAGAACTTTAATGGAGAAGTTTAAAGATATAAACGGCGGAGATGTGATCTTATCCTTTAAGGAAAACACCTTTGAAAAAAGTGCGCGCCATGTGTTGGTCATCTGTAAATTTGAGGGTAAATGGCTTTTGACCAAACATGGAGTCAGAGGTCTTGAGTTTCCCGGCGGCAAAGTGGAGAAAGGCGAAACCTTGGAAGATGCAGCACGCCGAGAGGTCATGGAGGAGACCGGCGCAGTTTTAAGTAAGCTAGTGTTTATTGGAGAGTATCAGGTTGGTGATCAAGAGGGTTCATTTGTAAAAAGAATCTTTTATGGTGAAGCAGAAAAAATACTGCCACAGGATGATTACCTGGAAACAGGCGGCCCAGTGCTAGTAAGTGGCGATATACTGGTGGAAAGAATGAAGGACGAGTACAGTTTTATCATGAAGGACGATGTGATCATGCACAGCCTTGAGTTTTTAAGCAAAAAGCAATGAAAGTGGCAGATTCGCCGCTTTTTTTGTTAGGTTGTTAAATTGCATCGGAATTAATTGTTGGTTATAACCCTGATTCTGATATATTGGCGAAAATCTGATATTAATGGCGGAGTTCACAATTTTATTGGCGAAAATCTAGATTTATTGGCGCTGCCGCTACTAATTCTAAATAAGCAAAGAAGCCGGACCCTCCGGCTTCTTTACTGGTTGCTTTTGATCAGTTTCTTCTCAAGCAGTTCGACGAGCTGGTACATGACGGTTGCAAACACGGCAATGACCAGCAGCGACAGGAATACGAGCGTGAAATTGAAAACCTGGAAACCGTAGATAATCATATATCCGAGGCCCCGCGCAGAAACGAGGAATTCACCGACAATGACTCCTACCCAGGACAAGCCGACATTCACTTTTAAGGTGGAAATGATGGTAGGAAAGGATGCTGGCAGGATTGCCTCTCGAAAGCACTGTGTCCTAGTTGCTCCGAATGTCTGGAGCACCTTCAGGTAATTAGGGTCCACCTCTTTGAAAGCGGTGTAGACAACGATTGTCGTGATGATTACGGAGATGATTGCACCCATCGCAATAATCGAAGTCATGTTGGTGCCAAGTGCAACGATTAAAATCGGGCCTAGCGCCACCTTTGGCATCGAATTCAATACCACGAGATATGGATCCAGAACTTTTGACACCATTGGTGACCACCATAAAATAGCTGCCAGAATCGTACCGGCGAGTGTTCCAAGGATGAATCCCAGTACAGTTTCCGCGAGCGTCACTCCAAGATTTACAGCTAGTGAACCGTCCATCGTCTTCTCAATTAGCATATTCCAGATTCTCGATGGTGAACTGAATAAGAGCGGGTCGATCCATTTTTGTTGGCTTGAGATTTCCCATAGGGCAAAAAAGGCTATGAAAATCAGTAATTGATAGATGCGGACGACTTTTCGCTCGCGACTTAACTTTTTAAGATACTCTTGATGGAGGAGTTCAGTTTTCTTCTGGTTCAATTGACTCCAACTCCTTCCATACTGTCTGGAACAGTTTATTGTATAAAGGGTGGTTCCTGGCCTCGAAAGGACTCAAATTCCTTAACTCATCTGGTATCGAAAAAGTTTTATGGAGGCGTCCAGGTCTTGGCGAAAACAGGAAGATGCGGTCACTCATTGCTATCGCTTCGCCGATATCATGTGTTACGAGAATCGCTGTTTTTCCAAAAGTCTTGAAGGTGTTTGAAACCAGGTCCTCAAGTTTCAATTTCGTTTGATAGTCCAATGCAGAAAAAGGTTCATCAAGCATGAGCAGCTTAGGTTCTGTTGCCAGTGTTCTTACCAGTGCCACACGCTGGCGCATCCCACCCGACAGCTGTTTAGGATAATGCTTTTCTACATTCTCCAAACCCATTTGCCTTAGCAGCGATAAAACCTCAGCTTTTTTAGAATCATTAAAAGTTCCGCTAATCTTCAGGCCAAGAAAAATATTTTCCTCAATTGTTTTCCAAGGAAATAAATAATCCTGCTGCAGCATGTATCCGGTTTGATTCGCAGCATCCTTGACTGATTTCCCTTCCAGTTTTACCTGTCCATCGGTAGGATCAATCAACCCTGCTATAATCGAAAGCAATGTCGTTTTGCCGCAGCCGCTCGGACCCAGGAAGGATACAAACTCACCTTCCTGGACATCCAGTGAAATATTATTCAAAGCAGTGACAGCGGTTGTTTGTGTAAAATAAGTGTGCTGGATCCCTGTTAATGTCAAAAAGTCCATTGGCTGCAACCTCCTGTTATTTCATGATTTCTTCTGCCACCTCTGTGTTGACTAAGGTGTCATGGCTTACTTCCTCAGGAAGTTCTCCTGCTTCATCCATGATGTCCTGCAGATTATTCCATTCCTCTTCATCTAGAATCGGGTCAGTTGCGTATGATCCCTGGCTCTTGTATCGATCAACAACCGTTTCGATCAGCGACAGATCTGTATCTTTAAAGAATGGCTGGATAACCTCCGCTGTTTCTTTTGCACTGTGAGAGTCCACCCATTTCTGAGCCTTATGAATTGCGCGGGTGAATTTTTCGATTGTCTCCGGGTTTTTCTTCATATAGCTTTGTTTGGCCATAAATGTGGTATATGGTACATGACCGGATTCTGTTCCGAATGAAGCGACGATATGGCCTATGCCTTCCAATTCAAACATGCTGGCCTGCGGCTCGAATAGCTGGACGAAGTCACCAGTTCCGGAAGCGAAAGCGTTAGGTATATTCGCGTAATCAATATTTTGGATCATCTCTAAATCTGCCTTTGGATCGATGCCGTGCTTCTTGAGGACGAATTCACCGACCATTTGCGGCATCCCGCCTGTGCGCTGCCGAGATAAGTGGCTCCTTTTAACTGATCCCAAGAAAAGTCATCGATTTTTTCTCTGGATACAAGGAAGGTGCCATCTGTTTGCGTCAGCTGGGCAAAGTTGATGACTGGATCATTTGATCCCTGAGCATAAACGTAGATGGATGTCTCTGAACCAACGAGTCCAATATCTGCTGCGTTGGAGAGTACGGCTGTCATGGTCTTGTCGCCGCCCCATGTTGTCGTTAATTCAACTTTCAACCCTTCCTCCTCAAAAAATCCTTTTTCAAGGGCAACATATTGAGGAGCATAGAATATTGAGCGCGTTACCTCTGCAACTTTGACAGTCTGTACCTTGTCTTGACCGCAGGCTGCAAGAGGTATAATAAGTACAGCAACCATCAATAAAGCAAAACCGGCTTTGAACCATTTTTTCATAAGGATTCCTCCTAAAAAACTGTATTAAATTGGGCTTACAGTATCGTATGAATTACCTAAAAATGTGTGAATGCCCAGGAACCAAATTTAAAGAATTTCATATAGGTGAGGAGTGTTTATTTTTGGAAAATGAGGGGTTAATGATCTCGGCTTATAAATTTCCTTCTCCCAATCCGGCAGTCAAGCTAGAAATGGTGACTTACTATGCAGGCGGACTGCGGGTCAAAGGACTTCTAGCCAGGCCGATTGATGGAAGTGAGACGGAAGGATTCCTGTATCTGCGCGGTGGAATCAAAAATGTAGGAAAGGTAAGGCCTGCACGTATTGTGCAATTTGCGTCTGAAGGCTTCACGGTTTTCGCTCCTTTTTACCGTGGGAACCAGGGAGGGGAAGGAGATGAAGACTTTGGCGGCGACGACCGGGTCGATGCCTTTGCCGGATTCAGGCTGCTGCAAACATTGCCATGGGTTGATAGGATTCATGTCTTTGGATTTTCACGCGGAGGATTGATGGCCTTGCTGACTGCCATTCAATTTCCGGAGACGGCGTCGGTCGTTACCTGGGGAGGGGTAACGGATATGTTTTTAACGTATGTTGAGAGAAAGGATTTGCGCAGGATGATGAAAAGGGTAATCGGCGGGTCACCAAAAAAGGTGCCAAACCGCTATAAATTCCGGACGCCTTTATACGAAATCGAAAACCTGAAGGCACCGGTGCTGCTGATCCACGGCCGGAATGACCGCAATGTATCGGTTGAACACTCCTATCGGATAGAGAAACGATTAAAAGAGTTAGACAAGCCTGTGGAAAACTGGTATTTTGATGACTACACACATTACTTTCCGCCAGCAATGAACCGGAAAGTTGTGTCCGACTTAACGAATTGGATGAAATCACAATAGCAACAATGATAAAATGAAAGTGATATTAATGATGAACAATAGAGGAGCGAGTACAATGGGGATGCCATTAGAGTTGAATACAATGATCGTAACAAAGGGCCGGGAAAAGCGGCTCGAAGACAATTTCTTCTCTTTGACCAAGGAAGGCTACAGGCTTTATCCAGTTGACATTCCACTAGAAGTCAAAAAGACAATTGAAGGTGACCTTACCGGAACAGGTGTCATCAAAAAAGTAGAATGGACAGAAAACACAACAACACTTACGTATCAGTTAATTTCCTTGAACTCAACCAACTAAGCAGGGCACATATTGTGCTCTGTTTTTTATTTTGGCTTGGGACGAAGCGGAAATTTGTCCGAAGCTTGGTCAACTTCAGACAAAATCCCGAGCTCAAAGCGAAAAATTGTCCGAAGCCGGTGCAACTTCGGACAAAATCACAGGCTCAAAGCGGAAATTTGTCCTAATTCACGACCTCCCCAAAAAAAGTGGATGATTGATCCCAACCATCCAAAAAAAAGGCCATCTCCTCACCGGAGATGGCCTCATTCATCAATTTCTTATTTAGCTGTCGGTCCGCCTTTTTCTTCGATCTCGGACGGTACGTTTGAGAACTTTTTGAAGTTTTCGCGGAACTTGCCTGCAAGTTCGTTTGCTTTTGCGTAGTAGGCTTCTTTGTCGCTCCATGTCTTGACTGGCTGAAGGACGTCGTCTGGTACACCTGGTACGTGTGCCGGAATATCAAGGCCGAAAATTTCGTCTTTGACGGTTTCGACATTGTTCAGTTCGCCTTCAAGTGCTGCCTGGACCATTGCGCGAGTGTATGCAAGCTTCATGCGGCTGCCGGTGCCATACTCTCCTCCTGTCCATCCTGTGTTCACAAGGAAAACTTTCGCGTTGTGCTCGTCGATTTTTTCACCGAGCATTTCCGCGTACCTTGTTGCTGCCAGCGGAAGGAAAGGTGAGCCAAAGCAAGTCGAGAACGTTGCTTGTGGTGAAGTGATTCCGCGCTCTGTACCTGCCAGCTTTGAAGTATATCCGCTCAAGAAATGGTACATTGCCTGTTCCTTTGTAAGCTTTGCGATTGGAGGCAGAACTCCGAAAGCGTCGGCAGTCAGGAATACAATCGCGTTTGGATGTCCGGAAATGCTTGGGTCCACGATGTTTTCAATAGCCTGGATTGGATAAGCTGCACGTGTATTTTCAGTAAGGCTGCCTTCATCATAGTCCGCAACACGGGTTTCTTCATCGACAACGACATTTTCAAGTACAGAACCGAAACGGATCGCATCATAAATTTGTGGTTCTTTTTCCTTCGATAAGTTGATGCACTTCGCATAGCAGCCACCCTCAATGTTGAACACACCGTTAGCTGACCAGCCGTGCTCATCATCACCAATCAGGCGTCGGTTGTTATCAGCTGACAAAGTTGTCTTTCCAGTTCCGGAAAGACCGAAGAATAATGCGACATCGCCTTCGCGTCCCACGTTTGCGGAGCAGTGCATGGAAAGAATGCCGTTTTCAGGCAGCAAATAGTTCATCACGGAGAAAATCGACTTCTTCATTTCACCCGCATATTCTGTTCCGCCGATCAATACGACGCGCTGTTCAAAAGAAACAATGATAAATGTCTCTGAATTCGTGCCATCAACTTTAGGATCCGCCTTGAAAGTTGGAGCAGAAATAACCGTGAATTCAGACTCATGATCAACAAGCTCTTCCTCCGTTGGTCGGATGAACAATTGATGTGCGAAAAGGTTGTGCCAGGCGTATTCATTGATTACCTGGATCGGAAGCTGGTATTTCTTATCAGCACCCGCAAATCCTTTGAATACGAATACTTCCTCTTTTTCTTTAAGGAAATTCAATACCTTATTATATAGTTTTGTAAAAGATTCCTCGGAAATCGGCTGATTGACGGATCCCCAGTCAATTTTGTCCTTCACGGATTCTTCTTCAACTATGAATTTATCTTTTGGTGAACGGCCAGTATACTTACCAGTGGTTGCTCTAACGGCACCAGTTGAAGTCAGGAGCCTTCGTTTCGGTTCAGGACTTTTTCAACAAGCTGGGGAACAGATAACTGTACCTTTACATTGCTTCCAGTTAATAATGCTGAAAGTTCATTTGATATTCCTACAACATTCATCGGAAAATACCTTCCTTTTTAAAAGTTTAATATTTTGTAAGTGTTTACATCTTGGTATTAGTATAACACATTAGTTTGATTAATCTATACTAATGACTCGGAAAATTACCTTGCACCTCACTTGCGTTATATAATTCTTTCTTTATATAGTCAAGCAAAAAGGGACGTTTCGCGGCCATTTTATTATACAAAAAAACTTTCAACAACAATCGACAAATTTACCGAGAAAATCATTGACATGCAATTATAGTTTCGTTATGATTTGGTCTTGAACGGATACTCTCTTATCCCGAGCTGGTGGAGGGACAGGCCCAATGAAACCCAGCAACCTGCAGACGAGAAAGCTCAGCTTAATGGAATGCTGATTTTTTCCGGGCAAAGGTGCTAACCTGACGCAAGGGAACTGCCCTTGAACGATAAGAGCGAAAGGCGCGGATTTAAGCATAAACCTTTCCTCGAAATTGGAGAGGTTTTTTATATTGCTTTTTTCTGTCCAAATGCATGAAAATGCACCGGATTGCCTTCTTTGGTGTCATTGCTCCCGTGGGTGAAAATTAGGAAAAAAAAGAAATTGACCATGAATCAAAAACAAATTTTTCTAATAAAAACTCAGCGTTTATTTCATACTACATAGGGAATGAGTACCGTATCAACCCGAGGTCTGTATTGGGACAGTCTCGATCAATTTTTATAAATGAGGGAGGAACTAAGATGTCAAACAAACGCCGTTTGTTCACTTCTGAATCAGTAACAGAAGGCCATCCGGATAAAATTTGCGACCAGATTTCTGACGCGATTTTGGATGCAATCCTTGCTAAAGATGCTAACGCACGTGTTGCTGCTGAAACATCAGTTACTACAGGCCTTGTACTAGTTGCAGGGGAAATCACTACATCTACATACGTAGATATTCCGAAAATCGTTCGTGAAACAGTCAAGGAAATTGGCTACACGCGTGCAAAGTATGGTTTCGACTTCGAGACTTGCGCAGTATTGACTTCGATCGACGAGCAGTCTGCTGACATCGCAATGGGTGTTGACCAGGCTCTTGAAGCACGTGAAGGGCAAATGTCAGACGACGAAATCGAAGCTATCGGTGCTGGAGATCAGGGTTTGATGTTCGGTTTTGCATGCAACGAAACGATAGAGCTTATGCCTCTTCCGATTTCATTAGCTCACAAGCTTTCTCGCCGCCTTACTTTGGTACGTAAGGAAGAAATCCTTCCATACCTTCGTCCGGATGGAAAAACTCAGGTAACAGTTGAATACGACGAGAATGACAAGCCAGTCCGAGTCGACACAATCGTTATTTCAACTCAGCACCACCCAGAAGTTTCGCTTGAGCAAATCCAGCGCAACCTTAAAGAACATGTCATCAACCCTGTTGTACCAGCAGAATTGATCGACGAAAACACAAAATATTTTATCAACCCAACTGGCCGTTTCGTAATCGGCGGACCACAGGGTGATGCAGGTCTTACTGGCCGCAAGATCATCGTTGATACTTACGGCGGATATGCTCGCCACGGCGGCGGTGCATTCTCTGGTAAGGATCCTACAAAAGTTGACCGCTCAGCTGCATACGCTGCACGTTACGTTGCGAAGAACATCGTAGCTGCTGGCCTTGCCGAAAAAGTTGAAGTACAGCTTGCATACGCAATCGGAGTAGCTCGTCCGGTATCGATTTCAATCGATACATTTGGCACAGGCAAAGTGAGCGAAGATGTCTTGATCGACGTTGTTGAAAGCAACTTTGACCTTCGCCCGGCTGGTATCATCAACATGCTTGACCTGCGCAAGCCAATCTACAAGCAGACAGCTGCTTATGGACACTTCGGCCGTTCTGACGTTGACCTTCCATGGGAGCGAACAGACAAGGCTGAGGCACTTCGCACTCAAGCTCAAGGAAAATAAAATCACAAGGGAGTTGCATAGAAATATGTAACTCCCTTTATTATTTGCCGTCTAATCAGGGAAGAGGCGAGAAGGGTTTGCGAATGGTCCAAAAGGTGTAAAATAGAGTATTACCTTAAATTTCCCTCAGATTTTACTGCAAAAACCTTGCGTTTAATGATAGTATTAGATGGTATGTTTTTTGGGAGTAAAATCACTGGAAAATAACAATAAATTTTTATCTGAAATGGAGAAGGTGAAGTACATAATGTGTGGCTTTATCGGTTGTGTACATGAAAATGCACAGGAATTCAGCAGCGATGACAAGCAGCTGTTTAAAAATATGAACGACATCATCACCCACCGTGGTCCCGATGATGATGGGTATTTCTATGATGAGCATATCCAGTTTGGCTTCCGCCGTCTGAGCATCATCGACCTTGAGGCTGGCCATCAGCCATTGACGTATGAAAATGAGCGCTATTGGATCATTTTCAACGGGGAAATCTACAACTATCTTGAGCTTCGTGAAGAGTTGATTGAAGAAGGGCTTACCTTCGAAACTCATTCGGACACTGAGGTGATCATTGCCCTATACAGCCATTATAAAGAGCAGGCTGTTGACAAGCTTCGCGGTATGTTCGCATTTGTCATCTGGGATAAGCAAGAGCAGATCCTTTACGGTGCGCGTGACCATTTCGGCATCAAGCCTTTCTTCTACTTTGAAGATGGCGACCGCACGTTCTTTGGTTCTGAGAAAAAGAGCATCCTTCTAGCGCTGGAAAACGATGTCCTTGATTACAAGGCATTGCAGCATTACCTGACTTATCAATTCGTGCCAGAACCAAATACAATGTCTGAAGGTATTTACAAGCTTGAGCCAGGGCATTATTTTACAAAGAAAATCGGTTCGCCAATGGAAATCAAGCGATACTGGAAAGCGAGCTTCTCGCCAATCCACAAATCCGAGGATGAGTTCACGAAGGAGATCAGGGATGTTCTGTTCGAATCGGTGAAAATCCACATGCGCAGTGATGTGCCAGTTGGTTCTTTCCTTTCTGGCGGAATTGATTCCTCGATCATCGCATCGATTGCGAAGCAGTATCATCCTTCAATCAAGACATTCTCTGTCGGGTTTGAACAAAATGGCTTCAGCGAGATTGATGTGGCTAAGGAAACGGCTGATCGACTCGGTGTTGAAAACATCAGCTATGTGATCAGTCCGCAGGAGTATATGGATGAACTTCCGAAAATCATGTGGCATATGGATGATCCGCTTGCTGACCCGGCTGCTATACCTTTATATTTCGTTGCCCGGGAAGCAAGGAAGCATGTAACGGTTGTCCTTTCTGGAGAAGGTGCGGATGAATTGTTCGGCGGCTATAATATTTACCGCGAGCCGCAGGACCTTGAAATGTTCAACAAGATTCCCCAGGTAGGGAAGTCGATGCTGAAGGGCATTTCGAAAATGATGCCAGAGGGCATGAAGGGCAAGAGCTTCATCGAACGCGGCGTGACGCCAATGGAAGAGCGTTACATTGGAAACGCGAAGATGTTCACCGAAAAAGAGAAGAGTGAGCTGTTGCACGTCTATAATGGACAGTACGATTTCAGGGATATCACGAAGCCTCTTTATCGCGAGAGCAGAGGCTACGACCCGGTTGATACAATGCAATATATCGATATCCACACTTGGATGCGCGGGGACATTTTATTGAAGGCTGATAAAATGACGATGGCTCATTCTTTGGAACTTCGAGTGCCATTCCTTGATAAAATTGTTTTTGAAACAGCTTCAAAGATTCCTACAAGCTTGAAAACAGCTAACAACACCACCAAGTACATTTTGCGTAAAGCGGCTGAAGGCGTTGTACCTGACCACGTTCTTACACGCAAAAGCTTGGCTTCCCGGTGCCGATTCGCCACTGGCTGAAGAATGAAATGAACGAGTGGGCGAAGAACATCATCAAGGAAAGCAACACAGAGCATCTTATCAATAAGTCTTACTTATTGAAGCTATTGGATGACCACTGCCAGAACAAGGCTGACAACAGCCGTAAAATCTGGACAGTGCTGATGTTCATGATGTGGCATGATGTTTATGTCGAAAAAAATACTCCTTCCAGAAGGAGTATGAAGCTCAGAAAGTCTTACAATCTTAAAGATCAGGGAAGGTAGGTAACTGCTTGCCTTCCCATCTGCACCCAGGCTTCCACGAAGTCCTTAATGGGTGCTTTTTTATTTTTTTCGCCAGTCAACGGGTCGTTGAAATAAACGGAATTTCCATCATAGCCGGTAACCAGTACAGAATGCTCTTTTGTTGTAACTTTGACTTCTCCATTAGGTGTATACCATGTTTGGAAAAAGCTATCGTCCAACCTTTTATATTCAGTATTCGTGATGACCCATACTGGGCGGTCATCTGATAAGTGGATTTTAAGTTCCTGGAATTCTGCGCCTGTAAGGTCCTTTATTTTTCCAGGAAGATATTGTCCTGCCAGTTCAGCAATCGGTTTGTGGTAGACACCCAATCCTGGTTGGGTATAGGTGTACATATTGCCGACAAATCCTTCATTTGGATCGCCAAAATAGATTTTCCCATTATTGAGCCGGTATTCAGCTGGGTTTTTCTTTACTCCCCTGGCAAGTGTCAGCTTGTCCACTTGAACACCCTGGTACTGCAGGAGCATGGCGAGACTTGTGACTTCGCATCCTCTTGGGAGCTCAGGCATCTGCCAGATGACCGGAGCATCCAGGAGTACCTGGTTTTTTATAGGGATGATTTCAGGTTTGTATTCTTCTATTATTGCAGCTGCCTGTGGTGGTGCACTTGGTTCGGGCTCATCAAGCCATTCCTTGACCGACTGGACAGCCTTGGCAACATGTGAAGCCTGCAGGTTCTCGAGCAGGAAGGCCCCGGCTACCGATGTAAAAACAAACAAAAATATCAAGATGGATTTTATCATGCTATTTTGATTTCGGATTAACAGAAAAAACAAGACTAGCAGAGGTACAACAGCCGCAATTGATATATATAACATATCCACATCGATCACCTGGCCCGTCCGCATATTTTAAAAATTGCAGGGTATAATATATAAATTAATATCGGACTGATGCGGGATTTGTTTAATCAATCAGTGTCTTTGTTTTGTAGATTTTTATAGTACTGGCCTTTCTCCGCATACTCTCTTGAAATTCGCTCCATGTCACGGATGTCGTCTTCATTCAGCTCGCGGATGACCTTGGCTGGGCGTCCGAACGCAAGCGAGTTCGGCGGGATTTTTTTGCCTTGAGGAACAAGGCTGCCGGCACCAATAAAAGCACCTTCACCGATTTCGGCCTGATCGAGGATGATGGAGCCCATCCCAATCAAAGCTTTTTTTCGGATGATGCAGCTGTGGAGGATGACCTGGTGGCCAACAGTCACTTCATCTTCAAGAATGAGCGGATTGTTTGGACTTTGATGGAGGACAGAGTTATCCTGTATATTCACTTTATTGCCGATAATGGTGGGAGCGACGTCGCCGCGGATCGAGGTGTTGAACCAAACGCTCGATTCCTCGCCGATTTCGACATCCCCGCTAATCGTTACATAATCCGCAATAAAAGCGGAATCCGCTATTTTAGGTATCTTGCCTTTGTAAGGGTAAATCATTTATTACACTCCTAAATAAAATAGTTTTTATCAGTGCTTTCATTTTTATTTTTCACTATTTATATATTATAGTTCTTTTAAAGAAAGAAAAAGTATTTGAGTGGGGGAATGGTCATGTGGAAATGGGAAGCTGACGGGGATGCTAAGGTGTAATCGTTATGATTCATGGTGCCCTCGAGCATCACAGGCGATACGGGTGGCTGATTGAAGCCTGGCGCTCATCCGGATTTCATGTCATTATGGGTGATTTGCCTGGACAGGGCATGACGACTAGGGCGAACCGTGGCCATATTGATTCATTTGATGAGTACATTTTGGAAGTCAAAGAATGGGTTGAGGCAGCTTATGAATTTGGCCTGCCAGTATTTTTGCTCGGCCATAGTATGGGTGGCTTAGTGGCAATTCGCATGCTTCAGGAAGTGCGTGTAGAGATTGCCGGACTCATTTTGTCATCGCCATGCCTTGGTTTGGTCAATTATCCTTCGAAAATGCTGGATATGCTTTCACACGGATTGAATGTCATTGTTCCGACTTTCCGAATCTCTTCAGGCCTCTCAGTCGAGATGGCAACCAGGAATGAAGATGTGAGGGCGGTCGACGCGAATGACTCACTATACATTACGAAGGTGTCGGTGCGCTGGTACCGCGAGCTGGCAGCAGCCATGGAGCAAGCCTTTGAAAACATGGGGAAAGTCCAGGACGTTCCAACGCTCTTGCTTCAGGGCGGCGATGATCGGATTGTGGATAAACGTTCTGTCAAGGAATGGTTCAACAATGCTCCGCTCTCTGAAAAAAGGTATAAAGAATGGCCGAAGTGCTATCATGAGGTGTTCAATGAACCTGAACGCGAAGAGATTTTTGACTATGCGCATGATTTTGTCATCAGCCAGCTGAAAGCAATTGGATATGTGTATTAGATATGGAGAGGGTGAAGCTGCAGCATGATGATCCCATCAATGCCCATCAGTTTGATGTACCGTGTATACAAACAAGTTCTGCCTCAGGTGCACAGGGAGTTGGCATACTGGAAGAGCAGGGCAGAGGAGATTCCGAATCCTGAATTAAGGAAACAGGCACTCGCCAGTATCGAGCATAAAACCTTCCATTGCGAAGGAGGCTCAATATTGAGCCTGACCGCGAAAAAGAATTACAAAAAAGCGATTCGTTTCATAGTGGCTTACCAGACGATCAGCGATTACCTGGATAATCTTTGTGACCGCAGTACATCATTGGATCCAGCCGATTTTTCTGCTCTTCACGAATCGATGGCAGACGCTTTGAATCCGAATCGTCAATTGAAAAATTATTATCGGGAGCGGGAAGACCAGAATGACGGGGGATATCTCATCGAGCTCGTGACTGTTTGCCGGCAAGTCCTGTCGGAGCTAGATTACTACCAAGATATCCAACACCATTTGAGCGAGCTTTGTGACTATTATTGCCATTTGCAAATCCACAAGCATGTTGAGGTAAAAGACCGTGTCCCAAGCTGCAAAGATGGTTTGACGGCCACCGTGACAATATTCCAGAAATGGAGTGGTATGAATTCTCAGCTTGCACCGGCTCGACGCTCGGGATCTTTTGCCTCGTATCCTACGCGCTTCGCGATGATTTTAAACCGGAATATGCCGACAGCATTCGCGAAGGATATTTCCCTTACATACAGGGCCTTCACATCCTGCTCGATTATTTCATCGACCAGGAAGAAGACCGCGAAGGCGGCGATCTGAACTTCTGTTTTTATTATGAAAATGAAGAAGCATTGTTTGAGCGGCTCCGGCACTTCGTGAAAAATGCTGATTACCATACAGCCCGATTGCCACACCGGAAATTCCACAAATTGATTAACCGCGGGCTGCTCGGCGTTTACCTGTCAGACGAAAAAGTAAGGCGACAGGAAAGAATCAGGAAACTGGCCAAGGAAATGATCAAGACAGCCGGCCCCGTCAGCTACTTCTTTTATATCAATGGACGAGCTTACAGGTCATTGCAGAGGTGGGTTCCTTCCGGAGTGGTGAGGGCGTTTATAAAGTAGGATTGCAGCCAGGGGGATTTAGCCCTGGCTGTTTTTTTTT
>NZ_BAUW01000037.1 GCF_000517385.1 Mesobacillus boroniphilus JCM 21738 | reverse complement strand
CTTGCGCTTTTTGTTCCTGTTCCCAGTTATTAAAGCCACTTGATTTTCGGCTCAGTTTTCTTGCGGATTCTCTCAATATTAGCCCTGTGCCTGTAAATAACGAAGGTAGCCAGGACAGCGACAACCACGATTAACGGAAGGTCCTGGGTAAACAGAGAGTAAATGAACGCTGCTATCCCAGTTAGAATCGAAGAAAGAGAAACATACTTTGTTATGTACAAGCTGATGAAAAAGATAATGAGCATGAGTAAGAATAATACCGGTATGTACGCCAGTAAAACACCGCCGGAAGTAGCTACCGCTTTGCCGCCGCGGAATCCTGCAAAAACAGGGTACATGTGTCCAATTACAGCAAACACCCCGACTAAAAGCATATGGAGTCCATCAGCGTTCAGAAGCAAAGGCAGACTAGCTGCAAGAGTCCCTTTCAAGACGTCAGCAATACTTACTACTAAACCAGCTTTTACCCCCAAAGTCCGGAATGTATTTGTACCGCCTAAATTCCCGCTTCCATGTTCACGGATGTCTTTGCCGTAAAATGCTTTCCCGATTATGAGGCCAGAAGGTATTGATCCAAGCAAGTAAGCTAGAATAATGATAATTGCGTTTAATGCCATGAAATATTCTCCTTTTAAGATTTTAAGGTTCTTTTATTTTACCATGTTCTCTTAAAAACTCCATGCAAATCTTGAACAAAACTGATTACTGACCTATGGCCAGCTAATTATATAGTACCTTATTTATTTGCAATTAGACTAAAACCATAACAATTTCGCTCATTAATCCGTTTTCTCCCCGGCTTGCTAAGTTTATAACTTGCTGAATAAGTGAATAAGGAAGTATATTATTCAATTTTAAGGAGTCCTACTCTATGAGGATTGGAAAGAGTTTATCTAAAAGAAAATCTTTATTGATTTTACTTATGCTGGCATTAATAGTAATCGTCACCGCTGTCTATCATACGCATAAAGATCTTCCTGATGGCTTATCGTATGAGGGAGAAATCCATAACGTCAAGGATGTCCGCTTTTTATATGATTTAACTTACAAGGGGACAGATGGGGAAAAAAAGTACGAGCATGAAATATTCGAGACGGTAATGAAAAGGATTCAGGAAGCAGAGGAGTTCATCGTCCTGGATATGTTTTTATTCAATGGCTATTTTAAGGAAGATATGGGCTACCCGGAAATAAGTCAATCTATCAGTGAAAAACTAATAGCCCAAAAGGAAAAACATAAAGACCTTACAATTGTTTTTATCACTGATGAGATTAATTTGACATACGGTTCCCACAAATCCGGAATCTTGAAGGAACTTCGGGAAAATGATATAAAAGTGATTTTCACCAATCTGGATCCCCTCAGAGATTCCAACCCATTATATACGGCTGTTTGGAGGGTGTTTTTCCAGTGGTTTGGGCAATCAGGAGAAGGTTGGATTCCAAATCCGATGGCAAAGAATGCTCCGGATGTGACACTTCGTTCCTATCTTGAGCTGTTAAACCTTAAGGCTAATCACAGGAAAGTGTTCGTCACTGAGAAAACAGCTATCGTTGCATCCGCGAACCCACATGATGCAAGCGGCTTCCACTCGAATATAGCATTTGAAACAAGCGGTAATATAATTGGTGACATTTTGGAATCTGAGCAGGCAGTAATTGATTTCTCTGGAGGAGGCAGTCTTCCTGATTACACACCTGTAAAAGAGAAAGGGGCTGTTAAGGTCCAGGTTTTAACTGAAGGGAAAATACTTAAGCATCTCCTGAATGAATTGAAAAAGTCAGGGAAGGGAGATCAAATTTGGATTGGTATGTTCTATTTAGCCGAAAGGAAGGTCATCGATGAGATCGACAAGGCCGCCGATCGAGGGGCGAATATCAATATTATACTAGATCCAAATACGAATGCGTTTGGCAATCAGAAATCAGGTCTGCCTAATATTCCTGTATCAGAAGAAATTATGGAAGTCGGCAGCAAAAACATTGATATTAAATGGTACAATGCTGGCCAGGAGCAATATCATACAAAAATGATCTACTTTGACCGAGGTAAGAACAGCGTTATTCTTGGAGGGTCCGCCAACTTCACGCGACGAAATCTCGATGACTTAAACCTTGAAACCAACATGAAAATAACAGCGCCCTCTGACAGTCAAGTCATCAAAGATGTTGATCAGTACTTCAATAGAATCTGGAACAATGATGGAGCCAGGTTCACACTTGATTATAAAGAAAATAAGGACAAACTGACTCCTTTTAAATATATTATTTACTGGATTCAGAGGATTTTATGGTTCACAAGCTATTAGCGGCAAGGGCATCCTGAATTGGATGCCCTTTTTATAATGGTTTTCATATAAAACCAATTCATACTTCATATTTACAACATCCTTAAGTACGATATTATTATAAACGAAGGAAAAAGGATATCTCCTATAGAATTAGGATAAATATCCTCTCACTTATAGAACATGAATCTAATTACTGCAAATGTTTATAATTATTACGCCCGGAAAATGGAGATTTTAAATGAAGACATTATTATCAGCCATACAGTGGATGGCATTTATTATCGCTGGTTCAATCGTTGCTCCGATTGCAATTGCAGATTTATTCCAATTGAATGATTTGGAAACGACAGGACTAGTTCAGAGGACGATGTTCGTATTGGGTATTTCGGGTCTATTGCAGGCCCTGATCGGGCATCGCATGCCAATTAACGATGGCCCAGCCGGTCTTTGGTGGGGTGTATTTACAATATATGCAGGGTTAAGTGCGACACTGTTTTCATCAAACATTGAAACACTGCAGGCTTTAGAAGGAGCCTTGATCATCAGCGGAATTGTATTCTTCCTGCTAAGCTTATTCAAGCTTATTGATAAACTGGCAAAGCTGTTTACCCCTGTAGTAAGCGGGATTTATTTGCTTTTGCTTGTCATTCAATTAAGCGGCTCATTTCTAAATGGAATGGTGGGAATTGGTGGCGGAAGGACCGATGTCAGTCTGCCAATTGCTTTTTTCAGCATTTTTCTGGTTGGCATTACATTCTATCTGACACGACATCAAATTAAATGGGTCAGCCAGTATGCAATTTTAATAAGCCTGGCTGCTGGCTGGATGCTTTTTTCATTTTTGGACCTAGGAAAAGCGTACGGAGGATACAGGGGAGCAGCAATTGCCATTCCGGAGGTTTTCGCTTTCGGGAAGCCCATCTTCGATTCAGGGTTAATCGTGACTTCCATCTTTATCACATTCCTGTTAATAACCAACATGCTAGCCAGCATAAGGGTTACTGGACAAGTTTTAAAAGATATGGGGTCTGAAAATGCTGACTTCCGCTACCGGGCCAGCGGTTTTACAGCCGGTATCAATCAGCTCCTTGGCGGAGTTTTCTCGGCGATTGGATCTGTCCCAATCTCTGGTGCAGCTGGCTTTATCGCAACTACTGGAATTATAAAAATCTTGCCTTTTATCATAAGCTCATTGCTGATTGTCGTTGCCAGCATGCTGCCGCATGTGATGTCTTTGTTCGCGTCACTGCCTGCACCTGTTGGCTATTCAGTCACATTTGTTATATTCGTCAACATGATTGGGATTGCTTTTTCGGAATTCGACCGTGAGAAAGATAAAAAGAGGGTTCGGGTCGTCATTGGAACTTCGCTGCTGGCAGGTGTAGGGACAATGTTTCTTCCAGGTGAAGCTTTCCGCAACGTACCGCCTGTGCTTGTATCCATCCTTAATAATGGTTTAATACTCGGCACCTTGATTGCAGTTTTCTCTGACCAATTCACATTAATGAAGAAAAGAAGTATGATAAACTAAAGTTTCGCAGTTTATAAATCGTGTTTCATACATTGTGGATAGGCAGTTTGGTTTGAGTCTTCATAATAGTGAGATAAAATAAGGTCAGGGTCATAATAATCCATAGGAGTGAGATAATATGGCAATTAAAAATCCAGGCCGGGAAGAAATCGGCCAAATCCTTAAGAAGGCAAAAAGGATTGCGGTTGTGGGATTGAGCGATAATCCACAGCGGACTTCCTATATGGTATCAGAGGCAATACAGTCAGCAGGCTATGAAATTATCCCTGTCAATCCAACTGTTGATGAGGTCCTTGGAGTTAAAGCAGTTAAAACACTTAAAGAGATCGAAGGCCACGTAGATATCGTAAATGTTTTCCGCCGTTCGGAATACTTGTTAGAGGTCGCGAAGGAATTTGCGGAAATTGATGCCGATGTTTTTTGGGCGCAGCTAGGACTTGAAAATGAGGAGGCCTATAATTTCCTTAAAGATAAAGGGTATACCGTGATCATGGACAGATGCATCAAGGTAGAACACGCTTTAACCAAATAATGTTCGCTCGCGTGGGGACTTATGTTCTCGCGCTTCTCTTTTGTTTTCGCAAATAATCGGCCATAATGATAGGTATTCAAGTTGGCAAGGCAGGGATATTGAAATGGAATTATTAAACAAACAGCTAGCTCAAGAAATTGTAGACAGGACGATGGGGATCATCGGAAAAAATATCAATATAATGGATAACAAAGGAGTAATTATTGGATCAGGCGACAAAAAGCGCATTGATGATATTCATGATGGTGCAGTCATTGTGATCAAACAAGGGACCGGTTTTGAAATAACCGAAGATGAGGCTAAAAGGCTCCATGGTGTAAAGCCGGGCATCAATCTGCCCATTTATTTTGATGGGAAAATCATTGGCGTTATAGGGATTACTGGTGCCCCGGATGAAATTAGAAACTTCGGAGAACTTGTACGCATGGCTGCTGAGCTCAGCCTTCAGCAGGCGGTTTTGATGAATGAAATACAATGGGATCAGAGGCTTAAAGAGGAGCTTGTCAGCCAAATCATTCATTATGAAGGCAAACATGACCCGCTTTTCCTTGAAAGGGCTATGCGTCTGGGAATTGATCTGGCACTGGCCCGGGCAGCAATTGTCATCAAGACTTCGGACCGTAAGAAGACATTCACATATTTAAAAAGCCGACTGCAAATTGAAGACCTGTTACTGATGCAGCATGACAGGATTGTTATTTTAAAAGGAGTTCCTCCAGTCGACAATGATCATTACCTAAAAAAGATAACAGAAGGATGGCTTAATGGGTTGAGAAAGAATGGGAATATCCAGGTGAAAATTGGCGTTGGTCAATACCATGAAGGATTGTCAGGATTGACAAAGTCCTATCGCCAGGTGGTCGACACACTAAAGTCCGGCCTGAAATTGACGCCACAAAAAGACATTTTCATGTATGAAGATTATTATCTGCCAGTATTTCTATTAAATGCTTCAAAAACAGGCCTGACTGAAGATCTACAGCCATTCTATAATTCTTTAAAAGAAAAGGATGTAAAGGGAGAGCTTACAGAATCGTTAAGAGCGCTTATCGAAACAAATGGAGACATGAACAAGGCTGCGCAAAAGCTGTTTGTACATCGCAATACGCTTCGATACCGGCTTGATAAAATTACAGAAATAACCGGGAAGGATCCCCGCAAAACCACTGAACTGCTTCATCTGTATTTATCATATCTAAATAATGAACTGGAATGAAATTGTGCAAATGCACAAAAGATCTGTTGTATTACAGGTCTTTTTTTGATGGTTTGACTAATGTAATACAAATGGTTAGCGCTTACAATTGGGGTACAAAAAGTTTTGAGGAGGAATTACCTTGGATATTCAAGTAAGCGCTTTCGGCGCTATTGTTGCTCTTATTGTAGCCATTTTCCTTATTTTAAAGAAGGTTTCACCTGCATATGGAATGATTGCCGGAGCCTGATTGGAGGTCTTGTAGGCGGGGTGGATGTCACGAATACTGTTGCCTTGATGATGGAAGGTGCAAAAGGGATTATACCCGCAGTGTTAAGAATCCTGGCTGCTGGTGTACTTGCTGGAGTCCTGATTGAATCGGGGGCTGCTGCAGTAATCGCAGAAACAATTGTTAAAAAGGCCGGCGAGACGCGAGCACTGCTTGCACTTGCGATCGCAACAATGATCCTTACTACAGTTGGTGTATTCGTTGATGTTGCTGTTATCACTGTTGCGCCGATTGCACTTGCAATTGCAAATAGAGCTGGTATTTCCAAAACAGCTATTCTGCTAGCGATGATTGGCGGCGGTAAGGCTGGCAATATCATGTCGCCGAATCCTAATGCAATAGCCGCAGCAGATGCATTCCAAATTCCATTGACTTCTGTCATGGCTGCCGGAATCATCCCCGCTATTTTCGGATTGACTGTCACATATATTTTAGCTAAGAAGCTAGTTAATAAAGGCTCTAATGTTACAGTTCAGGAAAGTGAAACAACAGTTCAAGGAAAACTTCCATTAATTGTCCCGGCGATTGTAGCGCCATTGGTGACAATCATCCTGCTTGCAATGCGACCTTTGTTTGATATTAACATCGACCAATGATCGCCCTGCCTGCAGGTGGTATTGCCGGAGCTCTTGCGATGGGCCGAATCAGACATATCAATGACTATGCAGTGGCAGGTCTTGGGAAAATGTCTGGTGTAGCTATTATGCTCCTTGGTACAGGTACACTTGCTGGAATCATTGCTAATTCAGGTTTGAAAGATGTTCTGATTAACAGCCTGGATGCACTTGGTCTGCCGGCTTTCGTTCTTGCCCCTGTATCTGGTATTTTCATGTCGGCTGCAACGGCTTCGACAACAGCAGGTACAGCGGTTGCTTCCCAGGTATTTGGCTCAACGATTCTTGAAATGGGTGTCACTGCCTTAGCAGGTGCTGCAATGGTTCACGCTGGTGCAACTGTACTTGATCACCTTCCGCACGGAAGCTTCTTCCACGCAACAGGCGGAAGTGTCAACATGGAGATCAAAGAACGTTTGAAATTAATTCCTTACGAGACAGCTGTCGGTTTAACGCTTGCAATCGTATCGACACTAATCTTTGGTATTTTCAAGTTTTTCGGATAAATAAATGGGGTCTGGATTTTGTTTAAGGTCCAGACCTTTCACTTCAGTGATATATACTCCGGTATTCAAATGAGAGGAGAAACGGGCATGAAAATTGTAATAGCACCTGATTCATTTAAAGAGAGCCTTACCGCGCTTGAAGCCGCTACAGCAATCGAGAATGGCATGAAAAAAGTCCTTCCAGAGGCAACCTTCGTAAAAGTACCTATGGCAGATGGAGGCGAGGGAACCGTCCAATCCCTCGTTGATGCAACAGGAGGAAAAATCATCACAAAAACAGTAACAGGACCGCTTGGCACTCCGGTTCAAGCATTTTTCGGTATTTCTGGCGATGAAAAGACCGCGGTCATAGAGATGGCTGCTGCATCTGGACTTCATCTTGTACCTCCAGGAGACAGAAACCCGCTGATTACTACAACTCGGGGAACAGGTGAATTGATTGCCGCGGCTCTGGATTATGGTGTTGAACAGATCATCATCGGGATAGGCGGCAGTGCCACGAATGATGGAGGAGCTGGCATGGCAAGAGCCCTTGGAATCCTCCTTCTGGATTCTGATGGAAAAGAAATTGGTGAGGGCGGAGGAGCATTAAATTCGCTTGCTTCGATTAACCTAGCTGGAATAGATAAACGGTTGAACTCGGTAAAAATTGATGTTGCATGCGATGTAGATAATCCCTTAACAGGTATGAGGGGCGCATCATATATTTTCGGTCCGCAAAAAGGGGCAGCTCAAGAAATGGTTGAACTATTGGACAACAACCTTCACCATTTTGCTGATATTATTCGCAAAGACCTTGGCAAGGATATTGAACATGTGTCAGGTGCTGGCGCTGCGGGAGGACTTGGTGGCGGTTTGATGGCATTCCTGTCTGCGGAGTTAAAAAGAGGCGTTGACATTGTTCTGGAGGCAACGAAGTTAGAAAATCATCTAATAGATGCCGATTTTGTCATTACTGGTGAGGGCAAGATTGATGGCCAGACGATTTTCGGCAAAACTCCGATTGGTGTTGCCAGGACTTCGAAACGGCACAATGTACCGGTCATCGCGATTGCCGGTAATGTAGCATCAGACAGTGAGGTAGTCCACGAGCACGGGATCGATGCGGTATTCAGCATAGTACCAGGTGTCATAACTATAGAGGACGCGTTCGAAAACGCCCGTACGTATGTTGAAAGAATTGCTGCAAACATCGCATCCGTAGTCAAACTTAGCAAATGATTATTTGTAAAAACTATGAAAAAACCGCGTGCTGCAATATCAGCATCGCGGTTTTTATGTTTAAAACGGTTAGGAATCGAATAAATATATAGGATATTTGTAGAAAATAAAAAAAGCACCTTAAAAGGTGGTTTTAGGTAGATGATATTTGTAATAAAGATATGTACATAGTAAAATAAAGGTTGGTAATGAATGGCTATCAGGTTAAAACACAATAACTCTATAATAACTATAGCGCAAATTTAGATGGAAGTCAAGTCAAAGAGCATTGAGTTTGGGAGTGATTTTTCATGGAAGAAAATCAGCTTAGAGATTTAGAATTGGAACAAAAACGTGTCGATTCCACCATTGAGGAAATTGATAAAAAAGCAGCGAAATGGAATGAAAGTTCAAGTGATGTCGGCTCAGATGCTCTTCAAATCAGAAAAACCTTTTGGGAAGATGTTACGGTCAACTTTGATGAAGCGGATGATGTAGCGGAAACCTTCACGAGTATCAAGCAACAGGCCGCGCTTTTATCCGAGCGTGAACGGACACAATCCCAAATGGTCAAGCAGCTTCAGACATTATCACGCCTCAGGTTTTCTCCTTATTTCGGCAGAGTCGATTTTAAAGAAGATGGTGAAAATGTGGCCGAGAGAATTTACTTAGGCATTGCGACATTAATGGATGAACAGGAAGAAAACTTCCTGATTTATGACTGGAGAGCACCGATATCCGGTCTGTATTATGACTACTCACCCGGTCCGGCGCAATATAAAACAGAAACAGAGGTCATTGAAGGGTCGATGGAGCTAAAGCGCCAGTTTGTCATCAAAGGTGGCAAAATCAAAGCAATGTTTGAAACAGGGGTTACAATTGGTGACGAAATGCTTCAGGAAGTCCTGGGCAACAATGCTGATACCCAGATGAAAACCATTGTGGCAACGATCCAGAAGGAACAGAACCAAATCATCCGTAACGACTCGAGCAGCCTTGTTGTCGTCCAGGGTGTGGCAGGAAGCGGAAAAACATCAGCAGCCATGCAGCGAGTCGCTTATTTACTGTACAAGTACAGAAATATTATCACATCGGAGAATATCATGTTATTTTCACCCAATCCCCTCTTCAATAGCTATGTTGCTACGGTTTTGCCGGAGCTTGGAGAGGAAAATATGCAGCAGGCAACATTCAAGGAGTATCTTTCAACACGGTTTGGCGCTGAATATGACTTGGAGGATCCTTTTGAACAAATGGAATTCCTGTTAGAAGCAGAAAAAAATGAAGCTTATTCTGACAGGATTGAAAGCATCCGTTTTAAGGCAGGTTTGGAGTTTAAAAGCTTATTGGATCAATATGCCGAGAAATTAGCCGGGGAAACGCTCGTTTTTAAGAGCTTAGGTTTAAACAAACGGGCAATCATCTCAAAGAAAGATATAGCTGCATACTATGATTCACTTGATAACAGTATTTCAATTCCAAATAGAATTCAGCTTGTTAAAGAATGGCTGTTAAAGGAACTAAAGAAAAAAGCAAAAGCAGAGACGTCACAGGAATGGGTGGAAAAGGAGATACAATTCCTTGAAAAGGAAGATTATCTCGAGGCATTCAAGCAAAGCCAGAAAAAACAGGGTGATGCACATGATACATTCCATGATTATGACCGGGAGCAGCAGTGGCTATCGGAAATGGTGGTCAAAAGGCGTTTCAAACCATTGTTTAACTCAGTAAAAAGATTGAAATTCATTAATATCAGAACCATTTACATGAACTTCTTTAAAGAAGTTCATTCCAAAAGCGAAGCCATTCCTGAAAATTGGGCCGCCACATGTGAACAGTCAATCAACAACTTAGAAAAAAAGTATATTGCATATGAAGATGCAACTCCTTTTCTCTATCTGCAGGATTTGATTGAGGGCAGGAAATCGAATACATCAATACGCCATGTTTTCATAGATGAAGCCCAGGACTACACTCCTTTTCAGCTTGCATATATTAAAATGCTGTTCCCGTACAGCAAGATGACTTTGCTTGGCGACATAAACCAGGCAATTTACTCCGGACCAACAGGCGCACAAACGATTCTGGCGGAGTCAGCTCTTGACTTTGGAGAAAGGGAACAATACAGGCTTACAAAGACATACAGATCAACGAAGCAAATTGTTGAATTTACCCGGCATTTGATCGAGGGTGGAGACATGATCGAGCCTTTCAACCGTACTGGACCAAAGCCGGTTATCATCACGAACAGGGGAGGCAGCGACCATATTCTGAAGGTGAATGAACACATTTCCGAATTGCAGAGGTCAGGACATAAAAACATCGCGGTTATCTGCAAAACTGCCAAAGAAAGCAAAGTGGCATTCGAGGGGGTCAAACAAGCGCATGATCCGAGATTGATCGAAAAAGGGACAATGACATTTGAAAATGGTGTTAATGTTGTACCGACGTACCTCGCAAAAGGCATTGAATTTGATGCGGTGATCATATTCGATTCATCGTCCTACACAAGAACGGAAGAAAGGAAATTGTTATATACAGCATGTACAAGGGCAATGCACGAGTTGTATATCCTTTCCAGGGGAGAGCTTAGTCCGCTGCTGGAAGATGTTGATGAACAATTTTATAATCTGGTATGAATGCCACGAGCCGCCAAAATATTAATGGCGGCTTGTTTTATATTTTTTCATTTACCTGAGCCAATCAAACAGCGATTTTTCTTGTTTGCTGATGCTTGGTCGTTCTTTACTCGCTTCCTGCAGTGCAGAATTAACATCAATTAAGCCATTTCCATAATCAATATCTTTTCCTTGCTCACCAAGGTCAATTGCAGAATTCTTTATGATCTTGATAACTTGAGAACTTTTCAGCTCTGGATTAGCTGATTTGATTAGTGCAGCCAAACCGGCGACGTGTGGAGCAGCCATCGATGTTCCTGAAAGGGCAGCATATTGCTCATTAAAATAAGTGCTAGGTATATAAACACCTGGGGCAGCAATATCAATGTAATCTCCGTAATTTGAAAAGCTTGCTCTGTTTCCATTATAATCTACAGCAGCTACACTCAATACTTCTGGGTATGCCGAAGGATAGGTCGGCTGATCTGAACCATCATTGCCAGCTGCAGAGACCATGACAACATTCTTGTTATAGGCATAACGGACTGCTTCTTCCAAAACTTTTGAAGGCTGGTAATTGCCAAGACTCAAATTGATGACATCTGCACCGTGGTCAACAGCCCATACAATTCCTTTTGCAATATCGAAAGTTGTACATAGCCCTTTGCCCCCATCGCTTTTATTGGCATGATTTTACTGAACCATGTCATGCCGGCAACACCCTCGTTATTATTTGTTTCCGAAGCAATAATCCCTGCTACATGGGTACCATGCCCATTATCATCATCTGGTTCAATTTTATCATTGATGACATTATAGCCTGCCACAAGCCGGTCCCTTAAGTCGGGATGATTCAGATCAACACCTGTATCAACAACCGCTATCTCAATTTCTTCCGTTCCACGGGTAACACTCCACCCTTGTTCCGTCCCTATGACTGGCAAATTCCATTGATAATTCTCCTGGTAAAGCAGGTCATTAGGTCCGTTCACTTCATTTTGCATTAAGATAAAATTAGGCTCAGAATACTCAATATTTTTCCTTTGATTAAAATATTCAATCATTTCGGGTGTTTCCATCACTGTTGACCTGAAAATATAAATTGAGTTTAGATGCTTGATGACCCAGCCTTTAATATCCCGGGTAATTTCGTCTATTTCCTCCACGCTTGGTTCTTTTACAAAATCAACTGTAGCTTCATGATCATAATAGTGGCTTGTATCCTTCTTGTTATGAAAGATTAGAGTGACTTCTTCTTGTGTATCCAGTTGCTTCTTGATTTTCTCACCCATTTCAACATTATTCGCCTTAGCCATAGACCGAGCCATCATAATTCGTTGTCCTGATGAATGAATTCTGGCCCCAGGCTCTTTTTTATTCGCATCATTGCTGAATGCTCCGCTGGCAGTAAGGGCAAGAAGAAGGATTAATGCCGATCCAATAAAGATTACCCTCGTTCTTTTCATAATTAAAAGTCCTCCATAAATGTATTTGTTCTTATGTTGCAGTACATCTTAAAAATTTAATGGCGGAAATCGTTGGGAGTTTAGAGGGTTGTATAAAAGGCAATGAGATGAATTTTCTAAAAAATGATTTGAATCCTGTAAAAAAAATATAAAAAATGACATGATACCTTCTCATAAGTCTCCAAATAACCGTATTTTTATGACAAAATTCCAATTAATTCTTTAAATCCGTTTGCCAAATCCCAATTAATCGCTACAATTAAGCATAGAAGCCATTCTTATGGTAAAATAACTAAGAGAACAATTGTTCTGATATTGATAAAAGGATACATTATACGTAATCTTTTTAATCAGAAAAGACGAATACTTAATGAAATCATTGACACTATACATAAAAACCGTCAATGTTGTTTGCAAGAAATGAAAGGGGTATGTTCGTGGCAAGAAATCAGCAAGCTTTTGATTATAATGATGATGCCATACAGGTACTTGAAGGCCTTGAAGCGGTTCGCAAGCGGCCGGGTATGTATATCGGCAGCACGGATACACGAGGACTTCATCACCTCGTATACGAAATCGTTGATAACTCGGTAGACGAAGCACTAGGCGGCTACGGTAATCAAATCATCGTCAAAATCCATAAAGATAATTCCATTAGCGTCCAGGATAAAGGGAGAGGTATGCCTACCGGGATGCATAAGCTTGGCAAACCGACACCTGAAGTGATCCTTACCGTCTTGCACGCAGGCGGAAAGTTTGGACAGGGCGGGTATAAAACAAGCGGAGGGCTTCATGGTGTAGGTGCTTCTGTTGTAAACGCATTATCAGAATGGCTGGTTGTAACCATCAAACGTGATGGCTTCGTCTATGAGCAGCGTTTTGAAAATGGCGGCAAGCCAGTGACGACGCTTGAAAAGATAGGAAAAACTAACCAATCAGGTACAACAATCCACTTTAAACCAGACCCGGAAATTTTCTCTACCCTAACATATAACTATGATACCCTCTCAGAACGTCTCAGAGAGTCTGCCTTTTTATTAAAAGGATTAAAAATTGAGTTAATCGATGAGCGCAATGATGTTAAGGATATTTTTCATTTTGAGACGGGGATTCAGGCTTTCGTTGAATATTTGAACGAAGAAAAAGATGTGATGCATCCAGTTGTCAGCTTCGAAGGTGAGTACAGCCAAATAGAAGTTGAATTTGCATTTCAATTTAACGATGGCTACTCGGAGAATGTGCTGTCATTCGTCAACAATGTCCGTACGAAAGATGGCGGTACACATGAAGCAGGTTCCAAAACAGCCATGACTCGTGTATTCAATGAATATGCCCGCAAGGTTGGCTTGCTCAAGGAAAAGGATAAGAACCTTGATGGAGCTGACATCCGAGAAGGTCTGGCAGGCATTGTCTCTGTGCGCATTCCTGAAGAATTGCTTCAGTTTGAAGGCCAGACAAAGGGCAAACTTGGGACAAGCGAAGCAAGATCAGCCGTTGACTCGGTCGTTTCAGAGCATCTTTCTTATTTCCTTGAGGAAAATCCTGATATCAGTACAGTGCTGATCCGAAAGTCCATCAAGGCTTACCAGGCACGTGAAGCTGCCCGGAAAGCACGCGAGGATGCTAGAAGCGGGAAGAAGAGAAAGAGATCAGATGCGATGCTATCCGGCAAACTGACTCCAGCGCAATCCAAGAATCCTGCAAAGAATGAACTCTACCTGGTAGAGGGTGATTCTGCTGGTGGTTCTGCTAAGCAGGGACGAGACAGGAAGTTCCAGGCAGTGCTCCCATTGCGCGGGAAAGTCATCAACACGGAAAAAGCAAAGCTTCAGGATATTTTCAGAAATGAAGAAATCAATACGATCATCCATGCGATTGGTGCCGGAGTTGGATCTGATTTCAATGTAGAAGATATCAACTATGACAAAATCGTCATCATGACAGATGCCGATACTGACGGTGCTCATATCCAGGTGCTTTTGCTGACATTCTTTTACCGATATATGAAGCCGATGATTGAAGCCGGTAAGGTATTCATAGCTCTGCCGCCACTATATAAAGTCAGCAAGGGAACGGGCAAAAAAGAAATCATCGAATATGCCTGGAGCGACGAAGAGCTGAAGGACGCGATGAAGAAGGTCGGCAAAGGCTATATAATCCAGCGTTATAAAGGCCTCGGGGAAATGAATGCCGATCAGCTTTGGGAAACGACGATGGATCCCGAGACCAGGACATTGATTCGCGTTCGAATTGACGATGCGGCAAGAGCCGAACGAAGAGTGACGACCCTTATGGGTGATAAAGTAGAACCACGCAGGAAATGGATTGAATCCAATGTGGCATTTGGCCTTGAGGAAGATGGAAACATTCTTGAAAATGAAAACATCTCAGTTGCAGAGGAGGTTGCAGACGAATGAGTTCAGTTGAAAAATTTCGTGACCTCCCTTTAGAAGACGTAATAGGCGACCGTTTCGGCCGCTATAGTAAATACATTATCCAGGAACGTGCACTCCCTGACGCCAGGGATGGGCTCAAGCCTGTTCAACGCAGGATTTTGTATGCTATGCATGTAGAAGGCAATACAAACGAAAAAGGTTTCCGGAAATCAGCCAAGACAGTTGGAAACGTAATTGGTAACTACCACCCGCACGGTGATTCTTCTGTATATGAAGCAATGGTCCGTATGAGCCAGGATTGGAAAGTGCGCAACTATCTTGTCGAAATGCATGGGAATAACGGAAGCATTGATGGTGATCCACCAGCAGCGATGCGTTATACAGAAGCAAGATTGTCAGCAATCGCCGGTGAACTGCTAAGGGATATCGAGAAGAGAACCGTCGAGTTCATACCGAATTTCGATGACACCTCAAGTGAGCCTACGGTGCTTCCAGCAATGTTCCCTAATTTGCTGGTAAATGGTTCTACGGGAATATCAGCGGGTTATGCGACTGATATTCCCCCGCATAATTTAGCGGAAGTGATCGATGGGGTCGTCATGAGGATGGACAACCCTGCATGTACGGTGGAAGATTTGATGAAAGTGATCAAGGGGCCGGATTTCCCGACGGGCGGAATCATACAAGGTGTCGAGGGGATCGCCAAGGCATACAAGACTGGTAAAGGTAAGATCATTGTTCGCGGCAAAGCTGAAATTGAGGACATCCGCGGCGGAAAACAGCAGATTGTCATCACTGAAGTTCCTTATGAAATCAACAAAGCTAACCTGGTCAAGCGGATAGATGAATTCCGTCTGGACCGTAAAGTGGAAGGCATTTCGGAGGTGCGTGATGAGACAGACCGCACAGGCCTTCGTGTTGTCATTGAATTGAAGAAGGAAGCAGATGCAAACGGTGTTTTGCATTATCTTTACAAGAACAGTGATTTACAGATTACCTATAACTTCAATATGGTTGCCATTAACAAGAAAAGACCTGTATTGATGGGTCTTGCTGAGCTGCTAGATGCTTATATTGACCATCAGAAGGATGTTGTGACCAAACGGTCCCAATTTGACCTTCAAAAAGCCCGGGACCGCCAGCATATCGTTGAAGGCCTCATAAAAGCTCTATCGATCCTTGACCAGGTTATCGCTGCAATCCGTGCATCCAAAGATAAGCGTGACGCCAAGGATAACTTGATCAAGAAATTCGACTTCACCGAAGTTCAGGCTGAAGCGATCGTCTCCTTGCAGCTATATCGCCTGACTAATACCGATATTACTGCACTTCAAGCCGAGGCCGAGGAGCTTGCCAAGAAGGTAGAGGAACTTACCGCCATTCTGGGCAGCGAAAAGAAGTTATTATCTATCATCAAAAAGGAACTGAAGGACGTCAAAAAGCGCTTCTCAGATGACCGACGAACAAAAATCGAGGAAGAGATTGAGGAAATCAAAATTAACCTTGAAGTTCTGATCGCAAGCGAAGATGTTATAGTAACTGTAACGAAGGATGGCTACGTAAAAAGGACAAGCCAAAGATCCTATGCCGCTTCCAATGGGCAGGATTTTGCCATGAAAGATACTGACAGGCTGTTATCACAATTGAATATGAATACAAAGGATGTTTTGTTATTGTTCACGAATAAAGGCAGCTACCTGTACCTGCCTGTTCATGAACTTCCTGACATTCGCTGGAAAGACCTTGGCCAGCACGTCGCAAATCTCGTGCCACTGGATCGGGATGAAGACATCATAAAAGCTGTACCAGTCACCGATTTCGAACAGAATTTATACTTTGTATTTGTGACCAAGAATGGTATGGTGAAAAAGTCCGAGTTAAACCTTTATAAAGCTCAGCGATACTCCAAACCGCTGACCGCAATCAATGTAAAAGGTGATGATAGAGTCATCGACATACATGTAACCAATGGGGAGAAGGATTTGTTCCTTTCATCACATTTCGGTTATGGTCTATGGTTCAGTGAAGAGGAAATAAGTCCGATTGGGATCAGGGCAGCTGGCGTTAAGGGGATGAACCTGAAGGATGGGGATTATGTTGTCGGCGGGAAAATTATTGACAACAACCAAAACCATTCCATTGTTATCGCTACACAGCGTGGTGCTATTAAGAAAATGAAGCTATCTGAGTTCGAGAAAACTTCTCGCGCGAAACGCGGTGTTGTGATGCTCCGTGAACTGAAAGCAAATCCTCACCGTATTATTGGTGTGGAGGCTGTGCGTGGAGAGGACGAAGTATTCTTCCAGTCAGAAAAACAGCAGATTGTTTCTGTGAAAGCTTCAGAATTAAGGTTCAGCGATCGATATACAAATGGATCATTCCTTGTAGACGAAAGTGAAACCGGGAAGCTTACAGCCATTTGGAAAAGTGAGAATGAGCAAGATAAAAACACACAATAGCAGAGTTAAAACAAAAACACAGTAAAACTGCTGTGTTTTTGTTTTTTTATCATAACCAGGGTATTACATAGGTAACTTCCTCTCTATCTGGGGCAAAGCTAATATTGGGAGTGAAGTACCATTGTAAAGCGATTGCAATTTGGTACATTAAAAACTATACCAAAATAACTATGAAAGACCTTTTCGTAAACCTTTTTGCATCTCGTAATACATACGAATGCCACAACACTTAAGGAGTAGATTGAACATGACTCCTAGGCTGTTCGCAAAGGCAGGAGATGTATTATACGAAAAAATTATGTTCAAAGTAAAAACAGCTTTGTCAAAAACTAATAAAGGAGTTTTCTATGGAGATTTTCAACAACATCATATCTGAATTGAACAACTATATGTGGAGTTATATCTTAATTGCTGTTCTAGTAGCACTGGGTACATATTTTACATTCAGAACCAGATTTGTTCAGTTCGAATTTTTCCCGGAAATGATCAGAGTGTTAAAGGATCCGGCCACCGTGTCTTCCGAAGGGAAAAGGGGCAGGTCTTCATTCCAGGCCTTTACGGTCAGCTTGGCTTCTAGAGTTGGGACAGGTAACCTGGCAGGAGTTGCGACTGCTATCTCAGCCGGAGGTCCTGGTGCTGTCTTCTGGATGTGGATCATTGCCCTTGTTGGTGCAGCATCCAGCTTTATTGAAAGTACTCTAGCCCAAATCTATAAGGTTAAAGATAGTGATGAGGCAGAATTTCGCGGCGGTCCAGCTTATTATATGGAACGCGGACTAAACAAACGATGGTTAGGCGTTTTGTTTGCAATAATTATTGTTTTTACTTTTGGTTTGGTGTTTAGTTCTGTCCAATCCAATACAATTTCCCTTGCATTTGACCAGGCATTTGGATTCGATCCCTTTTGGATGGGAATCATATTAGCTGTTATGACTGCCGCAGTCATTTTTGGTGGCATCAAGAGAATTGCTTTTGTATCACAAATCATCGTGCCAATCATGGCTGTGATATATTTAATCCTCGCTTTGTTTATTGTGATTATGAATTTCAGTGAAATTCCTGCTATGCTCTCACTGATCGTCAAGAACGCTTTCGGCTTACAGGAAGTAGTTGGGGGCGGAATGGGAGCAGCGGTCTTGATGGGAATAAAGAGAGGGTTATTTTCTAACGAGGCTGGTATGGGTAGCGCACCAAATGCAGCGGCCACTGCTGCAGTCACACATCCAGTGAAGCAAGGCCTAATCCAGACATTGGGAGTATTTACGGATACTTTACTAATTTGTACGGCAACAGCTTCATCATCATATTGTCAGGAGAATATACGAATTCCGATTTAGATGGTATACAGTTAACGCAGGCAGCACTGACAAGCCATGTCGGTTCGTGGGCACCAACATTCGTCGGTGGAGCTATTTCCTTTTCGCCTTCACATCGATTATTGGTAATTACTATTATGGTGAAACTAATATTGAATTCATTAAGGAAAGCCCTACGGCTCTATTCATTTATCGTCTTGCTGTTATTGCAATGGTTTTGTTTGGTGCAATTGCCGAGTTGGAAATTGTATGGAATTTAGCAGACCTCTTCATGGGATTGATGGCACTAATCAACCTTGTAGCGATAACCTTGCTAGCAAAGATTGCCATGGCGGCATTAAAGGATTATAAAGAACAGCGTAGACAAGGAAAAGATCCAGTGTTTTATGCTGACTCTATAGAAGGTTTAACAGGAATTGAATCCTGGGAATACCGTAAACATGCAGAATCCAAGAACAAATAATTATTATTCACCCCTCTGATTAGATCAGAGGTTTTTTTTTGTGCATTTTTTTACCATAATTGGAGATGTTAAGTATAACGGGGTGATGTATAATGAAAAAGGAGCTATTAATCACGTTCAGCGCGTTCTTTTTTATGTCGTTAACCGCGCTTACCGGCGTATATGCAGGGGAGTCCCAGGAAAAAACGGTGACGATCTCTGAGGAAAAAGTTGATGTAACTGGCGATGGAAAAAAGGATTTGATTTATGTAAAAGGAGTGCCTTATGAAGAAGGAGCGCAGTTTCTCAAAAAGATATTCTTGAAAATAAGGGCATCAAATGGCGAAAATTATAAAATCGATCTTGAAGCTGGATACGATCCAACTAACATTTATAAAGATTTGAATCACGATTCAGTGAAAGACATATTTATCAGTGTTCCTACCGGGGGAAGTGGCGGTCTATCAAATTTTTATTTATATAGTTTAAAGGATTTCCAAGTTACCAATCTGACTGTACCAGAACCTCTTGCTGCCAGCAGTCAATTTGAGGATGGTTACAAGGCATCCATAAAGCTTCAGGAAACAGGACAATCATACACTTTTGATTTAAGTGACAGAAAAGAGGAGTACGAAAGCCTGGGTTTATATCAGGATGGAAAGCTAAATGAACCAACAGAGTTAATGGTTCTTCCTTTTGGCATTTTAAAGCCGATTAAGGTAAAAGACGACTTTTATGGGTTGAAAGGCATCCAACGAATAAATGGTGCATACAATGCGGATGGAATTGCGAATATTGAATCGACCTGGTTATATGAAAAGGGGAAATGGCGAGTAATAAACGCTGAGGTCAAAAGCCTCCAATCTGAATAATATAGGCGATTGTCACGGATTGCGGCTAAATGGCATAGGATATCGGAAAAGGATTCTTTTAACGGGAAGGAGCCTTCAGCCGTGAGTAAATTCAAGCCAGAACGATTGAGCGTTAACTTTATTCCACCAGCAACTGCTTTTTTGCCAATAGACAGCAGGAAGTACACTTTAACACATTCCGATCTTACTGGAGAGCTGTTTCTAGCGGTCGGGAATGTCTATGATTATCAGGCAATCAACTATGAAATGCGGGATGAAGTATTGGCAGACTGGATCACCATCAATGGTGAATACTTGCTGTATGCTAAGGTGTATATCAGTAACGGGGAATACGACCTGAATATGTCCAGGATCCGTTATATGATTTTCAAAAAAGAGCTGGACTTAGCATTTACTGCGATAGTGTATGGAGATAAAAACTTCTTCACATATTATCCTTGGCTGCCCGATGCACCCATTTATGTACAATTTTCATCTATCTATCCAGAATTCAATCAGGTAGAATACTACGGTACGCCAAGAACGTATCTTAACAAAATGAATAAGGAAAGAACACCAGAAGCGCAGGCGTAAGCCTGTGCTTTTAAAATCTATTTAATTCAATCCCAGAAAGAACTAAATAATACTATTATGTAAACAAACAAAATGAATTGAAAGAGTATAAATAAGATTGGCTTGACATTGATTATAATATTTTAAAGATAATGTAATGAATAACTGGTTATTATAAAGATTGATTATTGATAAAATGTATTTTTCCTAGCAGAGCTAATGGAACTGACTTAAAATAAATTGAATTTAAATAGTATACAAAACGAATTTTTTAAAAAAAGAATTTAACTAATATCCAGAAATAAATTGATTATGTAAAAGCATAAAAATGAATAAGTAAATTTATAAAAATTTTAATTTCGTCTCACTGATTTAAGTATACTTAGTTAATGAGATACCGATTTAAATCATTTATAGAACTTCCTAGAATTTATGTTATGTAAACTAGAAAATAAGTTTTTTATAAGAGGTTAATCTGGACTCATCTCCTCCCGTTTCTACTAAAATGAAACACGGAAAATCATCTGCACCTTTGGCTGATCATTTTTCGTGTCTTTAGTGTGCTTCTATTCCTCAACCCTATGCGAAACAAAATCACTATGTTGATTTACATTTGTGTATGTGGATCTTCCTAAATAAAGCGGAATTGTGAGCTCATCGAAATTTGGCATGCCGTTTTTAAGGAATTTATCTGGATCCCTGTAAAATTGTACGATATTTGCAACGAACCAATCGTGGTCACCGTAACTATTGCGGTCTATGATCTCACATTCATAGGCTATATATGCATCCCGCAGTATCGGTGAATTCGTTGCTGATCCGTGGTCGAAACTGATGTTCGCCTTTTCAAATTTGTTCACCATTGAACCCGAATACACACCTGCTTGCTGAATAAGAGCAGAATATTCATATGGCACAAAATTAATAGCAAATTTGCCTTCAGATTTTATGAGCTGGTAAGTATAACGTTCACGGCCGATGGCAACTCCGTAAATTGGCGGCTCGTAGGATATGTAGGAATGCCAGCCAGCAGCCATGATATTATTTTCTCCATTATGACTAACCGTAACCAGTGCGACCATTCCTGGATAACTATGCATTACAGTTTGATTGATTGATTGAATCATTATGTAAGTCCCTCCTTTTATTCTGTATTTCGTATTGCGAAGTAAATTCGAAATTTTTAAAATTAAACAGAATAACTATACTACCTCATGATAAAGGGAGATTCTATGAACCGCAAAGTTTTTCTTTTGTAAAAGCATTTTCAGATCTAGGAACCTTTATGGATTTAATCGTAATTAATGTTTTGATGTATATTGCTACCGGGAGCCCTGCCTGGCTTGCAGCCACGATGGCGTTCAGGACAATGGATGGTCTGGATTTTCCACTGAACATAATTTACCTCTAGCATTTTAGTGATGCTGTACTCTAATGCCAATAGGAAAAAGTACAAAGAAGTAAATCAAAGCCTATAGTCTCAACTCAAAAAAGAACTCCCTTTCATCAATGGGAGTTCTTTTTGTCTAATTTTTCGATTCCGTATCCCCCATGAAAACGAGGGTAAAATCTTCAATAAAAGCTGGTATGTCTGCTTCCATGCCTATCCAATCTAGTTGATCTTCAGGTTCCTGCTCAGGCTTTGGCCTGAAGTCTGCCATACTTTTACCTCGTGCCCCGCCAAACAATTCAACGGTAACTCGTCTTGGCAGGTATTTCACCAGATTTTTGTTCACGAGGGCACTTAATGTGATGACATCATGGAGAGGCGCACCCTGGATTCCTGGGACATTCTTTTTATACGCTTCGAAATAATAATCGTAGACAGGTTTAATCAGATCTTTAAAAGGAGTCTGGCTGTTTTGTGCAAGATAATCTATTACTGCTGGAGGAATGATGGCTTTATTGGTAATGTTGAGCGGGTGCAAGAATACATTTCTTGCCTTTTCCAGCACTTGATTAGCCGCAATTGGATCGGCATAAAAATTCGCCTCGGCTTCAGCTGTGACATTGCCAGGAACGAGGAACGCCCCACCCATGATATAAACAGCACTGACTGTTTTGAATGCTTCCTCGCCATATAAGATAAATGGGATTGCCAGTTCCGTTTGTCTCCCGACTCCTACGATTACCAGGTTTTCAGGGTGCTGATTAACAATTTCAAGGATTTTATCAATATCATATACCTCTACTTCTCCCAAATCCTCTGGGGGCCTGATCGGACCAAGCCCATCTGGTCCATGTATCTCCGGATAAAAGGTAGCCAGTTCACCAGATAAAGGGCCCGATGCACCGGCGATGATCGGAATATCCTCTCTTTCTCCCAGCTGCAATAAATAGGCTGTATTATTTATTGCCTGCTCTTTTGTGATATTCCCGTACCCGGTAACTACCCCCACAACATTAAGTTCCGGATGAAGCAAGGCATACATCAGAGCCAATGAATCATCTACCCCTGAATCCGTAAACAACAGGATATTGTACATAGCAACCCACCCTTTTTCATCTTAACTATCTTATGACAAATATCTCCTTTTGATACTCCTTATTATTTATGTTCTACAAATAGGGATATGACATTCTTAACCGATTGATTTCTGTATTTTTTGGCAAAAAATTGTCTGTCGTCCTTCCTGCTCATTTTCCTCAAAAAAGAGAATCTTCCACTCGCTGAATTCCTTAAGGAGCTCATTCGACTCCAGCTTATATTGATTTGAAATATGTTCATTCCCTGCTGCTTTTTGTTTGTAGAACGTTTCGAAGAATAAATATCCATCATCTTTGATCACTTGTTTTACTAGTGGAAATAGAGAACGTTCCAGGTAATATGTCATTACCGCTAAATCGTACCTACAGCTGGTTAAATCATTTTTTTCTTTCGTGAGATCGGCTACTCTAGCCGTAATATTCAACCTCGTTTGGCTGCCAGCTCTTGAACATAGTTAATAGCAATGTCAGAAATATCAATAGCTGTGATGTTATAGCCTAGCTCTGCCAGGAAGAAGCTATTGCCTCCCAGTCCTGAGGCAAAGTCGATTGCAGTTCCTCCGTTCAAGTAAGAAGCCATCTCTTGTAATCTTTTATTTGGTTCTGGAGTAGTCTGGTTAGTCAGCTTATCCATATATTGTTGATTCCATTTATCTTGAACATCCACTATATATCACTGCTTTCCGAAATAAAGTTAATAAAAATAAATTATAATAGTTATGTATTGACCGTCATATTGACTGCGACACTGGCAAGTATCGGAACAGCAGGCGTCCCTGGAATTGGATTGATCATGCTGTCCAAAAACAGACCCACTCCTTTATAGAATGGGTCTGTTTTGTATAAAAATTCTATTAAACTAAATCCACATTATGATATACCTGCTGGACATCCTCTAAATCTTCCAGCGCATCAATAAGCCTCTCGAATTGTTCCTGTGTTTCTTCGTCAAGAGTAACCTCGTTCTGAGGCAGCATTGTCAGTTCAGCAACAGTAAAATCAGTGATACCGGCATTCCTGAAAGCTTCCTGGATAGCGTGGAATTGTTCAGGCTCACCATAAATAATGATGGATTCATCTTCTTCAAGGATATCGCGTGCATCAACATCCGCTTCCATCAAAATTTCAAGTGCTTCATCAGCGGACTTTCCTTCAAAACCAATTACCGCCGTTTTGTCGAACATATAAGATACGGAACCAGCTACTCCCATGTTGCCGCCGTTCTTACCAAAAGCAGCACGCACATTGGAAGCCGTACGGTTTACATTGTTTGTAAGCGCATCAACGATCACCATTGAACCATTTGGACCGAAGCCCTCGTATCGAAGCTCCTGGTAATTTTCTTCAGCTCCGCCCTTAGCTTTATCGATTGCACGGTCAATAATGACTCTTGGTACATTATATGTCTTCGCTCTTTCGAGGACGAATTTCAGCGCCTGGTTGGACTCTGGATTTGGTTCACCTTGTCTGGCTGCAACATAAATCTCAAGTGCGAATTTTGAATAAACCCTGCTTGTGTTTGCATCCTTGGACGCTTTCTTTTCTTTAATGTTGTTCCATTTACGACCCATAAATTTCACTCTCTTTCAACTTATATCAGATAGCTGCAATGTTATATACATGTTGCAGCAGCTGCTCACAGATAATATTATACCTTAAATGGAAGATTTGTTAAGAGGTTAGTAAACAATGGTTCAACCGCTGTCCTAAAGAGTTTCTCCGGCTATTAATTCATATGACCTTATTCGGTCCTCAGGTGAATACGTGATGGTCAGGATCATGATTTCATCAGGGTTATACTTCTTGTGCAATTCGAGCAATCTATCTTTTACTTGCTTAGGATTCCCTATGATTCTGGACGGACATCTGGTAAGGAAGATGCCTTTATTTTTGCTAATTCGCTTCCTTCTGGGTGATCATTATTCACATAATGAAGCAATTCTTTCAATGATTCTGGAAGTTTCCAAACGTTTTGCAGGAAGTTATCTGACAAAGCATGGGTGACTTCTGCAGACCCTCCTGGAGCACGGCCGATTCCGATATCAATCCGGTCTGGGAACAGTATTGCAAGCAAATTATAATGCTCCGCCACTTTAAACGGTTTGTAGTGTGGAAGCAATACAGCGCCAGAACCTATTCGGATTTTGCTTGTCCTTGCGCCAATATACGGCAGCATCACTTCAGGTGCAGGACAGGCAAGCATCGGAATCACGATTGTGTGTCCATCTAAAACAATTCTGTCAACCAAAAGATCCCATATCCACGTGCTGTAATACATTTTAACACTCACGAACTTCAAAGAACAAAAAGCGCAAGCGCCTTGTTCAGCCCCGACAAGCGCTGGAGAGCCGACCAGTGAAGTCGTTTTTTGACTTCATTGGGCGGACCGAAGCGACTCGAGGGGCTAGGCGCTGGAGCTAGATTAAGAATACTACATGTAGTTATCCACAACTAAATAAATTTTATAGTTTCCTAACCAATAAAAAATGCCTGCCCTAAGTGGACAGGCTGTTTTGACTCGTTAAACTTTTGCAAGGAAATCTTTAATCACCTTAACAAGTTCATCCGGTTGTTCATACATGCTCATATGGCCGGAATTATGAATGACTTTCTTTTCAATATTTTGTCTCGATACAGTAAATGTTTTTTCAGGAGGGATAATTTGGTCCTGTTCACCAGCAATCAGGAGCACAGGAAGTTCCGTTTCCTCTAACACTTTATTCCTTTCAGGTCGATCCTTCATCGCCATCAATGCACTGACAAGCCCATCCACCTTGGTCATCATGCCGATTTTGACTGTCTCTTCCATTTCCTTCGCATTCACTTCTGTGTTATCAGGAGAAAAGAGCTTGCTGGAAAGTCCTTCGATGAATGCTCCAGTTCCCTCTTCCTGAATCTTCTTTGCATTGTTTTCCCGGGCTTCCTTCGCTTCTTCTGAATCCGGATTTGCTGTTGAGTGTACCAAAGAGAAAGCTTTTAAGTACTGTGGGTATAACTCGGCAAATGCCAGGGTGATATATCCGCCCAGTGAATGACCGAACATTGTTACCTTATCCAACCCTAGCTGATCCAATAATTCTTTAATTGTACTGGCAATATCCTCAATGGAATATCTGTCCTTCCCCATCTCTGATTCTCCGTGTCCAGGAAGGTCGAGGGCGATGACTCTATGCTCGTTGGCCAATTCGGGAATGATTTTATCCCAATAGTGCTTGCTGCCTGCAAATCCATGTATGAGGGCGATTGGATCTCCTTTGCCTTCATCAATAAAACTCATTTCCGTACTCCCAGCTCTTACTAACTTTGGGTCCATATCTTCCGCTCCTATCATCAAGTATATTTATTATATTCCCCGCTCCCCGATTATTAATCCATCGGTATAAGACATAGGTTGATATTTCCACAGCTATAAAGTTGTATTCTCTGTTACAATTTTGAGGTTGATTAAACTCAGGAGGAATCTCTTATGAAAATAAGCATCCTGCCCCTGATGGTCATTATCCTCACCTTCGTGGGCGGTTTTATATCTGGAACACTCTATTCAAATACGCAAAAAAGCAAGACGATGGCAGCCAGCGCTGAAGCAGCACATTCAACCAAAATACCTGGACTTAAAAAAGAACCACAATTGAAAAAGCAAAAAGCAAAGGTTTTGATTGGCTATGTCCAGGATTTCAGGAAGCCAGAAGAGATCGATTATAAAAACCTGACTCATGTAATTTTTTCCTTCGCCCATCCAAACTCGGATGGCAGCCTGTTAATGAATGGAGATCATGCTGTCAAAAATTTAAGAGCGATTGTTACTAACGCGCAAAAACACGATACGAAGGTTATGCTGGCAATCGGCGGCTGGTACCATATCAAGGGCGGGGAATCTTATGATTACTTCAAGGCAGCCATCTCTAACTCTGTTTCAAGAAAAAAACTAGTTCACGAGCTTGTTAGTTTTGCAAAAAAAGAAAAGCTAGATGGCATAGATATCGATTTTGAGCACCCTCGCTCAACAGAAGATGCTCAAAATCTGGCTGTTTTTGCAAAAGAATTAAGTGAACAGCTGAAATCAAACGGTAAGGAATTGTCCATCGCTGTAAATGCCAAGGTGCACAGCGTAACAGGAACTGAAATTCAATCTGTCGTGTTGGAGCCATCCATGTTCAAGTACTTTGATCATGTCAATTTGATGGCTTATGATGGCCAATGGGATGGAGAGTATAACGCTGCGAATTTATCGCCTTACTCTTATTCTGTTAATATAGTGGCCTACTGGACAAAACTTTTCGACCAGTATGGATTTTCAAGGAAGAAACTCGTCCTGGGTGTGCCGCTATATGCGCAGCCTGAGGACCCTGCGATCAAACAGGTGTCATACGAAGCTCTTATCAATCATCATCCTGATAATGCCGGAAAGGATCAGGTTGATATGAATGGGACAACATACCATTATAATGGCCATTCCACATTGAAAAAGAAAACAAATCTTGCACTCTCGCATCAGTTGGGCGGCATGATGGTTTGGGAGACAGGTCTTGATGCTAAAGGGAATCACAGTGCAACGGCTTTGATCTCAGGGGAATTAAAGAAACAGGAAGATCCTCGATACTATATTAGGAAATAAAGAAGGAAGCCGCTATTGGCTTCCTTTCCCTTTAAAATCGACAAACATTCCTTCTTTCAATTCACGAGAGATTCCGTTCATTATGAAAGCTAAAAAGGGTTTTGGGGAGTGTTATTGAAGCTAGTCCCTTGGGCTAAACACACGAATAGCAGACACACTCCTAGCAGTTGCAGTACTAGGAGCTTTTTTCTTCAAACTCTTTTATTTTCTCGAGCCTTTCTACCAGTACCATGCACTTCTTGTCGCCAATTTCATAGATATACATTTTATGGCCGTTTTCCTTGAGGAGCTTCTTGAATTGGATTTCGCCTGATAAGTCATATCTGTTTGCTAAATCTGAAATTTTCTTAAGTATTTGCTCCCTGCTTGGTTCGTTAGTAGATGCTATTTTAATAGGAATCGGAATTCCCTTTATTTTAAAGGTAACAAGAACGACACTATCCAATTTGAATCAACTCCTTTCAAAAAACAATTCGACAAACTCGGATAATTTCCTTCTATTAACAATTCTTTTGTCTTTATAATACATAATACCTAAAAAGGAGCGAGGCATAACCTCGCTTCTGCCCATTATTCTTCTTCATTCATCATTTCATCAAATGCAGAAGAAACCTTTTCAAATTCATCATCAGATTCAATTGCTGCAAAATCTCCATCTTCGTCTACTTTCAAGAAAAAGATATCAATATCTTCGTCCGATTCTGTTTGAAGATCTTCGACAAAACTGACAGCTGCATAGTCAGACCCTTCTATTGTTAAAACCCCAATCACCTCGACCTCTTGTTCCACATCATTCTCATCACTAATTGTGAATACTTCGCCAACTTCAAGTTTATCCATGGATAGTCCCTCCTGTCTTTTTTTACACAGCATAGTATCTCAAAACTATGTAAACCACATTCTGTTTAAGACTAAGTTAAATAGATTTTTTTAGCCAGTATAAAGCTTATTTATCCGATAAAAAAGATGCGATTTTCTGTTTATTATCTTGAAAAACCTGCTTTCCCAGGTCCTTTAGTTCTGCCATATTAGTAAAATCATCAAAGGGAATTTCTTCTGATAGCTCTGTGTTCAGTCTGAGGTAATGGTCGCCTAGTAAAAGCCGGCAGTGGTAAGTAACTGATTCAGAAGATAAATCCATCGCCAGATCCAATAATTTCGGCATAACCTTTAAAGTCGGAAAATGGAATGGAAGCCATTGTCGGATTCCCCAGTACTTTTCCTCCCCTATGGAAAAATCGATATTCTGTTGGCCTGTTCCAATCGATAGTATCTGGATGTCGGCTAAATCGGTTTTAAAGTGATGCAGGGCTTCCGTCACACAAACCAACGATGGATTATTAGCCCATAGCCCTCCATCGATCGATAAATATTGATTGTTTACATTATTGGGCGGAAAGTAGATTGGCGCTGAACAAGACGATAGTACAGCATCCCACAATTTTATAGATAATTCATTTTCGGAAGAATAACCAAAGTCAGTTCGATGGATATAAGGTTTTCCGTGGGTTATATCAACAGCGGGTATCAACAAAGGCTTTTCGATATCACCCAGAGTAACTTCCTTGAAGGCTTGTTTTAACAGCCTGCGTAAATACCTGTCACTATAAACACTCTTGAAAAGACCAATCTTGGCTTTTCGCACAAAAATCTTTTCACCATAAGTCTCGTACCTGCCCATCATCTCTTCCATGGAGGTGTTCAAAGCAGCTGAAGCAGCAATGATTGACCCTGTACTTGTGCCTGAGATTACATCAAAGAGTTCACCCACAGGCTTTCCAAACTCTTCTTCTATCGCTTGCAGGATAGCAATCGGGAAAATGCCTCTAATACCGCCACCATCGATGCATAACATTTTCATGAAATTCCCCCGATTCGTGCTTTATGCTCTCATTCTTCCCATTCCACTGGGACAATATAATCAAACCATAAAACCCAAAAGAAGAGCTGCCCTTGAGAAGGCAGCTCTTCCGAAATAATCTTATTATGATACTTTATCTTTATCTTTTTCATGATTGAAGGAATATTCTTCTTCCCAGTATTCAGCATTTTTGATGCCGAGTTTTTTCGAATTGAAGACTGGATCAAGTCCTTGCTTTTTCTGTTCCTCATAATCCTTCAAAGCAATCAAGCTGGTTTCGCGAGCAGGACAATGGCAATGAGGTTGAGCCATACCATCAGTCCGAGGCCAGCATCACCAAGCGCCCACGCAAGTGAAGCTTCTTTTACCGCTCCATAGAAGACAGCGGCTAGGATGACAATTTTGAGGATGAACATTGGCACCTTGCCGTTTCTTCCTCTAAGAAGATAAGCAATATTCGTCTCAGCCATATAATAGTAAGCCATGATTGTTGTGAAAGCGAAGAAGAATAGTGCGACAGCAACGAATTCTGCACCGAATCCAGGCAGAACCGCATCAACCGCAGCCTGAGTATATCCTGGACCTGCTTCCACTCCCTTAAGGTTTTCAACAATGAATGCTCCGTCAGCACCAACCGTATTGAACATTCCTGTGAACAGGATCATGAAAGCTGTTGCGGAACAAACGAATAATGTATCAATGTATACAGAGAATGCCTGAACCAAACCTTGTTTAGCCGGGTGTGAAACCTCTGCAGCAGCTGCTGCGTGCGGACCAGTACCCTGACCTGCTTCATTGGAGTAAATACCGCGTTTTACACCCCATGCAATCGCGCTGCCTAGAATACCGCCGAACATTGAATCAGCACCGAAAGCGCTTTTGAAAATCAAAGCGAAAACGGCAGGAACTTCAGAGATATTCATTCCGATAATGACTAGGGCGACAAGGATGTATCCAACAGCCATAAATGGAACTGTATATTGCGCGACAGTCGCAATCCTTTTGACGCCTCCGAAAATGATTAAAGCCAAAAGTGCGATTACGACAAAACCTGTCACTGACTTGCTAACGCCAAATGCGTTCTCAAGACCAAGTGCAATCGAGTTGGACTGAATTCCTGGCATTAGTAGTGACATTGCCAGTAAAGCTGCTATGGCAAAGGCAATAGCAAACCATTTGATTCCTAGACCTTTTTCAATGTAGTAAGCAGGACCGCCTCGGTAGAGACCATCTTGCTTAACTTTGTAGATCTGGCTAGTGTCGATTCTACGAATGCACTTCCTGCCCCGATAAACGCAATTGTCCACATCCAGAAAACCGCACCAGGCCCACCCATTGCGATAGCAGTGGCAGTACCTGCGATATTACCTGTTCCGATCCTGCCTGATAAAGCGATAGATAAGGCCTGAAAAGATGAAACACCAGCATCGGAACTTCTACCTGTGAACATAAGTTTAACCATGTCTTTCAGGAGTCTAACTTGCAGAAAACGTGTGAGGATCGAGAAGAGCAAACCGATTCCAAGAATGATGTAAATGACCGGGTTGCTCCAAAGAATCCCATTGAGCCAAGAAACAAAAGCTTCCAAATGAATCCCCCTTTACAAATTTGATTTCTTTCTATTTTGAATTATAAGTTAACTTGACATTAAGGACAATCAAAATGTGATATTTAACAGAAAACAATTTATTTAGCTGTATAAAAACAGGGGTTGGAGTATTTAATTTGCTGGTTGCTAGCAAACCTGTACAAGGTTTTCGTCGGTACGGTTAGGCTATAATCCCTTGCTATCTTCCAAATCTTTTTGCTTTTTGTATGTTCGGACAGCTATTCGCTGGTGATCTCTAAAGCTGTCAGAAGTTGCTCTATGTTTGTACGGGTATTCGCAGTTTCTAAAACAGCTGGCCATAAACGAAAAAAAGCGAGAGACAATTGTCTCCCGCATTGTTTCTTAATGTCCATCCTTCTCTCGTAAAATCGGAAGTGTACAGCAGCGGAATGAACCTCCAGATTTTATGATTTCTGTTATATCCACTTCAATTATTTCGAACCCTTTGCTTCTTAGCTGTTCATTTACTCCCTTATTCACAGGCAGGCTCAAAAGTTTTTTATTTCCTATGACTAACACATTCGTGCCAAGTGTAAATTGTTCTTCCTCGCTCACATCAATTAAATCATATCTCGAACTGAACAGATTAATATCTTCCTCTGTCAATGCTGGTCGATAGATTAATGCGATTTCCGGGGAAACGACATTGAAGACACAGTCAAGGTGCAAATATTCTGCTTTAAAGGGAACGGGTCTAACTTTAAAGTTTGGAAGCAATCCTTGTAAATGATCTGCAGCTTGTTGGTTTGTCCGGTTACTTAAGCCAACATAGATTGTGTCTTGATCGATAACTACGTCTCCTCCCTCGATCTGATCACCAATTAAATTATAATAGGATATTCCCTCATCCTCGAGCCATTGTTTCAGTACATTCTCCTCGCCCTTTCGAACTTCGCTGGCCATATCCGAAACAAATATAGTTTGGCCGAGGGTAAACCCGATATCCCTAGTAAAGACTTGCTCAGGGTATTTTTTATGGTACGGAAGAAGGATAACCTCCATCCCGTAACTTTTTAAAGTGTTCACAAATTCATTGTGCTGTTCCAAGGCAACTTCTATATGTATGCCTTCATCCTTGAAATGTTTCTGAGTTTCATTAATTACATCACGTATTGTCATATACTGTGGGCTACAAAGAATGACTTTCTTAAGTACGTCATATTCATTTATGACATACCCTCTATTTTCAGGCTGCATATTCTGTTCCATCCTCATTCCTCCTTATACAAATCATTTTAGGTTTTCCGGATTTTACTTTAATCATAACTTCACCTTGAAAAAATCCTGTCAGATATCCTGACGAACCTGCTGACTTTTTTGCAAGAATTCTTTATGCTTATGGAAAATTTACAACTGATTCAGGAAATGAGGGGATGAATGTGGAAAGACAGAATACTTCTGATTTGCCACAATTGATAATCATGATTGATCTTTTTCGGGATGAATTGTATGAAGAACTTTTGAAAAGGCATGGAATGCACGCTGTAGAAATATTACGTGCTGCACAAAATGAAACTTTTTAAGGAGGGATTCTCTGTGTCCTTGCATTTACGTACAGCTGTTGAAAAACTAAAGGACCATTATATCCAGCATCTGATCAAATCGAAAATTACCAATGAAGGCGAAGAAGAGTTAAGGAAATTAACATTAACTGAACTTAAAAATTTAATTAATGGATATTAACGATCTTTATTATACAAATGAATAGCCATGTAAGGAAATATAACATATAATATTTAAAACTGTTAAAAGCGTGGTGTATGAATTGGCTGCAGACCCCTCCTCCTTTAAAGAAAAGAAAGTTATAACTATAGGTATTGTCAGTGAGCTGACCGGACTTTCTGAACGACAAATACGATATTATGAAGAAAGGAAATTAGTCTTTCCGGACCGAACTCCTGGTGGGAGCAGAAGATATTCCTTCTCAGATGTCGAACTTTTAGTTGAGATTGCAAACAAAATCGAAGATGGTGTCCAGACTTATGAGATCCGACAGGAAATGATTAAGGAAAAGAAACGACATAAAGATGAGGCTCATAAGAAAATGATACAAGGACAATTGAATGCTCGATTCGGCGTTCGAAAATACTAAACTGTAAAACCTTCAAGATTGAAGGTTTTTTCTTTTTTTGAAAAAACATGTTAGGTTTTCTTACATAAAAGTAGATTGATAAAAAAAATTCATGCGAGAATACAAACTATATTCACAATTTGAAAGGGGACGAAAAAATGGATACGGTATTTTTAATGAATAGCTTATGGGTTATGATTTCCGCGGTTTTGGTTATTTTGATGATTGGAGGTTTCATCCTGCTTGAAACAGGATCAACACGAATGAAGAACGCCGGCCACATTGCCGGTAAAACGATTCTGACTTTTGGAATCTCATCAATCGTTTTCTGGGCTGTAGGTTATGGAATTATTTTTGGAGAAGGCAACTCGATTCTGGGTTTCTCGGACTTTTTCTATTCAGGCTATGATGTAGAGGGCTTAGGACTCTCTGGTGCTGTATTCTTTCTGTTCCAGCTGGCATTCGCGGGATATCTTTAACGATTGCTTTTGGCGGATTTGCTGAGAGAGCAAAATTGTCTGTATATCTTGTCTTTGCACTTCTATTCTCAATTTTAGTTTACCCATTCATTGCCCATTGGATTTGGGGCGGCGGCTGGCTTGCAGAACATGGAAAACAGGATTTCGCCGGTTCAACTGTAGTACACCTGACTGGTGCAATGGCGGCTCTGGCAGCGACCATCCTTCTGAAGCCGCGTATTGGCAAATTTAATAAAGACGGTTCAGCTAATAATATTGAAGGTCATAATCAGGTCTTCACAGCATTGAGCGTATTGTTATTATGGGTTGGCTGGTTCGGATTTAATGCAGGAAGCACCGTTTCTGTTGATGGAGCATTCTTTGGGTTTGTTGCTCTTAACACTAATCTTGCGGCAGCTGCTGGTACTGTTGCAGCCATGCTCATCTCCTGGATTGTTTTAGGTAAAGCGGATGTTCCAATGATGCTGAACGGAGCGCTCGCAGGTCTTGTGGCCATTACGGCATCCTGTGCATTTGTTGATACTTGGGCATCGGTTGTCATCGGGCTTATTGCCGGAATCCTTGTTTTCTACAGTATTCGCTTCTTTGAAAGCAGAAAGATAGATGATCCTATCTTTGCGCTATCAGTACACGGTACGGCTGGTGTGTGGGGAACTTTATCAACAGGATTCTTTGCGACCCCTGAGCTAGCTACAGTTGGGAATCCTGGATTGTTTTATGGTGGCGGTCTTGAACAGCTGGGAGTACAGGCGCTGGGAGTTGTCGCCTCAGGTGCTTTCGCTTTCATCGCGTCTTTTATCATCTTATCGATTATAAAGGTAACAATGAAGGGCTTGCGGGTAACAGAAGAGGAAGAAATCATCGGCCTGGATATCAGTGAACATGGAAGCTATGGTTATCCGGAATTGGTCAATAAAGAAGCAGTAAAGGGATCAGTCTAAATCCCCGCAACAGGTAATGTTCCTTTAAGTTCACAGCAACCCTCTGCCAATTGAATTAAAGTGTTCTAGGTTATTAAGCGGCGGCCCTATTGTGGGCCAACCGTCTTTTAATGAATTGAAAAAGGAGGCCGTCCGAATCATGAACTTGAGTGACGATTCAAATATTGATGGAATAAGAGTCAAAAGGGTGTCTGATGCATCTTTTAGCAATGAACAATTAAATCATTTTCATGATTTGGTCTATGACCAAGTCTTAACTGCAGCGTTAAGAAAAGTCTCAAAAGAATACGGCAATCCCCCTTCCCCATTCTCTTTCTTCGTCATGGGAAGTGCTGGGCGGATGGAGCAATCAATTTGGAGTGACCAGGACCACGGATTGGTTTTTACACTAAAAACAGATGAGGCGCAGGAGTATTTTTTAAAGTTAGGAAAAGAGATTTCCGAAGGATTAGAGCTGGCTGGCTATAAAAAATGTTCCGGCTCAGTAATGGCAAGCAACCCATTGTGGTGTAAATCAATGAAAGATTGGGAGAACCAACTTGGACTTTGGGTTGGTGAATCTACATGGGAGTCAATCCGCTATTTGCTTATATTCGCAGACGCCAGGTCGATCCACGGCGATGCTGGTCTTTTGAGCAGATTGAAAGATAAAGCCTTTGATGAAGTTAAAAGAGAACAATTGCTGTTAAGGATGCTTCGCAACACAATGTATATGAAAAAAGGGGTCGGAGTACTTGGCCAGTTGCTTGTAGAAACTCATGGAGCCTATACTGGAGCTATTAATCTTAAGGAAACAGCGTTTTTTTCCCTTCGTGAATGCAGGAAGGCTGTTATCATTTTACGAAGGAATAAAAGAAACTCCCACACTCTCGCGTATCAGACGTGTATCTGAAGCTATGATGTCAGATCAAGAGAGATCCTTATATAGCAAGAATTTCTCTGCACTGCTTGACTATCGCCTTAAACATGGAAGCAACAGCGATTATGACTCCGGGCATTACGTAAATACCAGTAAGCTCACTAAAGCTGAAAAGAAATCATTGAAGGTAATGCTTAAAGTTGGTGAACAATTTTATGAACATGTCCGAAAGATGCTTGAGAGGATGTAAGTTTTATGGGAATGAATGATATGGTTCGTTTCTTCCGGCAAATGACCGGGAAGCTTGGGTCGCACATCTATGCGGGAATGCCCCCTCACTTAAATCCGCAGAAAATGTCTTTTTTAAGGCAGCTGCAAAAAGAAATGAAGGAAGGAAATAGCCTCGACTGTCCGCTGGAAGAATTGCCGGTCGTCGTTTTTGACCTCGAGACTACAGGATTTTATCCTGAAAAAGGCGATAGGATCATCTCTATAGGAGCTGTCAAAGTAATTGGTTCCAGTATACTAGATGGTGAGGTTTTCTACTCTTTAATCAACCCTGAAATTCCAGTGCCGACTGATATACTTAGACTGACTTCTATTACTGATGAAGATCTCATGACTGCCCCGCAAACTACAGAAGTGCTATTGAAATTTTTAAATTTTATAGGCAGCTCAGTGCTTATAGCTCACCATGCAAAACATGAGCAAGCCTTTATGAAGAAATTTACAAGCAGCCATTTACGCTTTAATTTCGAACACAGAGTGATAGATACTTCATTTTTAATTAGATTATTCAAGCCTGTAGTCACTTCCCTGCCTTTGGAACAAATTTGCCTCGAGTGCGGGATTGAAGTTGAAAATAGGCATCATGCACTGGCGGATGCCAAAATGACAGCAAATCTTTGGACTTTCTATATAAAAAAAGCCCGTGAGCAGGGCTACCGGGATTTGCGAGAGGTGTATGAATACTTATCTTTAATAAGATAGCCGTTCCTCGCATCCCTCCCCCAACTCTCCTTTATTAAATGCCTTTATTCGATTTATCTCAAATCATTTTATTTTGATTACCGAAAGATAATTGTTACTATTGAATTGTATAATCGCTGGGAATAGTAAAAATGCTATTCCTGGCAGTTAATATTATTCAATAAAGGAAGATGAAAATGACCGATAACAAACGTTTAAATGATATAAAATATTCCGTGCTTGACTTGGCTCCGATACTTGAAGGCGCCACCGCAGCAGATGCGTTTAAAAACACACTGGATCTTGCCCGTCATGCTGAAAAATGGGGCTATAACCGCTATTGGTTAGCAGAGCACCATAACATGCCTGGCATCGCAAGTTCCGCTACATCGGTTATCATCGGCCATGTTGCAGCGGGGACAAGCTCCATCAGAGTTGGTTCCGGCGGGATCATGCTCCCTAACCATGCTCCACTTGTCATCGCTGAACAATTCGGAACACTTGAATCTCTTTTCCCAGGGCGAATTGACCTTGGCCTTGGTCGCGCCCCAGGAACTGACCAGGTAACGGCATATGCATTACGTCGTGAACGTCGCAGTGATGGTCAGGATTTCCCTGAGCAATTGGACGAACTTCGCGCATATTTCAATCCAGAGCTCGATTCCCAATATCGAAGTGTCAGGGCGATTCCCGGGGAAGGATTAAATATTCCCATCTGGTTATTAGGTTCAAGTGGCTATAGTGCGCAGCTTGCGGGACAATTAGGTCTGCCGTTTTCATTCGCCAGCCATTTCTCGCCTGAAAATACTTTAGGTGCACTAAAGCTTTACCGGAGTAGTTTCAAGGCTTCAGATGTTTTGCAAGAGCCTTACGCAATGGTCGGTGTCAATGTGATTGCTGCTGAAACCGATGAAGAAGCAGAGTTCCTGGCAACATCCATGCAGCAGCAGTTCCTTAACCTTTTCAGGAATAATCCAAGTGCATTGCTTCCTCCTGTCAAGAACCTGGAAAACCAGTTAAGTGCTTATGAAAAAATGCTGCTGGACAGCCGTATCGGATCATCAATCGTAGGCAGCCCAGAAACCATTAAAACTAAGCTTCAGCAATTCCTGGATGAAACACAGGCAGATGAAATGATCATCAATGCACAAATATTCAATCACAATGCGCGACTAAAGTCTTTTGAAATCGTCTATGATATTTTTAAAGGCTAAAAGATAAAATCATCTCATTAATCAAAAGATTGGTTATCAGCAACAAAGGCTGATTTAAAGGAGAAGAACCGAATGGCGGTCCTTCGCCTTTTTTATTGGTTAGGAAACTATAAAATTT